>JBCKWF010000037.1:0-15507 GCA_038922895.1 Gammaproteobacteria bacterium
TTAGTCTGTGCGGAGGGTTTATCATGCTCAGGGATTAAACAAAGATCAAACCAGCTGGTCGGTAGCGAGGGTTTCATTAATACGATGACCCGGCCACCTCTCGCTGCCTTCGCAAACAGTAATGCGAGATGGGTCTGGTGTCCTGCCCCGACAATCAGGTCCGGATCCGGTAAGGGCTCCCCCGCATTGAAGCCCCGGTTGAGCAGGCCTGACCAGAGGCCAAGTCGGGACGGCACCTTGATATCGTGGATCCGGCATGGCGTCAGGACAGACATTGCGGTTGTCAGCCCCAGGCTTTGAGTGTCATGACCGGCCCTGCCATCGGTAATGCGCCAGATGGTTAATGGCTTGACTTGGTCGCTCAATTCTAAAACCGCTTATTCCTTCAGGATAAAATCGGTGCCGCAATAGGGACATTTGGCCTTGCCGGTGTTCTCTATGGGCAAGTAAACGCGCGGGTGTGAATTCCACAGGCTCATTTCCGGCAGGGGACAATGCAACGGTAAATCCCGTCGTGAGATTTCATAGGTGTCCCTGTCGTTAGGTGTTTTCGTACCCTTAAAAGTTGTAGCCATCTATCGTCACTCGGGTTGGTTATATTAAGGACAGCCAGTTCAGACGGTCTTTGCGTTTGCCGTTTACACAATCAAGATACAGGGCCTGTAGTTTGGTGGTCACAGGGCCTCTGGCCCCAGTCCCGATCTTGCGGTTATCGGCTTCACGAATCGGAGTGACCTCGGCAGCGGTTCCGGTGAAGAAGGCTTCATCAGCGATATATACCTCGTCTCGCGTGATCCTTTTTTCCCTGACTGTATAACCACACTCGGCCGCAAGCTCGATTATGGTGTCACGCGTAATTCCCTCCAGCGCAGAGGACAGATCCGGCGTGTAGATAATGCCATTACGGACGATAAAGATATTTTCCGCGCTACCTTCAGCAACATAACCGTCAACGTCAAGCAGTAGTGCCTCATCATAGCCGTCCTCATGCGCCTCCCGGAAGGCCAGCATCGAATTGATATAGTGTCCGTTTGCCTTGGCTTTACACATGGATATATTCACATGATGACGGGTATGGGACGAAGTCTTGATCCGGATACCCTTTTCCAGTGCTTCCGCCCCCAGATAGGTACCCCACTCCCATGCAGCAACTGCCACGTGGGTCTTCAGATTATCGGCCCGCAGGCCCATACCCTCGGAGCCATAGAAACAGACAGGCCGGATATAGGCAGAGGCAAGCTTGTTGCCACGCAGCACATCCAGCACGGCACGTTTAACCTCTTGTTTCTGGAACGGCATTGCCATACGCATGATGTGCGCAGAATTAAACAGCCGGTTCATATGTTCTTCCAGCCTGAATGCCGCAGTACCCTGGTCGGTTTTGTAGGCACGGATCCCTTCAAAAACGCCCATACCATAGTGCAGGGTATGAGTCAGTACATGGACCTTTGCATCACGCCAGGGCAGCATTTTGCCGTCCAGCCAGATGACGCCGTCCCGGTCATCCATCGACATCGTTAGTCTCCTGTTGGCCTATCATTAATTAATAAACGCGTATTGCACCACATTTAAGTGAATTCTGCCATTGAGTTTGAGATGAGTGGGTGACGCCCCGGGCGGGATCGTCAGCAGGTTTTCATTTAGCGAGCGGATTCGGCATAATAGCAAGACTGACCAAACTGGTTCGAGGACGCAACCTGACCTATGTCCAGCATGAAAATAAAAGAGGTAGGCCCGCTACAGGCCTGGGAAATACTTGGCTCTGACAAATCGGCAGTATTGCTGGACGTGCGCTCAAGGTTTGAGTATGAATATATTGGACATCCGGAGTCCGCTATAAACGTTCCCTGGCAGGAACTGCCGGACTGGAAGATTGATCCGGAATTTGTGCAGAAGGTAAGGCAGCAACTGCAGTCACTGCCTGGCCAGGCTGAGCCAGCGGAAGCATTGACCGTATTGACCCTCTGTCGCAGTGGTCAACGATCCAGGGCTGCTGCAACCCGATTGGCCGAAAGCGGGTTTACCCGGGTAATTAATATTGCGGAGGGATTCGAAGGTGCTCTGGATAGCAATGGCCACCGGGGCACCCGGAATGGCTGGCGTTATCACCACCTGCCCTGGCGACAGGGATAATGAGTGCCGTAATCAATCTGCAACAGTTTCGTCAGCGACAGTTGGCACGTCCTTGACAAAATATTTACTTAAGTAAAGCCCGAGCTCGAACAGAATCAGCATCGGCGTTGCAAGCAGAAACTGCGAGA
This sequence comes from Gammaproteobacteria bacterium, assembly GCA_038922895.1. Taxonomy (GTDB): domain Bacteria; phylum Pseudomonadota; class Gammaproteobacteria; order Eutrophobiales; family Eutrophobiaceae; genus Eutrophobius. Next base: position 2,262 of record JBCKWF010000037.1, read on the forward strand.
GTACGTCGGGGGGGGGTCAGGATCATCCCGATTACAAAGGCGCCAATGATAATATAGGGTCGCTTCTCCCGCAGGCCCTCAATAGTGACGATACCGGTGGCTACCAGCAATATGGTGGCGATAGGCACCTCAAAGGCGAGCCCAAAGGCAAAGAACATCTTCAGAACAAAGTCCAGATACTTGTCTATATCGGTCATCATGGCGACACCTTCTGGAGTAACCGAGGTAAAGAAGGCGAACACTAGTGGAAACACGACAAAAAAAGCAAATGCCGTGCCTGCATAAAACAGAATGATGCTGGAAAATAACAAGGGCATGGCAAAACGTTTTTCGTTTAGATAAAGTCCTGGCGCGACAAATGCCCATATCTGGTAGAGCAGATACGGCATGGTGATAAAAATGGCCGCATACATGGTCGTTTTGAAAGGCACCAGAAAAGGCGAGGCCACCTCGGTAGCGATCATGCTGGTACCTTCAGGAAGCTTGCTGATCAGCGGGGTCGAAATGATGTGGTATATCTCTGTAGAAAACGGTGCAAGCGCAAGAAAGACCAGCACTACACTGATCATGCTATGAATCAGTCTGGTACGCAGTTCGGCCAGATGTGTAATTAACGGCTGTTCATGGTCCATTTCCGGCTGTTTGGTATTTTTATCAGAAGTCATGAAGCCGGAGACTGTCCTGTCGGACCTTGCTTATTGTTGTCCGGGTTCTTGTCGGGCGCGATCTCCATCAGCTCGTCCAGCTCATCTATTGCCGATTGCAATTTTTTGTTTTCATTTTTGATCTTGCGCCGTTCTTCCTCAAAATCAAAATTGCGTTCAAGCTCATAGCGGGTTTCGGAGATGACACGGCGGATTTTTTTGGCCCATTTGCTTACGTCACGAACCAGCACAGGCAGTTTCTCGGGGCCGACAACCAGAAGTGCAACGACACCAACTACGGCGAGCTCCCAGAAGCTGATATCAAACATCAGGTGAAATCCGCTGGATTATTCAGAGGGGACAGCGAGGCAACAGAGAGTTCAGAATGAGCAGTAAACCTGTGCCTGGCGTCAAACCTGCCCATCGCTCTTTTTGGATTTAACCGTGCCTTGCGGTGATACATCTTCAACCGTTTGGCCTTGTAGATTGTTTGCCTCGGTATCGGCGGACTTGGGCTCCTCTTCCCGCATGGCTTGTTTGAAGCCTTTGAGGGCGGAACCCAGATCGCTGCCTATACCGCGAATCTTTTTTGTGCCGAAAAGCAGGGCAGTAATCAATAGAACTATCAATAATTGTGGGATACTGAAAACCATAAATACCTCCAAATCAGTCCATTATCTTTGACAGATGATTATACCCGTTTCTCCCGTCGATTCTGTTTTTCTTTAAGCCCTGATTCACCGAATCTTTTTTCAAGTTCTGCGAGGACGTCGGGGAACTTTAAATCAAGTGCGCTGATTAGCACGAGCGTATGAAACCACAGGTCCGCCATTTCATGGATAACTGCCTGTTTATCCTGATTTTTTGCGGCAATTATGACTTCTGCAGCCTCTTCGCCCAGTTTTTTCAGGATGACATCAGTGCCCCGGTGATACAAACTTGCAACATATGAAGATTCGGGGTCGGCCTTTTTGCGGGCCTCAAGTACGGCGGTAATCCTGTCGAGTGTGTCTGTCATAGTTTGAGGTCCGGTTCGGTTTATTTTTGCCGGCCGTATATCAGCCCAGGGTCCTTGATTACAGGGTCGACTTGTTCCCATCGACCATCATGCAGTTTCGTAAAGAAGCAACTGTATCTTCCGGTATGGCAGGCTATACCTCCAACCTGTTTGACCAGCAACAGTATCGTATCCTGATCACAGTCCAGCCTTACTTCCCGTATTTCCTGTACATGACCTGAAATTTCACCCTTGTACCAGAGTTGCTGTCTGGAGCGGGACCAGTATACGGCGCGACCTAACGCTACCGTTTTTGTCAACGCGTCCCGGTTCATCCATGCGTGGGTAAGTATTTTTCCGGTATCCTGGTCCTGTGCTATGGCAGGAACCAGACCGTCGTCGTTCCAGTTAACCTGATTAATCCAGCCGGAGGTTTCTGTAGTCATGGTCAGTGATTACAGTCTTACCGATATATCACGTTGCGCCATTAATAATTTTGCTTCATTTACTGTGTACTCGCCGAAATGAAAGATACTGGCTGCAAGCACGGCGTCGGCCTTGCCCTCGAGAATACCATCAACCAGATGTTCCAGACAGCCTACGCCACCGGATGCGATAACGGGAACAGAAACGGCATCACTGATTGCCCTGGTCAACAACAGATCAAATCCGTTCCGTGTACCATCGCGATCCATGCTGGTCAGCAAAATCTCACCGGCACCCAGAATTTCCGCCTGTTTTGCCCAGGCTATCGCATCGATACCGGTATTACGCCGACCGCCGTGGGTAAACACCTCCCAACGCGGATTGTGTTCGTCCTCGCCGGTCTGTTTTGCATCAATTGCAATAACAATGCATTGAGATCCAAACTGCCTGGAGGCCAGTCTGACAAACTCCGGATCAGAAATTGCGGCAGAATTGATGCTGACCTTATCAGCGCCAGCCATCAGCATTTTCCGTATATCTTCAAGTGTGCGTATCCCGCCACCTACTGTCAGTGGAATAAATACCTGGCTGGCTACGGCCTCAACCAGTTGTACCATAGTGGCACGATTGTCACTGCTGGCGGTAATGTCGAGGAAGGTTATTTCATCCGCACCCTGTTCGTCATAACGGCGGGCCACTTCAACAGGATCGCCAGCGTCCCTGATATTAACAAACCTGACTCCTTTTACAACCCGACCGGCATCAACATCAAGACAGGGGATAACCCTTTTTGCCAGGCTCATACCCGCAAATCAGTGGTGTTTTTTGCTATGTTCATTTACGTATTTTTGTGCTTTTGCAAAGTTCAGGGCGCCCTCATAAATCGCCCTGCCTGTTATTGCACCTTCGATACCTTCAGCCGCAATTTCGCAGAGTGCCTTGATGTCGTCCATGCTGCCGATTCCACCAGAGGCAATTACGGGTATCGTAATCTGGCGGCAGAGATTCAAGGTAGCATCAAGGTTGACGGAGTTCATCATCCCATCCCGTCCGATATCGGTAAAAATGATGGATACGACACCAGCGTCCTCAAATCTGCGTGCCATATCAACGACATCGTGATTCGACAGCTTCGACCAGCCCTCAGTAGCAAGCTTGCCGTCCTTCGCATCCAGTCCGACGATAATATGTCCGGGGAACTCAAGACAGACGTCGGAAACAAAGTGCGGGGTCGTTACTGCGCGGGTGCCGATAATGACATAGTTTACACCGGCATCAAGATAGGTCTGGATCGTATCTTCATGCCGTATTCCGCCGCCGACTTGCAGGACAATATCAGGATAGGTCTCGGCAATATTATGAATAATGTCCGCATTACCAGGCTTGCCGGTGACCGCACCATTCAGGTCAACAATATGCAGGCGCTTTGCGCCCTCTTGGATCCATTTTGCAGCCATATCCAGCGGATTATCGCTATAAATAGTTTCGTCTTCCATGCGTCCTTGACGTAGACGGACACATTTTCCGTCCTTGATATCGATAGCGGGTATTAACAACACGGGTAATTCCTGATGGTCTTGAACAGTTTTAAGATAATGTTAAAGAATGGGACGTTCCAAATCAGAGTGTTTGTATACTAAATGTTAGCATAGTAACGGCTGAACCCTAAAAAATTTTTGGGAAATCTGATCCAATCAATGTGCCTCATCCCAGTTCTGGCCGATGCCGATATCGACCGTTATCGGCACATTCAGTTCCGGCACAGAGGTCATGATTTTGCGGATTTCCGGGATCATATTATTAATGGAGTCCGTTTTTATTTCAAATACAAGTTCATCATGCACCTGCATAATCATTCTGATGCTATCAGAACCGGCAAGTATGTTCCTGTCGATGTCTATCATCGCACGTTTGATAATATCCGCTGCCGTACCCTGCATTGGGGCGTTTATTGCGGTTCTTTCCGCATATTGCCGTCGTGCTGCATTGCGGGAATTGATTTCCGGCAGATATAGTCGCCTATTGTAGACTGTCTCGACATAACCGTCCTGTTTTGCCCGCACACGGGTCCGATCCATATAGGCCTTAACCGCCGGATACCTCTCAAAGTAGCGATCAACATAGGCGCGGGCTTCTTCCCTGGCAATACCTAATTGGCGGGCCAGGCCAAACGCAGACATGCCATAAATCAGGCCAAAGTTTATGGCCTTGGCGGCGCGTCTTTGTTCGGCCGGGACGTCCCGGGGGCTTATGCCAAAGATTTCTGCTGCAGTGGCCTGGTGTATATCTTCATTACGCGAGAACGCCCCCAACAGCGCTTCATCTCCGGATATATGCGCCATTATCCGTAACTCTATCTGTGAATAATCGGCCGCGACCAGGACCCATCCGGCAGGCGCAATAAATGCACGGCGTATCTTCCTGCCCTCTGCAGACCGGATTGGAATATTCTGCAGATTAGGATCCGACGAGGAAAGTCGTCCGGTCGATGCGACCGCCTGATGATATGAGGTGTGCACCCTGCCCGACTTGGCATTTATCTGTTCAGGCAATTTGTCGGCGTAAGTCGATTTTAATTTACTCATGCCGCGATATTCGAGGATTAGCCTGGGCAATTCATGTTTAATCGCCAGTTCCTGTAATACTGACTCGGCGGTCGAGGCCTGGCCGGTCGGGGTTTTTTCCAGTACCGGCAGCCCCATTTTTTCATACAGGATAGTCTGGATTTGTTTGGGTGAACTGATATTGAATTTCTCGCCGGCCATGTGTTGGGCTTCTGTCTCGATGGCTGCCATACGTTCTGCCAGTTCGGCGCTTTGCAGTTTTAGCATGCTGGCGTCAATCAACACGCCGGTGCGTTCCATGCGGGAAAGAATGCTGAGCAGAGGGATCTCTATCTGCTCATACACTTGTTTTAGACCATTTACCGAAGATAGCATGGGCCAGAGTTTGTTATGCAGCTGGAGTGTGATGTCCGCATCTTCCGCTGCGTAGGTGGCGGCTGCCTCGACCGGAACCTGATCGAAGCAGACTTGTTTTGCACCCTTGCCTGCAACATCTTCGAAGTGAATAGTGTGGTAATCCAGGTATTTCAGTGCGAGAGAATCCATGTCGTGACGACTTGCAGTACTGTCAAGTACGTAGGATTCCAGCATAGAATCATATCTGATCCCGTTTAAATCAATGCCGTAATTTCCCAGCACATTCATGTCATACTTCAGATTATGTCCGACCTTAAATATCTCTGCTGAACACAGCAGTGGTCGTAACTTTTCCAGTACCACTTCGCGCGCGAGCTGGGCCGGGGCCCCCGCATAGTTATGCGCGACAGGAATATAGGCCGCCTTGCCCGGCTCAATGGAAAATGAGACTCCGACGATTTCCGCATTCATGTAATCTAGGCTGGTTGTCTCAGTATCAAAGGCAAACAGTGCAGCACCTTCAAGATCCTTAAGCCAGGCGTCCAGGGTCTCATGATCAAATATTGTTGTGTAGTTGTTATTTATTGCCACTGTCCCCCCAGCGCTGGTATCACGCGTATCCGCCGTGCCACCATTAACAGGTAGTTGCGAGAGCCAGGTTTTAAATTCCCAGCGCTTGTAGCAAGCGGCGAGCGTTGTATAATCCGGTGCCGAAAGACGAAGATCGTTGAAATCCAGATTCAGATCCAGATCCGACTTCAGGGTGACCAGTCGCTTGCTCAGACTTAACTGGTCGAGACTGGAACGCAGGTTTTCTCCCACCTTTCCGCTGATTTGTCCTGCATGCCGGATGACTTCATCCAACGATCCGTATTGTACGATCCACTTTGCCGCTGTTTTCGGTCCCACATTGGGGACGCCGGGGATGTTGTCGGCTGTATCACCTACCAGGGTCAGATAATCAACAATTCGTTCCGGCGGTACGCCGAACTTTTCAATCACACCTGCGCGGTCGAGCAGCTTGTTCGTCATCGTATTAATAAGATTGATATCTTCATCAACAATCTGGGCCAGATCCTTGTCTCCTGTGGAGATAATAGTCCGCACAGCCTGTGCCTCGGCGTGTCTGGCCAGTGTGGCGATAACATCATCTGCCTCTACATTGTCGATCATAAGCAAGGGGTAGCCTTCCGCACGTATAATCTCATGTAGCGGGGTGATCTGACTGGTCAATTCCTCGGGTACCGGCGGGCGGTTGGCCTTGTATTCAGGATACCAGTCGTCACGAAAATTTTTGCCCTTCGCATCGAACACAACCGCAAAATAGTCCGGGTTGTAGTCATTAAGGAGTTTACGGAGCATATTTAGTACCCCATAGATTGCGCCGGTGGGCTTGCCCGCAGAATTGGTGAACGCCGGCATGGCATGATAGGCCCTGAACAGATAATAGGAACCGTCAACGAGTACGAGAGTTGGTTTTGCCATGACGTATCAGAATCACTAAGCAGGATAGAATCGCTATTATGAATGAGAAAGAGGTTTCTGCCCATCATCCGCTAACGGGCAGATCTTTTCATCGAATACTGAAATGCCAGTGAGGTCGGCTTGAGCAGGCAGAACCAAAACCCCGGTTAGCAAGGTCTGCTGGATCATAATAACCGTCTGTTCGCTGGATAACCGTCACTGAAGAAGATTTTAGCCGAATCACGATTATATCACTGCTGTCCGGTTAAATGAATGGTCAAATCGCTGGAAGCCATTATTGACGGCACTTCCAGAGCGATAAAGCGTGTCCCCGACTTGAACGGCAAGTAGTTGATCTTGCAGTCTTCCGGTTTTTATTCCACCGGAGGCTCCGATGTATCTTGGCAACACGCTGTTCGCTCAACTTATGGACTTCCTGCCATGGAAGACATTGCACCGAATTGTCGATCACTGCGATGGCGATCGCTACGTGAAGTCGCTCACCTGCGCCGATCAATTTCGCGTGATGGCCTTCGCGCAACTGACCTATCGCGAGAGCCTGCGTGACATCGAGGTCTGCCTTTTGGCGCAGTCTTCCAAGCTTTACCACAGGGGATTCCGGCAGGAGATCAAGCGCGCCACACTGGCCGATGCCAACGAGTCGCGAGACTGGCGCATCCATGAGGAGTTCGCCCAACACCTGATCGTCCAAGCCCGGAAGCGCTACATCGGCGACAGTTTTGGCATCGATCTTGCGAACACAACCTACGCGCTGGATTCGACGACTATCGACCTGTGCCTGTCGCTCTTTCCTTGGGCTTTGTTTCGTAGCACCAAGTCGGCAGTGAAGATGCACACGTTGTTCGACCTGCGCGGCAACATCGTAAGCTTCATCCACATCTCCGACGGCAAACTGGGCGATGTGAATGTACTCGATGTGCTGGTACTGGAAGCTGGCGCGATCTACGTCATGGATCGGGGCTATCTGGACTTCTCCAGGCTTTACACGATACATCAGGCGCAAGCCTTCTTTGTCACGCGCACCAAATCCAACACTCGGCTGCGCCGTATCTATTCGGTTCCGATAGATCGCAGTACAGGCATCATCTGCGACCAGACCGTTGCGCTCACCGGTATCACAAGCCGCAAGGACTACCCCGAGCATCTGCGTCGTATCCGCTTCAAAGACCCCAACACCGGCAAGACGCTGGTGTTCCTGACCAACAATTTCGTCTTGTCGGCAGCCACCATCTGCGCGCTCTATAAAACTCGCTGGCAGGTGGAATTGTTCTTTAAGTGGATCAAGCAGCATTTGCGTATCAAGAAGTTTTACGGCAACTCAGAGAATGCAGTGAAGTCGCAAATCTGGATCGCCGTGTCGGTTTATGTCCTCGTCGACATCGTCAAAAAACGCCTCAAGCTGGAGGCATCACTTTACACTTTGCTACAGATTTTCTCGCTCACCCTGTTCGAGAAGATGCCCATCCAGAAAGCCTTTGCGGGCAGTGCTTACATTTCAGAGCAGGGCAACACGTCTAACCAATTGAATCTATTCGCGTATTAACCGGACAGCAGTGCGATTATATATGATCCACACCGGGTTAGCCGGTGCTATCATAAGTTATAATGAGGCTGTGGCAGAAGCGGCTACCGCAGCGAAGACAGATGCTAAAGTGGCCCAGCTACCTGGAAGATATATGAAGAAATACGAACTATACATTCTGATGTTGATTTGCCTGACCAACCCTGCATGGTCCCAGGACAATAGTACCCAACCACTTGAGGCCGTGCCCCCGCCGCCGGAAATCCCTGAACCACTACAAAGTGGTGAGGCCATCGAACCAGAAGTGACCATAATACAGAAAGAAGATTCAACCGTTGAGGAATATCGTCTTAATGGTAATCTTTATATGGTCAAGATAACCCCGTCTACGGGCACCCCATATTATATGATAGACAAGGACGGAGATGGAATGATGGAGTTCAGGACCAGCAAACTCGGGGATGATGTGGTAACACCGCAGTGGGTCCTGTTTGCATGGTAATCCGCGCAATCTAGTTACTCATTCTCACCAAAGCGGTCCAGCACAAGTGCCTCGAGCGCGGACATCGCCTGCTGTTCGTCGCTGCCGGAAGTGATGATTTCAATTTTTGCGCCCCTGCCTGCTGCCAGCATCATTATGCCCATAATGCTTTTGCCGCTGACTTTTTTATTATTATACAGCACGAAAATGTCACATGAGAACGAGGACGCGGTCTGCACAAGCTTGGCCGCTGCGCGCGCATGCAGCCCGAGTTTATTAATTATCGTAATTTCCTTTTGTTGCACTATGATCTACCGTTACAAATCCCGATGTCTTACTATAACCTGTCTGTTTGATGCCAGGATTTTATCAGCCAGCTGATTGATGATATAAACAGAGCGGTGCCGCCCGCCCGTACAGCCGACTGCAATAGTCAGATAACTGCGATTTTCCGCCTCAAACAAGGGGATCCATTCTGTCAGAAAAGTGCTGAGTTGCCCGGTCATTTTCAGTACCAGGGGCTGTTGTTCAAGATAGTCTATGACCGGTCTGTCCTTGCCGGAGTAGGTCCTCAGACCCTGATTCCAGTATGGGTTGGGTAAACATCTCACATCAAAAATAAAATCAGCATCGCGTGGCGTGCCATTTTTGTATCCGAATGATATCAACTGGATTGATAGCGTGGCAGATTTCCGTCCTGACACTCTTTCATGTATGATTTTGCGCAAATCATGTATGGTTGTGTGACTGGTATCGATCTTTAAATCTGCAATGTCTGCGAGCGGGTTTAGTAATGTATGTTCACTTTCTATCGCGTCACGTAGTGAATTCAAAGTAGTTGAAAAAGGGTGTTTTCTTCTGGTTTCGCTGTAGCGTTTGGTCAGCACATCATTATCCGCCTCGAGAAATATAAGTTCGGCGACAGCATTGCTCTGCTTGAATCGGCTGATAGACTCTGCCAGATCCGGAATCTTGTCCTCCTGGCTGCGGGCGTTGATACCTATCGCAATTAATCTTGGATACTGACCGATTTGTTCTGACAGCTTGTCAAGTAAACCAATCGGAAAATTATCGATACAGTAGAAATCCAGATCTTCCAATGTATGTAACACAACGGATTTGCCTGCGCCGGAAAGACCGCTGACGAAAATCAGTCGGTGTTTGTCATTTTCAGTCATGGTTCGGGGCTATCAGCTGTTGTTGCCTGGCAATAAAGTCTGCCGGGGCATTATATCGATTTTTCAGGATCTGGTTGCGTACCGAACATTCAAGCAGCATGGCCAGATTACGTCCCGGGGCCACCAGTAAGGTGATATCCGGTATGTCGGTCTGAAGTATATGCTGGATCGTAGAGCTGCCGGCAAGCCGATCCAGGTGCAGTAATTTTGCCCTGTCCATTGGTTCCATGCGGGCAATCAGACGCAGCAACTTCTCAGCTTTAATGTTGTTGTCAATGTTGTTGTCAGCATAGATGCTTCATAGCCTGAATCAGGCCGACTCCTGTCCCTTCGGGCCACTGTTACCTTTGTGATTGGTCAGCTTTTCCTTATGTTTTTTCAGCTGGCGATCCAGTTTGTCTATCAGCATATCGATCGCAGCATACATGTCCGCGTGCTCAACTTCGGCAAATAAATTCCCGCGGTTCACGTGTATAGTGGCCTCCGCTTTTTGCCTTTCCTTCTCAACGCTCAGTATGACATGACTGTTGGTGATATGGTCGAAATGACGCTGCAAACGCTCAAATTTTTCGTGAACATAGGATCTTAACGCGGGTGTGATATCCAGATGATGACCGCTTATGTTTATCTGCATTGTATTCTCCGTATTCAGGTTGAACTTAGATCAGCTGCTTTCTTTCGTTGGAAGGAGGGATTGCCATTGCTTCGCGATATTTGGCCACAGTCCTGCGGGCAACCTTGATGCCCTGAGCATTCAGTATTTTGGCAATCTTGTTGTCGCTGAGAGGTTTCTGCGAGTTTTCATCAGCAACAAGTTTTTTGATGACTGCGCGTATCGCTGTGGAAGAAGCCGCGCCACCATCTTCAGTATTGACGTGACTTGAAAAGAAATATTTGAGTTCAAATATGCCTCTGGGCGTATGCATGTATTTCCTGGTAGTGACTCTGGAAATAGTTGATTCATGCATCCCAAGCTGCTCGGCAATATCGTGTAGCACCAGTGGTCGCATTGCCTGATCACCGTACTCAAGGAATGGTTGCTGTCTTTCAATTATGCAAGTAGCAACTTTCAACAGGGTTTCGCTACGGCTTTGCAGGCTTTTTATCAGCCAGCGGGCCTCCTGCAGATGTTCTTTCAGTGAATTGTTGTCCGCGCTGCTGTCAGCCCGTTTGATCATATTTGCATAGCCAGCATTGATTCTGAGACGCGGAGTGGCGTCAGCGTTGAGCTCAACCAGCCAGTGCTCGTTCAGTTTTTTTACATAAATATCCGGAACGATATACTCGATTGCCTCATCCTGTATTTGCCTGGCAGGCCGGGGATTCAATGATTGTATTAACGCTATTATTTCCGATAACTGGTTTCTGTCCAGCGCCAGTTTTTTCATTAGCTGGTTATAGTCGTGTGATGCCAGTAGATCCATATGGTAGTCCACTGCTTCTCTGGCCTTGTCCAACCATGGCGTGTCCCTGGCTTGTTGTGCCAGTTGCAAGGCAAGGCACTCTTTCAGGTCCCTGGCACCCACGCCGGTGGGCTCCATCATCTGGATCAGACGAAGCACTGCAGCCACTTCTTCCAGTCCGGCTTCAATTTCATCATCCAGTAAGGGGACAATTTCATCCAGTGGCGTTGATAGATAACCGTCTTGATCCAGCACATCGATTATCGTGACAGCGATGGCCTTGTCGGCATCGCTGATCGGTATCAGGTTCAGCTGCCAGAGCAGATGTTCGGCCAGCGTATTCTCTCTGGGTTTCTGATTTTCGAAGAAATTGCTGTTACTGACTGTAGCGGCGGAACTGTAAGTGATGTTTTCGTCGAAGATGTCGTCCCAGGCAGTATCGACCGGCAGATCTTCGCCCGGTAATTCTGCCGGCACCTCGGCGCTGCTGATATCATCTTTCAATTCAAGTTCGGTAACTTCTTCCGGCGGGGTTGTAAGCGTCTCAGCCGGATAATCCTGGGTTTCCTCGTCACCATCGTCGACTTCCAGCATCATATTGGAATCAAGCGCGTTCTGGACCTCCGTCTGCAGTTCGAGTGTCGAAAGTTGCAACAGGCGGATAGCCTGTTGCAACTGTGGCGTCATGGTCAGGCTCTGACTGATTCTTAACTGGAGTGCAGGCTTCATATGCCTAGTTTAACGTAAAAACTACGCCATATTCGGGATTGGCAGTAAAATTCATTTACATTCTGAACTGGTTCCCGAGGTAAATATCCCTGACATGTTCATTAGCGAGGATCTGTTCGGGCGTCCCTTCGGCGATAATATGACCATCATTGACAATATAGGCGCGGTCGCAAGACCCCAGTGTCTCCCTGACGTTATGGTCGGTAATCAGGATCCCGAGGCCCCGCTCGCTTAGATACTGGATTATACGCTGGATATCGGCAATTGAAATCGGGTCAATTCCTGCAAACGGTTCGTCCAGCAACAGGAATTTCGGATTGACCGACAGCGCCCTAGCGATCTCGACCCTTCTGCGTTCGCCGCCGGAAAGGCTCATGCCCAGGTTGGTCCTTAAATGCGAGATATGAAACTCCTGCAGTAATTCTTCCAACAGCCGTTTCGCGTCATCAGCGCGTATATCGGTCCGTGTTTCCAGAATTGCCATAATATTATCTTCCACGGAAAGTTTGCGGAAGATGGAAGATTCCTGGGGCAGGTAACCCAGTCCCAACCGGGCGCGTTTGTCCATCGGCAGATGACTGATTTCCTGATCGTTCAGATAAATATTGCCATTGTCGCAGGGAATCAGGCCGACGACCATATGAAAGCTGGTGGTTTTGCCGGCACCATTTGGTCCGAGCAGCCCCACAATCTCCCCTTCGCTGACCGTAATGCTCACGTCACGCACAACCTCGCGCCGGCGATATTTTTTTGACAGGTGTTGTGCGGACAGTATTCCCATGATTTCAGCCAGATTTGTTTATACAAAAAGCCAACGTCACAATCACATCAGTTTGCAGGTTCCGGTACGGTTTTCTTTCCGGGAATGATCAGTTTGACCCTGGTATCTTCGGTTGTGGAAGCGCCGGGTGACGCCTCATCGCTGTTGGCGCGGACCTGACTCAGATTGGTATCGTATTCAACATGGTCTGCAATCAAGCGCCGGTCGCCCTGTTTTACCTTCGCACTTTTCTCCAGCACAATCAGGTTGTTGATCTCATAATATTCCATGATCAGCGCCTCGGCTTCATCATAGACGGAACTATTGTCCGGCAGTTGTTTGAACGTGGCAGGGTTGCCCTCCATGATAATCTTTTCCAGCTCGTTAGCGTCTGTATAGAAGATCGTCATTTTGTCGCCAGTGATACGCATGCTCCCCTGTACTACAACAACATTTCCTGAGTAGATACTGATGTTTTTTGTATCATCAAGATTGGCGGTATTCGATTCAATTTCTATATCCTGGTTCTTGTCTGTAGACAACGCAAACAGCGTTGTACTACAAGCCGATATTAGCAGGTATAGATTAAATCTGATCAGGCGGTGCAATAGTGGTCTGTTCATGATTCAGTATTTCCAGCCGGTTCTCAGCAAAATGTGCCCGAATACCCCGTCCTTTCACGGTCGTACGTTTGGCAACA
>JBCKWF010000038.1:0-15344 GCA_038922895.1 Gammaproteobacteria bacterium
TTTAAGCAGCATCACGCTGCGTTATTTGCACTTGGAGCTTGAAACCGCCGTACGGCATTGCAGGTTTTTCCGGGAATTATTCAGGTGAATTGCTTGAGCGAGCCGGTAGGGCGATCGCCCATCTCGGGCCGGCAGTATGAGTGACGTGGTGAAGCGTGGGTTAGCCAGACGCCTGTTGTCCAGCCGTTTGCCTTGGTTCACGGTGCTGGGGCTTGCCTTGTTGGTCTTTGCTTTTAGTCAGGCAGGGCGGTATGTGTCCGGGCCGGTTGACAACCCTACAAAATCAGACCTGATTGTCGCGCTGGGAGGCGACTCTGGCGCACGGATTGAGCAGGCGTATAAGTTGTACTTTGCCGGTTATGCTCCGCGTGTGCTATTGACCTGGATTGAAAATGGGACTGACTAAACTATTTGAACTGGCGGGCTGCATTTCTTGTAGAGCGGGGAGTAAACCGCGAAGTAATCCATTACGATGTTCAGTCCCGCAATACTTGAGAAGAGGCCGTCAACACACGTCGCTTGATGGAGAAAAACGGTTGGCATACGGTATTGGTGGTGAGCGACCCCCCGCATATGCGGCGGCTGTCATGGGTATGGGGTAAGGTTTTTGATGGTGGCCCGATAAGTTATCGCCTGGTGGCCGCCCCATCCACTGCAACGCGCAAACTTACCAGTGGCTGGTTCGGTGACTGATCAACCGGTTTTTCTGCACGAGCAGGCGCACTTTTCGCAATTGTTGCGCAACATCATACCGATCAATCTGCCGCCGGAATGTACGTTCACACACCCCGAGCAGCCGTGCCGCGTCCTCTTGTGTCAAATGCCCTTCCTGCCAGCCTGTATACGCCTCTTCGAATCTCATCTTCCGGGTCTCCTGTAACCAACGCGCCCGGCTTAACGGTGTTTCTGTTTCCATCTCTCACCCCTAAACCGGACATATTACGTGCTACAGAACCGGACATTTCATTTGCTCCCTACAGCTGTGTGAAGGCTGCTTGACGTTAACCTTGTAGGTCTGTAATGTATCTACAAGGATATACAAAACGGAGGTGTGCGATGAGGCTGCAAATATCAAAATGGGGTAATAGCTTGGCGGTGCGATTGCCGGTAGCATGCACTCGCGCTATTGGTCTGAAAGAGGGGGATAGTGTGGAGGCCAGCATCACCCAGGCTGGGGAAATCACGCTGGCACCTGAGCGAGCCTTCGACAAGGCCGCCTTTCTTGCGCGCATTGCCAAGCTGCATGCTTCCATGACTATGACTGCGCCAGTTGTGGAAACCATGCGGCAAGATGCGCGCTACTGATGATCTACGTCGATACCAGCGTGATCGTTGCGCTGTTGATCGTTGAGCCAAGCACGCAGGATGTTACCGCTTGGTATGCTGGGCTGCGCGATACGCCAACCAGCTCGGATTGGCTGCTGACAGAATTTTCCAGTGCCTTGTTGATTAAGCTGCGCACTGGTCAAATCAACGCGGCCAAGGCAAAGCGGGTGCGCAAGGAGTTCGAGTTGCTGGCAGGCGGTGGTCTGCGCATTGCCCCAGTCAGTCGCGAAGCATTCGGGCGGGCTGCGGAAATGCTCAAGCTGCACGATCACGGCCTGCGTGCTGGGGATTCACAGCACCTTGCCGTTGCTCTGGAATTGGGTGCAAGCCACATGGCTACGCTGGACGGGACGCTGGCAGCGAACGCAAAGCGCAGTGGCATGAAGTTGATCGAGTTTTGATATATGGGAACCCCTGATCTCTCCAATGGTTTGTCCGCTTCGCGGGGTTTTCGTTTTGCTGGATTCCGGCCTGCACCAAAGGCAGGCAATCCACCATCCGCTGAGTGCGTGTACTGTTGCCGCTTTAACGGCTTACAGCCACGGCCTACCCTTGGCGGGTGCGCGGATGTGGAATTGACACCGCCGGAATGACGAGGGGGAAGCTCACGCAATTTTCTGCGCGGAATTGTGGCGGGCAAAAAAATGTTCTTGATCGGGAATGACCATGACCTTGGAAAACTTGCTGGCCATCCACCGCCTGTGTCTTCTTTTAAAGCCTTGATCATGCCCAATATGGGTGCCAACATGCCCATTATGGGTACAAAGAATGATTCCATTAGTGCGTTAGGCGCGGGTGTGGCATCGCATGCCAGTTTGGCTAGCGCTCTTTTTTCCAACACTCAGCAACGCGTGCTGGGCTATCTCTTCGGCCAGCCGACACGCAGTTTTTTCGCCAATGAGCTGATTAAACTGACTGGCTCAGGGTTCGGGGCAGTTCAAAGAGAATTGCAGCGCCTTGCGGATAGCGGATTGGTGAGCGTTCATAAACGGGGCAGGCAAAAGCACTTTCAGGCCAACCCAGATGCCCCCATCTTTAGTGAGCTTTGTGGCATTGCCCAGAAAACCTTTGGAGTCGCAGCGCCGCTGCGTGAGGCACTAATGCCCCTGGATGAGCAGATCCAGGCTGCGTTTGTGTATGGCTCTGTGGCCAAAAAAAGCGACACCGCCAGCAGCGACATCGACATTATGCTGATTAGCGATAAGCTGACCTACGCCGATGTGATGCAAGCACTGGATGCGGTGCAAATACGGCTTGGACGGTCGATCAACCCAACGCTTTATTCCACAGTTGAGCTGAAGCAACGGCTGCAGCAAGGTCATGCGTTTGTGACCCGGGTGCTGGCGCAACCGAAAATCTGGTTAAAAGTCAGCGAGCTTGACCTCCCCTCTTGATAACCTGACCGGGCCGGGTAAGCCTCGGCCTAATCCTCGTTACGACAATTTTCCTGTCGATGTTGCTGGCGCCTGTTGTTTCCTGCATTGCGCATAAGATTGGGGAAAAACGCCAAGGTTTGTTCGTACATTGCAACATTTGACATTGCAAGTTGGCCAGACTAGACTAACCTGCAACTTTAAGGAGAATGCCATGAAGATCGTCAATATGTTGCAAGCCAAAACCTCTCTTTCTCGCTTGGTTGAGGCTGTCGAGCAAGGTCAAGAGCGCGAAATCGTGATTGCCCGAAACGGTCGACCAGTAGCCAAATTGGTGCCAATGGATACTTTTCCGTCCGCGAAACGGATTGGGGTAGCCAAAGGATTATTTGTTGTGCCAGACGATATCGATTTACATAACGGAGAGGTGGCTCGCTTGTTTATGGGCGAGATTCAATCTTGAACCTGCTGCTGGATACGCATATCGCTCTTTGGGCAATTACAGATAGTCAAAAGTTGCCGCAGCAAGCCCGTGACCTGATTCAGTCGCCGAAGACGACTGTATGGGTAAGCGCGGCGAATGTCTGGGAAATTGCGATCAAGTATTCGTTGGGGCGCGGTGAAATGCCCGTTTCAAGCAAAGACGCAGTGCGGTATTTTCAGGAATCCGGCTATCGCTTTCTACACATCGAGGTGGAGCATACTATTGCCGTGGAAGATTTGCCTGCACATCATCAAGACCCGTTCGACCGCATTCTGGTAGCCCAGGCACTGGTTGAACCAATGCGGTTAATCACTCATGATCCAATGGTCGCTCTCTACAGCGATACGATCATTAAGGTTTGACCAGAATTACCCTGGGGGACGCGCTGAATTATTACGTCATCGCGAGTATTAGTATGCCTTTAGCCGCGAGCGGAGCGTGGCGGATAGCGACGTGGCGATCGATCGATCGATAGATATATGATTTGGTGGATTCACATTGCAACCGCACCACGGCATGAATGCCGAGGTTTTACGCGCAAATTGATGACTGAAATCTCTTTCGAGTCTCTCGGTTTAATCATTTTCACGACAATCTTTTTGTCGATGTTGCTGGTGCCGTTGTCGCGCATCTGGCACGCATGATCTGATATAAAGGCATGGGCGTGTAACCAGGGATGTCAGTGGGTGATCTTGAGTTGATAGATCGAGCTGGCCGAGAGAAAATGGAACGCAAATTTGATGAGCGGCGTGTGATCGAGTGCTATATGCAAGTGATTTCAGAACAGCACAGAGGTGGCAAGGTAAACTTTTAGGGCAGGGGTTCATGTGATTAGTTATGTGATTTCTTTTTGCGTTGTCATTGCGGTAGTTATGCTGTTTAGAGGGCCCGCAGCCAGATTGGGATTGATAGATATGCCTGGCGGGCGTAAGGAACATAATGGCGCACCCCCGGTCATCGGTGGCATGGCGATGTTTGTTGCTTTTATGTTGGGGGTGCTCACTTATGGGGAACCGCTTACTGAATTCTACGCATTGTTTGCCGGGCTGCTTATTTTAGTGCTGGTTGGTTTGCTGGACGACTGGAATGGCTTGAGTGCGCGCAGCCGGTTCTTTGCCCAAATATTGGCCGCGTTACTCATGACCTCTTGGGGTGGCGTAATTGTGGAGGATTTGGGCAATCTGTTCGGTAGTGGCAGTGTCAACCTGCAAGATTGGGCAATTCCATTCACCGTGTTTTCCGTGGTTGGGATAATTAATGCATTCAACATGATGGATGGGGCAGATGGGCTGGCAGGCGGTATTTCTTTGTTGGTGCTAGGGTTGTTCGGCTCAATTGCTTTGATTTTTGGCATGGCGCTTCATGCAACATTAATTTTTACGCTGGCCGCAGCGGTGCTCGGTTTTCTGGTGTTTAATATGCGTTCGCCTTGGCGTAAGCAAGCGTCTATTTTTATGGGGGATGCAGGCAGCATGATGTTGGGTTTCGCGCTGGTGTGGTTTGCTGTTGATTTAAGCCGGATAATTACCCCTGTCGCAGTTGTTTGGATATTTGCCATTCCGTTGATGGATACGGTGAGTTCTATGTTGCGTCGCATCTTGAAGGGGCGCAGCCCGTTTTCGGCAGACAGGGAGCATTTGCATCATGTGTTTATGCGTGCGGGGCTGTCTGTTGCAGGAGCCGTATGGCTGATCATGCTGATTTCATTTTTGATGGGTTTGACCGGCTTGGCCGGCTGGTATTACGCAGTGCCGGAATATGTGATGTTTTACGCGTTTACGCTGCTGTTCGCGGGCTACTACTTTGGCATGAGCCATGCGTGGAAGTTGGCCAGGTTTTTCAGGTCTTCAAAAAATATTACTGGGCAGTAATGTCAACGGTTGGCGTGGCAGGCGGTGGAATTTGACCAGGTGTCTGGCCTTGCAAATGGCGCTGCCCTTTTTCGAAGAAAGCGATTCACTAACGATATTTATTTACCCAGGCGATTAATTTGGTCACTCATCTGGCTGATGGGCAATTGCTTTTTGGCTGGTTTTCATTTAAGGTGTCTTACTAATTTCTTACCAAGGAGGTGAATATGGAAACCACCAAATTATCCAGCAAGGGCCAGGTCATTCTTCCTGCAGCCATTCGCGCCGCCAACCAATGGCAGCCAGGCGTTGAATTCGTTGTAGAGGATACCGGCGATGGAGTATTGTTGCGCCCGCTCAAACCTTTTGCCGCGACCACCCTGGATAGTGTTATTGGCTGCGCGGGATATGCAGGCAAAACCCATACCGTAGGAGAAATGGATAAAGCTATTACGGCGGAAATAAAATCGCGTCATGGTCGCGGTTGATACCAACGTGCTGGTGCGCTTGCTGACCGGCGACGATGCCAGGCAGACCAAACGAGCCGCTGCGCTGTTCAAAAAAGAACCGATCTTTATCCCCAAGACTGTGTTACTTGAAACCGAATGGGTGCTGCGCCGCCTGTATCGCCTTGAGCACGGGATGGTGATGCATGCCTTTCGTCAACTGAGCGGGTTGCCCAATGTCGAACTTGAACAATCGCTGGTCGTTGCCCAAGCGTTGCAATGGTGCGAAGCCGGAATGGATTTTGCCGATGCGCTGCATCTGGCCTCCAGCCATCCTGCCAGCAAATTCGCTACGTTTGACGAGCAAATGAAAAAAGCTGCCCCAACGGCAATCAAGGCAACGATCAAACTGCTGTAAAGAACCTGCGCTCATGCGTTGGGGCTGCTCGACTTCCGGCACCCAGGCGCTCGACTATTTCCCCGACATCAAGGAACGCGAAAAGGATAGGAGTTTCAACGCCACTTTTTGGTGTATCCCGCGTTTTTCAGTCATAGTCAATCCCTGGAATTTGTGTCGAAGAACTTCAAAACCCGCCCTTGCTTGCCGGTTGTGCGTATCTGTGACCACGCTCAATGCCAGGCCGGCACCCATCGCACCCGCCTTGAACCAGCTTGTTTCGGCCGTGTGACTGGCTGCGTTGACAAAGTCATTTTTTACGTGATAAATCGGGCTCGAATCAGGAAGTAGAGTATCCATGAGGCTCGGACTCTCGACAGGCTCAATCTCGTTCAACAGTGCAAGCGGATTACTTTGACGTGCTGAGGGAGTCAGATAATTAACAGTGACAGAGTCAGCCAGTTCGGAAGATTCAATTTCACCATCGAGGTAACGCTGCAAACGCGGCAGATCATTAAAATCATAGGTCACCAGGGGATGAGGGTCAGTCTTGAATAGGGCAGATGTCTCGGTATAGCTAATACGAATCGTCTGTGTTTCCAGCGGCGTATGGGGCAAGGCAGTGCGTACAGCACGCCCAACCGCACGGCTGGCTGGGTGTATGAATTCATTGGAAAGGCTGATTGACAGCCTGCTTGAACCATCAAAATTAATTTGAATATTGCGGAATTGTTGATTGTGCAGCGCCTCCAGCAAGCGCTGTTCATAGCGCTTTTCATCAGACTGCCATTGTTGAGCTGATACTTTTTGCGTTACGCGCATATAAGGCTCGGTGCTGCGGTTCGGCAAATTCCAGCTCTCGTGCCGATCTTCGGGGGTGGTGGCGTCACTTGGCAGGGGAGCAGGCTCATATTGCAAAGTGAAGTGGTACCCAAAAACTGGACAGGTTGTTAAGCCCTGATATGAATCATAAAGAGAGCAATCTGTTGGCGCCGGTTGAAAACTGACCATCTGTGCCGGTTGTAAATTGACCAGGCGTTATAGCGGTGTAGCGGCTCAGGATGCTCTTACAGCAGCGATCATTTCAGGCGCGGCATGTTCGGTAACGGTTTTTGCAAACTGCACGCTGTCGGTGGAGACGTTTAGGGTTTTTTGCGGCGTCTGGCTGGGACAACATTACCGAATTTTCGGTAAGGTCAGTCCGCGCACCCTGCTGCATGTTCGCTATCCTCGCTGCCTTATCTATTTGATCGGCCTGTATGCGTTGTGTAGCCCTTTTCTCAATAACTGTAGCCAGAGTATTGCGCTCGTCAGGTATTGGTACCAGTACGATAATTTTACGGGGCGTGCCCTGCGCGTACTGGTCACTCATATCGCCTCTCTCACTACAGGTACACAGATAGGCACGGCGGTGGTAGTGGCAGGGGCATGCCGGCAGCCATCGTCACCGATGCGCTGACGATGGCGTGGTTCAGGCGAAAACCGGCAGCAGGACTGCTGCATCACTCGGGACGCCCCAGCCAGTATGCCGGCCTTGCATTCCAGGCCAAGCTCGCTAATACGGCATGATCTGCTCAATTGTCCGTAAAGGAAATTGTTGGGACAATGCGCCGACGGAAGGCTGGTTTGGCAGCTTCAAGAACCAGAGGGTGTATGGCGAACACTTCGAGACACGGGACGAGATAAAGGCCATGGTTTTTGGCTCGTCGGGGGAATCTATGGGTGATCTGACGGTAGTTTAAGGGATTTCACCCTGCTGGAGAAATCGATATAACTTCCTGCATGTGGCATCGAAGCAGTTCTATTCTGACTCGGAGATGCCTGGCCAGATGAGTGGGCCGCCTGCTTCCTCGATGAGATTGAAGAGCAGCGTCTCTACCGGTTGCTTGCAAAGTTCAGCATCCGCGTGACTGCGTCGGATGATCTCGCCACCGAGCATCCATAGATGGTCGCGGTGTCGGGACAAGGTTCTGTCGGCAAGTTGTTGGCGTAACAGATCATGCAGAAAGGGTTTGAGGGTTTCGAGAATACACCGGCCAATGGCCACATCGTTTTCTTCAATCTGCCAGGATAGTGGCGATTCCGCCAAGTCCGGGCAGAGGCGATCAAGTGCGCCTGCAGCGTTTGCTGGGATAATGGAA
This sequence comes from Gammaproteobacteria bacterium, assembly GCA_038922895.1. Classification (GTDB taxonomy): domain Bacteria; phylum Pseudomonadota; class Gammaproteobacteria; order Eutrophobiales; family Eutrophobiaceae; genus Eutrophobius. The sequence continues at coordinate 8,018 of JBCKWF010000038.1, forward strand.
GACCTGTTAACTTTGTTGGGTGTGCCGCCCATGTTATTGACCCGTTTACTCAATGCCTGTCACCGCTTTCCCGGCTTTGTCTATGCAGGCGCCCGGCTGCAACCACCAAGACCATCGAGATTGATGTCCGTCCCCGACGCGGTTCTAAGCCACACTGCTCGGCTTGCGGCAAACCCGCGCGGGGCTACGACTCCCTGTCGGAGCGGCGCTTCGAGTTCATCCCGATCTGGGGCTTCGCCGTGGTATTACTGTACAGCATGAGGCGGGTGGAATGCACGGCCCCTGCCCTGCGGGGTCAAGGTGGAAGAAGTGCCATGGGGCATCGGCAAGCACACCCTGACCCGCGCCTACATGCTCTATTTGGCGCTACTTCGCGAAGCAGCTCTCCTGGCTTCAGACCGCGCGTAGCTTCCATACCAGCTGGGAGAAGGTCTGCCATGCGGTGGAATACGTCGTGCAGTGGGGGCTGGAGCACCGGCAACTCGGCCCGTCCCGCGCCATCGGCGTGGACGAGATCGCGTATGGGCGCGGGCACAATTACCTGACGCTGGTCTATCAGATCGAAGCTCGCTGCGTGCGCCTGCTGTGGGTGGGCCGGGAACGCACGGAGGCGAGCTTCGAGAAGTTCTTCACCCTGATCGGCAAGGAGCTGGCCGCAAAGATCGAGTTCGTCTGTGCGGATATGTGGAAGCCTTATTTGAAGATGATCGAGAAGCATTGCGTAAATGCCCTGAACATCCTGGACCGCTTCCAGGTTGTGGCGAAGATGAACCTGGCCATTGACGAGGTGCGGGCTGGTGAGACGCGACGGCTGGTTCAGGACGGCTATGAACCGGTCCTCAAGAAATCCCGCTGGTGCTTGCTCAAGCGCCCCAAGAACCTGACCGATAATCAGCGCATCGGGCTGCGCGATGTGCTGCGTTATAACCTGCAAAGCGTTCGAGCCTACCTGTTGCAAGAAGAGTTCCAGCATTTCTGGACCTATGACTCGCCGACTTGGGCTGGCAAGTTCCTCGATCAGTGGTGTACCCAAGTGATGCGTTCACGTATTGAGCCGATGCAGAAGTTCGTCCATACGGTACGCTCGCACCGGGAACTTCTGCTCAATTATTTCCGGGCAAAAAAGGCGTTCTCCAGCGGCATCGTGGAGGGCTTGAACAACCAAGCCAAAGTCACTATGAGAAAAGCTTACGGTTTCAGGACGTTTAGAATAACAGCAATCTCACTTTATCATGTGCTTGGCAAACTGCTCGAGCCAAAGCTCGCCCACAGTTTTTACTGACGAACCTGGTTTTTGAATACATCGAGGTATTCTACAACCGAAAACGGCAACCCTCGAGGTTAGGCGAGTCGTCGCCAATGCAATATCTGGATGCATGGCTCAACACTCTTTCAACAGGAAAAACTGGTAGCATGAAACCCATCCCTTGGAAGACGAAAAACAGAGGGAAGGTCATGCTTGCCTTCCTCGCGCATTCGCGCCCTGAACTCTGCCTGCCGTGTGCTGTTGGTCTTTGCCATGATGGTGTCATGTTACTCGTAACGGGCAGACTTAGCCCAGCTTTGCCAGCAGCATCTTTTCAACAATGTTGGTAGCGGTGCAGTCGGCATCCAGCGCCGCCTGCTTCAGCTTCTTGTGCAGCTCGTGGGTCAGATTGATGGTCAGCCGCCGGTGAAGCCTTCCTTCCGCCAACTGCGTGTAATGCTTTTCTGATTTCTCCATCGCAACACCTTAACCCCTCCAAGGTGTTGCAGTTGGTTTTTGAGCGCGCCGTGACTAATATGATGTAGAGATAAGAAAACAGATCGGGGAGGGTCAAGCTCATTGCCATCCATGGCTCAACCCTGATAACAACAATCCATCCCGCAGTTTCGTTTAAAATCAAGGCAGTATGAAATATGACGGTAATTCATGGCCGGCATAATATAATCAGTCAAAAGGGGAGTATTATCGGGACTTGCTGTCCTTTGGACAGGCAAAGTAATCTAAGGTAACAATAATAAACCAGAGGTGTTTATGGAAACTTTCACAATCTTTGTATTGGTAGTCCTGTTTTTTGCCGTAATGACTGTACTCAAGAGTGTCCAGATTGTTTCCCAGGGCAGGGAGTATACGGTCGAGCGATTCGGTAAATATACGCACACACTGCGTCCTGGTCTGAATTTGATCATTCCGTATATCGATGCAGTTGGTGCGAACATGAACATGATGGAACAGGTGCTCGACGTGCCATCGCAGGAAGTCATTACGAAGGACAATGCGATGGTCCGCGTAGATGGAGTGATATTTTTTCAGGTACTGGATGCCGCCAAGGCGACCTATGAAGTCAGCCGGCTGGAGCACGCTACCTTAAACCTGGTGATGACGAATATCCGCACGGTGATGGGTTCGATGGTGCTCGACGAATTATTGTCACAACGTGATTCAATCAATGCGCGACTGTTGACCGTGGTCGATGAAGCCACTTCACCCTGGGGAATCAAGGTTACCCGCATCGAGATTAAGGACATTTCTCCGCCGAAGGACCTGGTTGATTCGATGGCAAGACAGATGAAGGCGGAAAGGGATAAGCGTGCGACCATCCTGGATGCCGAAGCGGTACGCGAATCCGATATCCAGCGTGCAGAAGGTGCGAAACGGGCCGCCATTCTTGGAGCTGAGGGACGCCGCGAAGCGGCATTCCGGGACGCTGAGGCGAGGGAGCGCGAGGCTGAAGCCGAGGCGAATGCGACGCGCATGGTTTCAACTGCAATAGCGGAAGGCAACATCAACGCGATTAACTATTTCATCGCACAGAAATACGTGTCGGCATTGCGTGATATCGCCATGTCACCCAACCAGAAGTTGCTTATGTTGCCTTTAGACGCCATCGGTGTGATTGGCTCGCTGGCCGGGATCGCCGAGATTGCCAAGGAAGTGCTGAAAACCAACGATGCTAACAAGAACAAGGGATAAACCATGACTATGTCCAGTCTTGTGTTCTGGCATTGGTGGATACTGGCGCTGATCCTGATGTCTATCGAGCTGTTTGCCCCGGCGGCGTTCTTTATCTGGTGCGGTGTAGCGGCGACCATCGTTGGCTTTGTCCTCCTGATTATCCCGGACATGAGCTGGCAGGTACAGTCGTTGTTGTTTGCTACCCTGTCTATCGTCTCTGTGCTGGCGGGCCGTAAATATCTGCACCGGCGTGGCGCCATGGTCAGTGATCAACCCATGCTTAACCGGCGTGGCGAACAATATGTGGGCCGGTTGTTTACCCTGGACGAGGCTATCGTCGACGGTACCGGCCGGGTCCAGGTGGATGATGGTTCCTGGCGCATCGAAGGCAAAGACATGGCTGCCGGCTCCAGGGTCAAGGTCATTGCCATCAACGGCTCAAGCCTGATAGTTGAGAGAGTCGGGTGAGGAGTAAGGGGTGAGGAGTAAGGGGGAATGTGTAATTTCAGGATGATACGATGAGTATTCCGTCATTCCCGCGAAACAGGCTGTGTAAAAACTAAATCGAATTTTTAATTTCAATGTGGGGAAAATATTTTACGAACCAGAAAAATTTTCTGTTTTCACACAGCCTGTTTCGCGGGAATGACGACTGGTAGTCAAGATGTTGCAATAGTTATCTCGTCATCCAGGGGCATACATTTACAGGTTACAGACAAAAAAAACGGGACGGGAGTTTTCACTCACGTCCCGCTATTCAGACAGACCAGCTGTCTGTTATTGATTACTGGGCTACGACGTTAATCGCGCTCGGGCCTTTCGGACCTTTTTCTGTGTCATAAGTGACTTTTGCGCCTTCTGCCAGAGATTTGAATCCTTCTGCCTTGATTGCAGTGTGATGTACGAATACATCGGCGCTGCCATCAGACGGTGTAATGAATCCAAAACCCTTGCTGTCGTTAAACCACTTTACTGTACCTGTAGCCATGCTGGTGTTACCTCGTTAATAAATTAATAGAACTATGATATTAGTATGCAAATTGTGTACAAAGTGTTACGGGAAGGCCTACTCATTTACAACGAGGTACTACCTGTAACCGCTACAAAAAACTACTAATGGATCCACACTATCCCATTCTGCGCCGGAAAACCACTATTTTCCTGACTTAGCTGCATATAACAACGGTTTTGTTGCATCTGCACATGGATTTTCCTGATTGCTCACTTTAATTTAGCGGGTTTAACCCTGAGGTATCCCACGAATCTTAGTAAAAATCCGATCTAAAACAACAAGTTAAATGAACCTGCATGATGAATTTCGATCTGATCTGGTGACGCAACCAAGTTCCGCGAGGTTATCACCATGCAGGCCAATAAAGTATTACATAAATTGTTGATGAATACCTGTGTATGGATGCACAAAACCCGACGTGAATCACTTGCAGAGAACGTGTTGGCGGCATTATTCGGCACACGCTTAACAGTGACGGATTTAGGTCGTTCGATACACAGCCATGCAAAACAAAAACACTGTATCAAACGTGCAGACAGATTGTTGTCGAACCCCCATTTGCATTCAGAACGGGTTGATGTGTATGCCGCTGTTACCCGGTTTTTAATAGGACACCAACAACGTCCTGTCATCATCGTTGACTGGTCGGATATGGATGCATTTGGGCGTCATTATCTGCTGCGTGCTTCTATCCCGGTGAATGGGCGCGCTATCACACTCTACGAAGAAGTCCATACTGTGAAGACCAAGGAGAAACCTAAAACACTCCTGGTTTTTCTACAAGCATTACAGGCAATGTTGCCTGCCAACTGCGCGATTAACGGAGAAGAACCTGTTCATGTACATGTTGAACGGGATACTAATATTGCAAAGTTCTGGATTGATCCTGTACGGTTGCAGAGTAGTGGGGGCTTTCGTCGACCTGAAATTGCTCGTATATTAAGGGTAATAAAAGTACACCAATCAGAAATTGTGGAGGCCTGGAATGAGTACTTCAGCCGTTGAACATGAAATTCCGGATGCTGTAGATGTAGCAGTTACCGAGGATACGTTGAGCGTTGAGTTGAGTGATGGCCGCACCATTTCTGTTCCTCTGGACTGGTACCCCAGGTTGTCCCATGCCAGGAAGGAAGAGCGGATCAATTGGAGAATTATCGGCAAAGGTCAGGGTATACACTGGCAAGACCTGGACGAAGATATCAGTGTTGAAGGCTTGCTGGCGGGAAAACCTTCAGCGGAAAGTCAGGTTTCATTCAAGGAATGGCTGGCAAACAGGTAGTGGTAAAGATCCTTTGAAAACGTGTCCCAGACATTTTCCCGGTCTCCGTTCGAAAACTTGTTCCGGACGTTTTCTACCGCCTACATCCGTGTAGGCGTCCCGACTCTACCGATTCCATCCCTGGAATCGTACCGCCTGCATCCATGTAGGCGTCGACTGCTCCCTCGGCTACGCTCGGGACATGGCTCGGGATGCGTCCCGAGAGGCTCACGGCCTTTGACAAAATCGTTTCTCCTCCCCATGCCAGCTTACCTCTTTCGAGGTCGTTCCTTTATATGACACATCACATTGCAGGAGCGATGCCCCGAATATAGGTTACTTCTAATTCTCAAATATCGCCGGAGACAATACTGCACGCTGCCACAGGTTTTCTGCCAGCTTTTCCGGCAATTCGGCTTGCTTACAAGCATCCTGCCAATGCTGCCGGATATTGGCTTCCATTTCTGCAATCATTTGTCTTGCCTCGTTCTGGCTCAGGCCAAAACGGCGGCAACTGGACAGGGCATTCGCCAGTGTAGCCTGTTTGCCCTGCTCTCCCACGTCCATCGCCTGGCTGGCTGTCATCCCGGTGCGTGGCATGATGCAAATGTCGTAGGCCGGTGTCAGCCTTACAAACTCGCCATCCCAAAACAAGGCATGGTTCTTTGCATGATCATCAGTATTGCCAATGAGGATATTAAAGATCATCCTCTGGTACAGTTCCTTGCACTGGGCCAACGGCTCATCCGCATATCGGCGCAGATACTCAGCCAGATCCGGGTAGCTGGCATAACGGGCCTCCATCTCATCAAGTTCCAGTGCGGTCAGCGCACTGAAAAAATGACGCCTGGATGGACCATCATCGCGATCAAAACGATTAACCAGCAATACATCCTTATTCATAACTGATAAGCGCTCATTCTGAACTGTATTGATACCTGCCTCCCGGGCCAGCGACATCGCCAGTGCCTCCAACCTGACCATGGGGAAGGTATCTGTGCTGGAACTGAATTTGGCGATTGCCGGCTGTCCATTCTCTCTCTGGATTAATGCCTTGGGCCTGGCACCACCGATACTGGTGCCATGGATTAACGCCTCCTCCAACTCGGGCGGTAATGGAGTATTCTTCTCAACTGCCTCGGCAGCGGTCAGCATGTCTTCCAGACGGGTAAGACTTTTATGTTTTGGCTGCCAGGCCTCGGTCGTGGTCTGAAAATGCAATGCACCCACACCCTGTCCCCCTGCCAGCAAGTAATCGATCTCCGTCAATTCTGCCTCACCCTGTGCAGCAGACATCTGGAGTTTATACATTAATACCCTTCTGCCCCATGCATCCGGTGTGGCATCCCGGAAGACAGCCTGTATGCCTCGCCGGGTGGTCTGCTCGTCCGCTATTACCGGTAAGTCATGCGGTAACAACGGGATGGCATCGTCCAGTTCCCGATATGAACGACCATACACAAACCGATGCACACTGGTTGGTGTATCCCCGTCAGCAATAACTTTTCCACAAATTACCGGCTCGATCGCGCCCGGTAACCAGAACCAGACGAAGGTTTCAGTATGTCCTGGCTTAAAAATCATCGTCTATCCGTCTTTTAGTGCGGACTCGTTGCACGGTTGAATTCACTATTCGCAAGCTTGCCCGATTTTCAGGGTCTATCAAATCCGGATCGGTCGGAATATCCAATATCCAACAAACTGTCATGACGGTACCCCAGATCACATTCGGCTTACCGCTTTCAATACGGTTAATCGTCGGCCGGGAGGTCCCGGTGCGTTCCGCCAACTGCGCTTGCGTAAAGCCTCGATCGCGGCGTACAGCACGGATCAGCCCGCCCAGCGCTTTCATGCGCGTTTTAACTCGCGTTGGGGTCTCAAATTTCTTCATTTGTGTAAAATATATGATTCACTAATTGCTATAGTGAATCATATATTTTACATATTAGCAATTATAAAATCAGCTAAATGCCAGCATACTGCGGCCATTTTCCTCAAGATTACCGCATTCATACCAGTTGCCAACGTATTCTGAAGAGATGATGGCTACTGCTCTTCTGGTGCATCTTTTTCTCCACTGCATCCCCAAATATCTGCTCATCTTTTTAGGGCAGGTGTC
>JBCKWF010000039.1:0-14850 GCA_038922895.1 Gammaproteobacteria bacterium
AATATAATCCCAGCCTAATTTCTCTACCGCCTGGAACCAGGGGCCGGTAAACCCCGCATCAGTGATGATAATCGGCAGGCAGCCAGGCGGCAGTATCTGTTGTAATGTCTTGAGAAAGGCTTTCTGTATCCGAGCGTTTCCATACGCCTTGAGGGGATGGACTTCTTCATAGAGGGTTAAGGCGCGACCGCCAACAGGAACCGATGCACGTAATAGGAGTTGGCTTCGGTCATAGGTATAATCTGACCAATCCACCAAGATGATGGGTTGCGCATTGTTGCTAATTAATCTCTGCGCAACGGTTTGATAAATGATAAACCGTTCGCCATATAAATGGGTATTACCAATTAATCGGTCACTCTGTTTAATACTGTGCTTCATACTAATATCACGTAAGGAAGAACGTCCTAATCCAGTGACCGTCAGGGTTTGACCATACACCAGTGATTCAACGCCATCCAGCAGTGCGGTTAATCGAATATCGTGAATTTGTGGGCAGTTTTTACGTAGCATTTGGTGTAACATTTTCCTGGCCTGCATGGTGATGACCCCTCTGTAGTGGATTTCGTTATCTGATCAGATCGATATTCATCGTGCAGGTTCATCTTTTAATAATTAAAACTGGTTAACGCGTTGTTTTAGATCGAATCTTTTATATTATTCGTGGGGATTGGTCAGGGTCAGACCCCTTATAACACCAAAATCAACAAAATTTCCATCGACCCGCTAAAATTTCTAGAGTTGTTTAGGTAATACAGTTGCGTGCCCTGATCCTTTTACTCCCGTATTCGCTGTGACCACTTTGGGTCGTTGGCATATTTGAGAGCGCGGTCATTGATCAAATATTTTGCGCGCAACTCATCAAGCGGAATCGAATTATCAATGAGTCCTACTTTTTGCGCGAGCTCATCAGAGTAGGCGGGCATCAACACCTTGTAGCTGAGCGGAACCCTCCCCTTCACTATTTCATTCACATGAGAAACAATGTTTGTAGTGCAGGTGTTTGTGAGTGTGTTGTAAAACTCTGGCCCTACGGCAAGTTTATTGGCCCGCGTAAGCATAGAAACAAAAATCTTGCGCATGTTCTCCTTCGTGGTCTTTGCGGGATATAGGAACACCTTGTCTTTGCGATAGTTTGAACGGAGCTTGAGCACGTCCTGCTCGTCTGCCACCACATACACGACTTCGTATTGACGGACCAACCCCTTGAATACTCCAAACGATTCACCTTTTTCTTTTCTAATCTCTACTGATATTGAAACATACTCCCCGCCCTCGAAGCCAAACGAGAGGAGCGTATGCGCGGCGCCAAACCCATGCCCTGAAAATGGCTCTACCACGAACCAGACCGACTCGAGCTTATCCAAGTCAAACGTCTTGTCATAATAGCGAACATCATAGTCGCTCGTGGTGCGGTAGTTGATATTGCGGATGTTGGTGATGGCGACTTTGTTGCCGCTAAACTCTGAATGTGAGAGGACTTGCTGGTCGGGCGTCCAGTCACGAGTAAGCGACGGCCGTACAATGAGTGCGAAAATGAAATGAGCGACAATAAAAATACCAATAATCCACAGAACGATTTTCCCTATTTTTTTGAGAAATTTAAGCATGTTGATATTATGCCACGTTTGTACAATATTTTTTTAGCGCTCGCACTGATCCATGCCGAAGTGCTGCGGGAGCCTTCGCTCGAATCAAGATAACATCCGAAAGACTGGACCCCTATTTCCTAATTTTATATTTATAGCTGCGGGACCTGAATTAAAGGTACCTGACCCTGAGGTATCCCCCTGAATTTAGATAAAAAGGTGATCAAAAACAAGCAGTTATAAAAATCAGGAGATAACTTAGTGAACCTAGATGATGAATTTCGATCTGATCAGATGACGAAATCATGTTCAGCGAGGTTATCACCATGCAGGCACAAGTAGTGTTACATCAATGGATAGAAATTACATGCTCCAGTATGCATAAAATCCGGCAGGGCTCGCTGGCAGCGGTAGTACCGGGTGGGTTGATTGTGCAGCGGTTGACGGTGACGGATCTGGGCCGGTCGATACCAGGTCAGACGAGTCATAAACACAATATCAAACGTGTGGACAGGTTGTTTTCGAATACGCATCTGCACACAGAGTGGCCGGGTATATACCGAAGCCTGGCGCATCAACTCATAGCGCCCCAGAGCCGTCCGGTGATCTTGATTGACTGGTCAGACATGGATGAATACAAGCAGCATTATGTGTTGCGAGCAGCCATGGCGACGCAAGGGCGTTCGACTACGCTGTATGAACAGGTGCATACGCTGGAAACGCAAGAAAAACTGGTAGCATGAAACCCATCCCTTGGAAGACGAAAAACAGAGGGAAGGTCAGTACCCTATACACGCCAAAATACAACGCATAACGTAAAGCTAAGGGGCACCGCGCTTTTGCGGCGTCCCGCTTGAGCGCCGGGTTGGGTGCGGTCAGTTTCCACAACGGAATTTACCTAAGCCGTTCTGCCCATGCGCTACCTGCCAAATCTTCCTTGGCGCGTTGGAAGAATTCGTTGCGGCTCAGTTCATCGTTCTTGCGTTCAATAAGAGTGCCGCGGTAGTGTTCGTCTCCACTTAGGACCATAAGGATTGTACTTGTTGTGGCAAAGGGTGCGATAACGTTCTTATAGTGAACCTGGACCCCGTCTGCCTCATCAAACCCCCTCGACTGATCCACCACATAACTGCCCATGAAGATGAAATCATTTGCTCGGACTGTCACCTTTGTAAGCTCAACAAGCTCCTTGGAAAAATACGTGGTGAAGGTTTTATTGTTCTGCCCACCTGGTGCCAGTTGGTAGGAGAAGAAGAATGCAGCAACGGCCACATAGGTTCCGGGTAGAGCATTTAGGAGGTAAGCCCGGCCATCTTTGCTATAGTTGGAACTAATTATTTCTTGCTGAAGAAGGATGCCACCGCCGTCAATCTTGACAAAGTAAACTTGGTCCGGTTTGGAGCTGAATATACCCATGGGCGACTTCAGCGATACCTCAATACCGAACCCTGAACTCTGCGGCTGGGACCGCTCAGGTATTGGTTGTGTGGTCGCACACCCACTGAGGAAAATTACGAGAAGTGCTGATGAGGCAGACAATCGTTGAATGTTCATAAAGCCTTCCTTATTGGTAGCACCCAACTAGATATAGGCACCCTAATTGCTCTTTGACGACGGAGCATTTCGGGTGTATAAAAAAGTGGGTTGTAATTAAAACAACGGCTTAGGTTGGAATAACGGAGCCTAAACGACCCTGCAAACAACGCTACCTGTTTTATCATCATTTCCCCCATCGTGGTGAAGCAGATATAACAGCATTTCTGGCGCTAAGGATGTCTCAGGTTCAGGGTGAAATCAAGTGTTATGTTTAGTCGGGGGACAGACTGGAACATGTTTTCGAGGGATCTTTCCAACTGACCCTCCCTCTGTTTTTCGTCTCCCAAGGGGTGGGTTTCATGCTACCAGTTTTTCCTGTTGTTGAGTGTTGGGCCATTCATCCAGATAGTGCATTGGCGACAAATAGCCTAACGCCGAGTGTTGCCAGCTTCGGCTGCCTTGACCCAGTTACGCAGGGTTTGATCAATTGGCCCCAAGTCCTTTGCCACCGCGCCTATCGTTTGACCAGCCTGGGCTTACTTCACCGCCAGCTCTTTGAACCCGGTCGTGTATTCTTAGCTAGTGATATTCTATGTCACCCTTGGAAGACGATTTTTCGGGGGAAGGTCATAGACATCCCTGTATAGTTGAGTAGAACTGAATAGTTATGAATAGAACCTCAAGTAAATTCTATGGGCGTGCAATCAATTGCACGATGCAAAAAGGGGCGAACAGCAGTATGCCAGTATGAAAAAGGGGGTTGTAAGTAGGACAGTAGCATTGCCATTCCACTATTTGGCTTCATTTGGCAGGGGCAACCAAAAAAAACCCATACTCCGTTCAAATTAAAGAAGGCCACATGCTTTACAGGAGTCTTAGTGGGTTATTTCGGGGGTGGTGGCAATAGTAAGGAGATGGTTTGTTATGGTGCTAATCGGATATTACCTATGTGCCGATGGAGACAGGCTTTGCGTATCTGGTCGTCATCTTCGGATGGGTATTCCCGCAAGGTACTCAGTTGGCGGCTGTCCAATACGATGGAGGCAGACTTATTGTGTCCAGGCTCTAAAGGCCGCTATTCAGGACTATGGTTGTCCCCAGATAGTCAACACCGACCAGGGTGCCCAGTACACCAGTGAGATATTTACAGACATGCTGAAGGACAATCACATCCAGATCAGCATGGATGGCAAAGGTTGCTATCGTGATAATATTTTCGTTGAACGGTTATGGCGTACCGTGAAGTATGAGCCTCTGTACACCCGGGCATTTGGCAATCTGAAGGAGGTAAAGCTAAGTTTAGTGCAGTGGTTTGACTGGTATAACCAGGGGCGGTTTCATCAGGGTCTGGATGATTTGACACCGGATGCAGTGTACTATCAATACCTAACAATTTCTCAAGCCGCCTGAGCTTGAATAATCCAGCATGTCAGGGCTTACATTAATCTCAGGTTGCCCATGTAAAGGGAGCCACTTCAGACACCACCGCCACAGGCCATTATTGATGCAGATTATATCTGCCTGAGACTGGATCCGAGTTCGGATGATGGGTTGCTGTTTAAGCAGCGATTTAACCAGCAGCAAATGAGTATTGTATAAATCCCGGGGTATAAACAAGAAGAAAGGGGGGGTTTGTGTTATGGAAATTCAGGAACATCTGAAGCAGCTTGCGGGGGAGTCACTCGATACCTTTGCGGAGATTGCGGATACTGCCGCCAGAATGCTGGACGGGGCCAGGGGTGGTTCGCCAGAAAGCCTAGTAAAATCCAACACCTTTACCGATACCCGTGCCGTAGACAATATCTATGATATCAGTGCGGCCACCCGAGAGGGATATCAATCTTTGGTCCATGAACCGGCAATATCACGCGTGGTTGCCAAAGATGATGCGGGAAAAGTCAGAACTTACTATATCTCCAGAACGACATCAATACTTTTATCCAGCAAGAAACCCCTCGCCAGTTATCATTCTAATATCGGTAAACTTGCTTCCCGACGCGCAGGGGACGAAATAACGATCAGTGTCGATGAAAAGCCCATCACCTTTTTTATTCTGGAAAGGATCATTTTCCATGCAGCCCGGGACGATACAGGCTGGGACTCCAGATACAACGATTTTCAGCATAAAACACTCGGTACTTACAGTATTGACTCCTTGCGTGATCTGCTCGAGAGAGAAGAGGTTGCTGCCGGGGATGATCTGGAAAAACTATTGTCAGGGGAAATCGAGACAGCAGGCATATCGGGGGGGCTCGCCCATCGTTTGCGTACGGCGATGGCATTGCGTGATCAGCCAATTCTAGACGAGTTTCAGGATGAAATCTTCCGTTTGCCCATCGATAGCCAGTTGATGATCCTGGGGCCGCCGGGAACCGGCAAGACTACAACACTAATCAAACGCCTCGGGCAAAAACTAGATATAGAAAACCTGGAAGAAGCGGACAGGAAACTTGCGGTCAATGATGCTGCCCGTCTCCCGCACAACGAAAGCTGGCTGGTCTTCACGCCGTCTAAACTGCTGATGCACTACGTCAAGGAGGCCTTCAGTCGTGAGAAGATACCCGCACCGGCTAATCGGATCAAGACCTGGGAATCACACCGTAATTATCTGGCAAGGGATGTCCTGGGCATACTCAAGTCCAACTCCACGAACGGCCGGTATATTCCGAAGGCGGAAATGTACGTATTGAAGATAGCTGTTAATGATGATCCACGCGCATGGTTTGATGCCTTTGCGGTATTTCATCGCAAACGTGTCCTCGGCCAGTTGACGCAGGGTATCGCGATTGCCGCCTCCGCAGGTTCAGCTGAAGGCAAGGGTTTGATCGCGGAAATCGAGGGCATCCTGAAAAAGGCAAAACCCGATACACTTATCGCAATTTACGCTGGCCTGGCCGGGATCGATTCAAGGATTGCGGGTGCGCTTGCCGCCAGCAAAGGGCAAACCGATAAAAAAATCAGGGAACAATTGACCCTGCAATTCAATCGCAACAAGCAGTTTCTGCACGAACTGTCGCGTCATCTTGAGGCTTTCGATCAGGATGAGGAGGAAGAGGATGATCAGTTTGATGATGACGAAATGGAAGAGGTTACCCCGCAAAGTCAGACAGACATCCAGAAGGCTGCGAGGATCTACAGCATTAGTATCCGGAATTTATCGCGCTACAAATTTCTGAAAAAGAGTGTGCCAAAAAACAGCCGGGCTGCACGTATCCGAGACTGGCTCAGTGATCGGGTCCCGACTGATGGCGTGTTGGCCGAAATCGGTCAGGGCATTACCCTGCAGAATGGTCTGCGGCGTTTTCTTAATGCCTCACGGCGCTATGTGGCCGAGGTGGCTTCAAGTTATGCCGTTTTCCGTAGGCAATCGGTTAAGGAAAATATCTGGTATCTGGGCATGCCGGAAAATGTACGGCATGTCGGTCTTATGGAGCTGGATGCGATTGTGTTGTTAATCCTTAAAAATGCCCGTGAGTTGCTGATCCAAGGTTTTGTGTCGCGTAACCTGAGTGAACAACGCTTTTATCTGCTGGCGAACATTGCCAGCAAATTCAAGAACCAAATTCTGGTTGACGAGGCGACGGACTTCTCGCCGTTGCAACTTGCCTGTATGGAAAGCCTTACCCACCTGAAGACCCATTCATTTTTTGCCTGTGGCGATTTCAACCAGCGTGTGACGGGGCATGGCATACGCAGGATGGAGCAGGTGAAATGGGTTTCCGACAGGATTAAGAAACATTTCATTACTACTGTGTACCGCCAGAGCCGAAAGTTGAATGACTTTGCCCGCAAGCTGCTTGAAGTTACGAATGGAGACCTTTCTACATTGGGTAACTTACCCAAAGATTCAGTACATGATGGGGTATCGCCGGTCTTGCTTGAAAACTCGTCCGATATTTCTGATACCGCACAATGGTTATATGAACGGATTAATGAGGTGGAAAAGACCTCTCGCCGAATGCCTACTGTGGCCGTGCTAGTGAACTCAGAGGACCAGGTGGTACCTGTCGCGGAGGCATTGAATACGCTGCTGGAAGAGATCAGCCTGAAAGCTGTTCCCTGCCATGGAGGACAGGCCCTGGGTGATGACACCGATGTCCGCGTATTTGATGTGCAGCATATCAAGGGACTAGAGTTCGAAGCGGTATTCTTCGTGGGGATCGATAGTTTGGCGGCCAGGATGCCTGACCTATTTGACAAATATCTGTATGTCGGGACCACACGTGCTGCGACATATCTCGGCATCACCTGCGACAGGATACTGCCCGCTTCCCTGAAGACCTTGCGGGATTCGTTTATCGGGAACTGGTGACCATCTCAAGGGATTTATATCATGATAAATTCGTTGCAGCGCGCAATTATCGAGAAGACTGGACATGACTATGGTTTTGAGTATGTCTTGCCCGGCACACTCGAGGAAGTGCAACTGGCATCGGCCCGACATCGTGTCAGGGCATCGGATATTACCTATGTGCCGGTTGTTTTTTTCTGGCTTACTGTATTTGTCCACAATCTTTGCTCCGCCTCCGCTCGCTGTTCGGTATACCTGATCCGGTGTGCCGTAGCTCATGGCACGCCCTTAATACTACATTATTGAGTACTGCATCACGTCCTGCCGATTAGTACCTAGCACTATTGAGTACCACGTCACGTCCTGCCGATTAGTACCTAGCACTATTGAGTACCACGTCACGTCCTGCCGATTAGTACCTAGCACCACTGTTGCCACTACTGTAAAAGCATCCTGGGCTGTCGTATCGTGCCTATCTGTTTGCCTGTAGTGAGTGAGGCGATATGATTAATAATAATGCAGTATTAATCCTAAAGGGAGGATTACAGTATTAATCCTAAAGGTGGGGTTATGATAATAAAATCAATAAAACCAGCAGCGTGGTATTCAGTTAGGCAGGCAGTTTATCACAACAATATTAGGTGTAAAAACGGCAACAATATTAAAAAACAGCAGTGGTGGATCGGTACCGGTGTGAAACCTCTATGCGGAGAATGTAAGGAGTTAAGTCGCAAAGCCTTGGCCTGGGACACTCCCGCAAGCGTAGCGCATCTGAGCCAGGGTAATCAGGGGTTATCATCCGATTCTGGGGTAATACGATGGCCCTGTGCTATCAGGTTGGTCAGCCATTGGTTCAGGAATCGATTCAGGTCGCGCTTGGCACGAATGTCTATCGTTGCATTGCCTTCACCGCACACCCTGCGATAACTGTAACAGTCTTGATAGGTCAGTGCTTCCGCCGCTTGACGCTGGGGATACATGGCTATTTCCATATCCGGGTCTGGGATCATGTCACCGGACGGGTGACGGTAGTAATGCGACAGGGCGATGATGATGCGGTCTGGTCGGCGGTGCAGGATGTCCAGATTCAAATCCATATAGCCTTCCACTTCGGACTTGCCACTCTCCTCGATGGTGAGCAGGTCTGGCACGACCTCCCTGATTTTGTGAAATATACGGCTGTACACATCCCTGCTACTATTAACTTTAGCCATTTTCTTACTCCTCTGTAGGTTGATGGTCAGGCGGTTTGGGTGTTAGCGCACCCTTGCCGCCGTTTTGCTGCTTGTGCAATTAATTTCACGGAACGAAATTGCAATTGCTGTCCAGTGCAATTGATTTCACTGCTCGGTTTCATATCAGCCCACGCTCAGCAAAACTCAGCGTTTGATTTCCCGCCACAATGAAGTGATCCAGCACACGAACATCTACCAGCGATAGTGCTTGTTTCAGCGCATCAGTAAGCAGCCGATCTGACTGGCTGGGTTCCGCCACTCCACTTGGGTGGTTGTGAGCAAATATCAGTGCAGCGGCGTTATGCCTGAGTGTGGCCTTTACCACCTCCCTTGGATACACACTTGCCTGTGTCAGCGTCCCCCTGAACATTTCCTCACTGGCGATGACACGATGTTGGGCATCCAAGAAAATCACCATGAACACTTCATGCTCCAGTCCATTCATCATCAGCTTCAAATAATCACGAACTGCGCCGGGTGAATTGAGCGCATCACCACGTTGTAAGTCTTCATGCAACAGTCGTTTCACAAGCTCCCGTGCCACGGCACATTTCGGATGTGTTTTTCCCTTCTCAGGAATTGCGGCAAATAGCGGTTGAAGGGAACCACGATAGAGGGTGCGGGACTGATTAACCCCGATGAGTTTTGCTAGTAGGTCAGCATCCGAAAGGCTTGCATAGTCCATGACGGCCTTTCTCATAACACACCAGCCGCGTTATCCACGAAGATGTTTGCCTCACGGATATATCTTTCCAGCATCGCGTCAGACTTGTGCCCTGTTTGCTGACGGATTTTCCAGCTACTAATCCCGGCTTGGGCAGCAGAGGTGACAAGCCCTGCCCGCAGGCTGTGGCCTGAGTATTTCTTGGGGTCGAGACCTATAGCTTTTGCGCGCTGCTTAACGATTTCAGCAACTGCCTGAGCTGATAGAGTGCTAGATAATATCTTCCCGTGCCGGGTTAATGGCCTGAATATCGGGCCTTCAACAATTCCACTTACTTCCAACCATTGCTTGAGTGCTTGGACAGGGCATGTTGCCCCACGCGCATAAGGAATGGCTACTTTTCTACCTTGCCCATCCTGATCGGTTTTTGATCGGCGAAGATTCACTACCAATCCTTTGTCAGCAAACTCGATGTCTCTGTATTCGATGGAGACTAGCTCTGACCTGCGGAAGGCCCCCGCGAATCCAACCAGAAGCAAGGCTTTGTCACGAGTGCCCTTAATCTTGTTCAAACCCTCCACCATAGCTAAAAGATATTCTTTCACGGCAGGGGCTACTTGCCGTTGCGCTGTACCAACAGTACGGCGTATCCCACGCAAGGTAGTTTTTACTAAATCAGATTTGGTAGGGGTTATCAACCCCTGGGAAGTGTGTGCCCGCCCTATAGCAACCAACCGTCGATTCAGAGTGGCTGGCGAGAGCGTTCCAACATGGGCGGCCAGATACTGACTCACCGCCTCCGGGGTTGCGGGGGTGCTTCCACCCCAAGCAATGAAGTGGGCTAGGTCTGCCTGATATCCCCTGCGAGTATTTTCCGAGAGGGCAGCGTGAAGGTATTTTTCGACATCTGAATTATTTCCACTTGAGTGCAAACAAGCATCAGCTTCTGTGTAGTTAAGCGCATTTATAGCAACCTCAGTCACTTGATAATCGCCAGTTATAGGCTGCGATAATTGAATGTTATCGGTGGTTAGGAATGCGCTGACGTTAAGCATTGGCAACCTGCAATCCGTCCAGGCAATAGAACTTGTCTTCTAGCCACGGGTCATCTGGGCTCATCCTGTTGTAATAATTGTACTGATTACAGACCGCATACATTCTGTCACACATTCCGGCATAGCGAATATCGTTGCCAGCACAGTGCACACCATCGCAGCACCATCCTGGGATAATGTGCGGTGCAGCGGAATTCACCCTCTCGATTAGGGCGTTGACCTCGTCCTTGGTGACAATCTCAATTTGATCAAGCACCGGGCATTCCCCACCCGCAAGAAGCCAAACGGCCTGAGAGGTAAAATTGGTGTCGTTGCTTAATGCTTTCGCATGCCGAAGGTAAATGTTCTGCATGAGGCGTAAGGCAGGCTTGTTGTCATAGCGTAATGCGAAATCAAGCAAAGTATGAGCGATGACACTTCCAGCTTTGCCAGTGCATGCATGCGCCTTAGTAACCCAGTACAGGGAATCGGTCATATTCTGCTGGAGAATTGCCTTTTCTAAATTCTGTAGGCAGGTTTCTAGCGGGAAGGGTGAGAGGTCGTAAAGAAGCTTCCTTGAACCCAACATGCCGTAGTAGATATAATCGTGTCCTCCCGTATCGGGCATCCACCAGTTTGGTACCTTACATATCCGTACCAGCTCGGCTACGACCCGGGCGAATTCAATATCTTTACTTAGTAGGGGGAGAAAGTTATCGGACACCTGCTCCATGACCGCCAATGAATGACCGTCCTCAGCTGACCCAATTAAGAGCCTCCTAACAATCCGGAACTGCGCCCCATTTAATCGCTCGCGAAACGACCAGGAATAGCTAAGCCAATGGGTTGCTTCATCAATATCCCGCAGTCTAATGCCTTTCACCAGACCGGACAGTGCTTGATAGAAATTGGGTTTCGCGGATAGTTTGGCTGGATTTTTGGTTCTGGAATATATACCTACCGCTTCGAGGTGTTTACACGCGCTGGTTTGCCGGAAGAGGAGGCATGTGCAGGTTTTGGTTTTTCGGTCTATGAGGTAAAAACTACCATCCTCTGAAGGGAGGCGGATGATTGAAGAGTGAGGAGGTAGAAAAGAAGGACTATTCATATGTAACTCCTTGATATATAACGATAACTTATCGTAACATTAAAATCAAAAGAGTTACATTATTTATAGGGTTTTATGCTCGAATTTAACAAACCTGGCAGCACTTGTATGCTGACGCTTTCGAGATTGGAATAGTGGATCTGTTGGTGTTTGTAATTTAATGGTAATACTAGCGAAAACAGGATTGTCCCTTTTTATGTCGCTTTGTTTTTGTGGGACAGGTGGGTGGCAGAGCTAACCATTTGTATTTCAAGGGGATGTAGGCGTCCTCGCCTATTCAGGACAAACCAGTATTTTGTAAAAGCTGTCCCAGACACACCACATATATTCAACACTGCGTTAAACCCTGCTTACCCTAGTTCAGAATAACCCCGATATTTTTATCGAAAGAAGAACCCAGTCAAATTGTCAGTCAAGGTGGAATACATATTACAGTTTTCACCCACCCAAATGGCGTACATGACAACCAATTTTCGGGCATTGTAGAAGGGACAGCATAGTGGATACTAAAATAGTAACATTTAGTAATGAAAAAAATAACTCAAGCCATAGTGCAAACCCAGGCCGTGCCGTGGTAGCCAGGACACCCCCCCACACACACCACCAAAGCAGCGTGTCCATGGCTTATGCCCGCATAACGAAGATAAAGGGCGTTAGAAGGACAGTATTCAACCTGTTAAACCTGCACTCTACTGGCACGCCCTTAGTTTTCTTACCAGTACGCGCATAGCACGCCATTAATACAACGTTGCTGGACACTACGTAGTGCTGGGACACAGGATTCCTGTTTGAGGTATTCTTCGGCAAGGCGGTACGCCACACAAAACCACCGTTTGGCGTTGCACTTCGAAGTGCGACCCGCGACTTTCAAAGCCTTTCGTGGGAAGTTCCATAAAAAATATTACAAAATGTCCATTCATCTCTGCGACCAGTATCACTATGTGTAGTGATAATCCCCTATGTACTCCCCTTACTACTCACCCTAGAATCTGCTATTAGTATGGTGAGTACTTTCCCTTCTACTTCCCCACTCAACCGCCCGCTCAACTTCTCACATACTGCTCAACATTAGCAACTAGCAAACCGTGGGTCTCTTTCTGCAATACGTTACTGCTATAGGCTTGTGTGACGAAATCCATGTTACATATCCTCAAACAGTTTAACCAAGTCTTCATTGCTCATCTGCTTTTCCTTTTCCACTTTTGGGAGTAACCCCTTGTTAAATAATTTATGAATTAGGGGCTGTGCAATTGATTGGACGTGGACTTTCTTACCCTTCTGGAGAACATAAAAGTTATGTGCCTCTTGTATGTGGGTAAGGAAGTATCCCACGTCAGGCAATTCAGGCTTACCTGCTTTATCCGTCACCTCACGCACGTAAATTACGTACCCTACCCAATCCCACATGCAAACATTGATAATCTCTCGTATGGCATCTCCAGCGGCCTTACCTGCCATCTTTAGCTGGTTACAATTTTTGCCTGTCAGTGCTTTGACGTTTACTTCACTCAAATGATAGATTCTTAAACTCTCCCACAGTTTACCCAACGCCTGTCCAGAGTAAATACCATTCTTCATTTTACAGGATGCTATTGCCTGTTCGGGGTTAACTTTCGGCTTCTCGCTATGACTCTTCAAAATCTGATCTACGTCTTTACTAAAACTCATATTCTTTTCCTCTTCTTTCTCTCCTTCCTTTTTTTCCTTTTCTTCTTTTTCCTTCTCTTTTGTCTCTAGAGAAAAATCCATATTGTTCTTCAGCAAAGACGAAGTCTTTGCCACTGATGATTCAACTGATGATTCAACTGATGTTTCTATTGATGTTTCATAGTGCAGCGTGGGACTACATGTCATGTAGTCTGGGGCTACATAGTCATGTAGTGTGGGGCTACATGATATGTAGTCTGGGGCTACATCTAGATGTAGCGTGGGACTACACTTGGTAATGATAATATCTACATTCAAATGGTACTCATTAGATTTCTGCAATCCGTTCTTTTTTCTCTTTCTGGACGTAATGAATCCATCATCTACCAGCTTATTCAAAATATTGCTGATTGTTACCCTATGCAGAGATGTATCCTTTGCCAGTAACGTCTGCCCAGGAAAACACTTATCATATTCATCGGCACGGAAGGCAAGGGCAAGCAGTACACTTTTCTCAGATGGTGTTAGACCTTGTAGACCATACGCCCACTTTGATGCCTTGAAGCTCATTTCAGCTTACCCACCTGCTTACTTCCAGTAAAAAGCAACGTAAAACCGCACATTAATTCCCCCCTACAATTGGTAGCACCACCTGGGTATTCACAATCATATCTAGCAAGAGAGCCTTTTTTAATTAGCCGGTTGATTATGTTGTTTACTGCCTTTTCTGACAGATTACAGTTCTTCGCCACACCCAGCAGACTCACCCAGCATTCACTTGGATCATCGCCAGGGCCTGTACTATCCGCCAGGACAATCAGTACAAGTTTTTCAGAGGGTGTTAGGCCTTGTTGATCAAACGCCCAAGCTAATGCATTTATACTCATACAATTGATTCCTTGTTCTGCTGTTCTACCCAGTCAAAAAATGCCTGCTCATCAATCAGCACGCGACGCCCACATCGCTTAATTACCGTACTGAACCCATTCGTTTTTGCATTAAAAATTAAGTGCCTGAGCCCTCCTTTTGGTGGCCACGTATGAAATTTGTTCCAGTCCGTTACAGTGATTAGGTTCGTACGATATTTTATTGTCATGTTGAGTCTCCAGTTTTCCGCACTAATTGCAGGGTGTTGCGGATGCTACAGGAGTGTTGGGGTGGGTCAATTTAGAGCGGGGTAGTTTTATAAATATTTATAAAACCTATAAAAGTAATTTGTATTAGTGAGTCAGGGTTTCGGGGGCTTCAACAGAAGTTTCTTATATCCACCTTGCATATAAAGTTTAGCGTTTGCCTTGGCAGATTTCACTACTTGAATGAGATCCTTTTGCTCGCTTCCCCTACCCTCAGATTGCATGAGATCACATGCCATGGACTTTGTAATGGTCTTATCTGGCAACCATGCATCTAAAACACGAAGGTAAAAACTGAAATCAGGCGATTTCTTCCCCGGACCCTTTACTTTTTCTAATTTGCCTTCGGCGATCAGTGCTGCTTGCCGTTCTTTTAGTAAGGTTTCAGCATAATTAATTTGTGCGGGTATACTTTGACTTAAATCAAAACCTAAGCCTACCTTCTCCTTGACTGATAGATTCAGAAAATCACCGTTAAGGTTAAAGGCACTAGTGAGGATAGGTGTTTTTACTGTAACCGTCCACTGAGGAGGAGAGTTATTATCAGGATCCCAAAGCTCCCTTAGACACCACTGTCGGCCTAAACTCACGAGCAGTGGATAATGCCTTACCC
>JBCKWF010000040.1:0-14589 GCA_038922895.1 Gammaproteobacteria bacterium
TATCCGCCCTTACTCAATGTCTTGTCCTTTGTTCGCAGGCTGCTTAATAGTACATCCCCGTCTGCAACCTGGCCGCGTCAGACATCATGTCCTGACTCCATGGCGGGTCAAATGTCAGTTCGATGTTGACCTCGGTCACATTCGGTACCATCGCTACCTTCTGTTTTACGTCTGAGGCGAGGAAGTCACCCATTCCACACCCGGGAGCGGTCAGTGTCATCAGGATATCGACCCGATTGCCACCGTCTTCCAGTTTTTTAACCTTGCAGTTATAGATCAGACCGAGGTCGACCATGTTGACCGGGATCTCCGGGTCGTAGCAGGTACGCAATTGCAACCACAACAGGTCCTCATCGACTTCACCGTTGTCCTCTGTCCCCGGTTTGCCCTGCAGGGGTGCAGGGGTATCCATGCCGAGCGCATCGGCATTCTGTGCGGCAATCTGTACAAGGTTGCCGTTCACATTGACTGTGTAATTGCCGCCCAGCGCCTGGGTGATATAGACAGAGCTGTCTTTCGGCAGCGTAATCGGTGTGCCCGCCGGAATCAGGATGGCGTCCACATCACGAGTAATGCTGATCATTTCCCTGTCCATGATTACTCTGTCGATACCGCAGTAGCATTACCGTCTATGATGGCGTGCAAGGTATGCCAGCACAGGCTGGCGCATTTTACCCGTGACGGATACTCCCTTACCCCTGCCAGTGCCGCCAGTTTGCCGAACCGTTCCAGGTCCGGCTCGGCGTCTTCTGCGGTCAGCAGGTGATGAAAATCATTGAAGGTCTGTTTCGCCTGTTTAACGGTCTTGCCTTTGATTGCCTCTGTCATCAGTGAGGCCGAGGCCACGGAAATGGCGCAGCCAGAACCGTCGAAGCGGATATCACGGATCGTGTCACCGTCCATGTTTACATAGAGGGTAAGCCGGTCTCCGCACAGCGGATTGAAACCTTCCAGTTTCCAATCGGCATGTTCGATAGTGCCGAAATTACGCGGGCTGCGGTTATGGTCGACAATCACGTCCTGATAAAGTTGTTTCAGATCAAACATCAGTTGAATACCTGCTTGGCCGCTTCGACTGCCTGTATAAATTTGTCGACTTCCTGGCGGGTGTTGTACATGGCGAAGGACGCACGCGCGGTGGCCGGGATTCTAAACCGGTCCATCACCGGCATCGCGCAATGATGTCCGGTACGGATGGCAACACCATGATGATCGAGGATGGTGCCGAGATCGTGCGGATGGATCCCGTCCATGACAAATGAAAGTATGCCGGCCTTGTGTTTCGCGGTACCGATGATGCGCAGGCCCTTGATCCCGGACGCAGCAGCAGTTGCATATTCGAGCAGCTCGGCCTCATATTCGCTGATCGCGTGCATGCCGATAGTATTCACATAGTCAATTGCTGCACCCAGACCGATAACCCCGGCGATATGCGGGGTGCCTGCCTCAAACTTGTAGGGCAGGTCGTTATAACTGGTTTTCTCGAAGCTGACTGTGCGGATCATGTCACCACCACCTTTCCAGGGTGGCATGGCCTCCAGTAATGCACGCTTGCCGTACAGTACACCGGTGCCGGTCGGCCCGAACAGTTTGTGTCCGGAAAAGCAGTAAAAATCACAATCGAGTGCCTGTACGTCCACCGCGCAATGCGGTACCGCCTGCGCACCGTCGATCAGTACCTTTGCGTTGTGCTTGTGTGCCAGCTCAATGATTTGTTTGACCGGGTTAATCGTGCCTAGCGCATTGGAAATATGCCCGATCGCAACCAGTCTGGTGCGCGGTCCGAGCAGCTGTTCAAATTTCTCAAAAATAAATTCGCCGGCATCATTGATCGGGACGACCTTGAGCACGGCACCGGTCTGTTCGCACAGGATCTGCCAGGGCACGATATTCGAATGGTGTTCCATCGCGGAGATGATGATTTCCTCTTCAGCCTTCAGTGTTGATCGACCATACGCTTGCGCGACCAGGTTTATAGATTCGGTAGTGCCGCTGGTAAGAATAATCTCCTTGTCAGACGTGGCATTAATAAATGCCCTGATTTTACCGCGTGCGCCTTCATAGGCAGCAGTGGCCTCTTCGCTGAGAGTATGGACGCCACGATGTATGTTCGCATTGTAGTCACGATAATAGCGGTCCAGCGTTGCGATTACCTGCAGCGGTTTCTGTGAGGTGGCGGCATTGTCCAGATAGACCAGCGGATGGCCGTGCACCTTGCGTGACAGTACGGGGAAATCAGCACGGATTTTTTCTACATCAAATGCTGATCGGGCAAGGCCAGACCTGACGTTAGCGGTATCTGCCTTCATCGGATGAATTCCCTTATCGTATCCGCATCCGGTAATTGACCGACCACGCGTTCCTGTAACAACTGGCGTATTGGTGCCAGACCCATGCGTCTGATCACATCACCGGCAAAGGCAAACGTGAGCAGGCTGCGGGCCAGGTCTTCAGGTATGGCCCGGGTGCGCAGGTAGTACAGCATGTTTTTATCCAGCTGTCCGACAGTGGCACCGTGACTGCATTTCACATCATCGGCATGGATCTGTAACTCCGGTTTTGTATCGATCTCGGCCTCGCTGGACAGCAGCAGATTTGCGTTGGATTGATGCGCGTTGGTTTTTTGTGCGTCCTTGTGCACGATCACCTTGCCGTTAAAGACGGCACGGGCCCGGCCGGACAGTATACCCCGGTAAGTCTCCGAGCTGCTCGTGTGCGGGCAGAGATGATCAATGCGGGTATGATTGTCTACATGCTGACTCTGGCCTGCCACATACAGGCCGTTCAGTACGGTCTCCGCGCCTGGCTCTGTCAGTCTGACATCAATATCATTGCGCACCAGCTTGCCGCCGAGCGAAATTGAATGGGAAACGAACCGGCTGGCCTGTTTCTGCTCGACCTGGACGTTGCCGATGTGAAACGCCTGCGCGCCTTCCTGTTGCAATTTGTAATGTTCAAGTTCTGCGCCGTGGTCCAGGCTGATTTCAGTAATCGTATTGGTAAAATATTCGGCCGTGTCTGAACCCATATAGTTCTCAATCACGGTCGCACGTGCATGCTTACCGAGCAGGATCAGGTTACGCGGACTGCTGGCGACCGGGCCGGTCTTACCGTCCGAGCAATAAACCAGCTGCAATGGTTTGTCCAGCACGGCATTGTGGGCCAGACTGATCACGCAGCCATCCTGCATGAACACGGTGTTCAGATCGACAAACGTGTTCTTGCCCGGTGTAGCGTGACGGTTCAAATGTGCCCGCAGCCGGCTGTCGTCACTCGCGATGGCCTGATGCAGCGTCTTGATCACGATCCCATGCCCTGCAACGGCATCGCCATAGATGAGCCGGCCGTTCATGAAGACCAGACGGTAGCAATCCAGGCCCTCGATAGGGGCCGGTTCGTTGCTGATAGCGGTAACGGGATCTGCGGAAAAGTTGAAATCCTGTTTCAGGATCGGTTGCACATCCGTGTATTTCCATTCTTCCTGCCGGCGGGTTGGAAAACCATTCCTGCGGATCTGTGCAATAGCGTCGGACTGCTGTTGCACCAGCCAGGCCAACCGGGACACCGCAGGGTTGACCTTATACTGCGAAAGATAATTTTCTACCGGGTCCCGGTTCATACAGTAGCGGCCTGTTCTGTTATCCAGTCATAACCGCGTTTTTCCAGCTCGAGTGCCAGTGCACGATCGCCAGAGCGCAGGATCTTGCCGCCGGACAGTACATGCACGCGGTCAGGTACGATATAGTCGAGAAGACGTTGATAATGGGTGACCATAATGATAGAACGATCCTGGGTGCGCAGGCTGTTCACACCTT
Source organism: Gammaproteobacteria bacterium (assembly GCA_038922895.1). Lineage (GTDB taxonomy): Bacteria > Pseudomonadota > Gammaproteobacteria > Eutrophobiales > Eutrophobiaceae > Eutrophobius. The sequence goes on from JBCKWF010000040.1 coordinate 3,816, forward strand.
CGGCCACGATACGTAACGCGTCGATGTCCAGGCCTGAATCAGTTTCGTCCAGTATTGCAAGTTTCGGTTCCAGGATTGCCATCTGGAATATTTCATTGCGTTTCTTTTCTCCGCCAGAGAACCCTTCATTTACAGAACGGCTCAACAGATCTTCATTCATGTGCACCAGTTTCAGTTTTTGTTTGACCAGTGCCAGAAACTCGATCGCATCCAGCTCGGCCAGGCCCTGGTATTTGCGGATTGCATTAATACCGGCCTTCAGCAGGTAGACATTGTTTACGCCGGGGATCTCGACCGGATACTGAAACGCCAGAAACACACCTTCGCATGCGCGTTGTTCCGGCGGCATCTGCAACAGGTCCTTGCCCATATAGCTGACACTGCCACTGGTAATCTCATAGCCATCACGACCGGCGAGTACATTGGCGAGCGTACTTTTACCTGAGCCGTTCGGCCCCATGATCGCGTGTACCTCACCAGGCCGGACCTCCAGATTGATTCCGTTCAGGATCTTCTTGTTGTCGATCTGTACCTGTAAATTTTTAATGCTTAACATTTTTACAATCCTTTAAGTTACATTACTGGTTATTAGTTAATGGTTATTGGCGGCCAGCAACTATTCCATTAACTATTAACGAGTTGTCACCCAACTGTTCCTTCCAGCGTAATATTCATCAGCTTCTGGGCCTCAACGGCGAACTCCATCGGCAGCTCACGGAATACCTGTTTGCAAAAACCGTTCACGATCATATTGACCGCATCTTCCTTCGAGATGCCGCGCTGGCGGCAATAAAACAACTGGTCGTCGCCGATCTTTGATGTCGTGGCCTCATGTTCAACCACGGCAGTGGCATTGCGGGCCTCCACATACGGAAAGGTATGCGCACTACACTTGTCTCCTATTAATAAGGAGTCACACTGGGTATAATTGCGGGCGTTGTCTGCATGCTTGCTGATTTTCACCAGACCGCGATAGGAATTCTGGCCATGCCCGGTAGAGATACCTTTCGAGATGATGGTGCTGCTGGTATTTTTACCGATGTGGATCATTTTCGTGCCGGTGTCCGCCTGCTGGTAATTACCGGTTACAGCGACCGAATAAAATTCGCCGACGGAATTATCACCACGCAGCAAACAGCTGGGATATTTCCAGGTAATAGCAGAGCCCGTCTCAACCTGGGTCCAGGATATACGCGAATTGACACCGCGGCAGTCGCCGCGTTTGGTCACAAAGTTATAGATACCACCGACGCCATTTTCATCACCGGGATACCAGTTCTGCACAGTCGAGTATTTGATCGAGGCATTATCGAGCGCAACCAGTTCGACCACGGCAGCATGCAACTGGTTTTCGTCCCGCATCGGTGCCGTGCAGCCTTCCAGATAACTGACATAACTGCCGGCATCGGCAATGATCAGCGTACGTTCAAATTGTCCGGTATTTGCCGCATTAATACGGAAGTAGGTCGACAACTCCATCGGGCAGCGTGTACCTTTCGGTATATACACGAACGAGCCGTCGGTAAACACGGCGGAGTTCAGTGCGGCAAAATAATTGTCAGCCGCAGGTACGACCGAACCCAGATATTGCTTGACCAGGTCCGGATGTTCTTTCACTGCCTCCGAAAACGGGCAGAAAATGACCCCGGCCTCATACAGTTTTTTCTTGAACGTGGTTGCGACCGAGACGCTGTCAAACACGGCATCGACCGCGACACCAGCGAGCATTTTTTGTTCATGCAGCGGGATGCCCAATTTTTTGTAGGTTTCCAGCAGTTTGGGATCCACTTCATCCAGGCTCTGCGGACCGTCCTTTTTTGAACGCGGTGCGGAATAATAGGAGATGCCCTGGTAATCGATAGGCGGGTAGTGCACAAATGCCCATTCCGGTTCACGCATGGTCAGCCAGTGCCGGTACGCCTTCAGGCGCCACTCCAGTAACCATTCCGGTTCCTGTTTGCGCGCCGATATCAGTCTGATCACATCTTCATTCAGGCCCGGTGCCAGCGTATCCGAATCAATATCGGTGACAAAACCATGCTGGTATTCCTTGTTGATCAGCTGTTCGAGTTCGTTCGGTTGTACTTTCATCGTGCTTGTTTCCCGTCAGGTGATTGCAGCAACTCAGTGGCTGGTCTGTTTCGGGGTAAAGCTCTCCCCGCAGCCACAGGCCTGGTCCACATTCGGATTTTTGAAGCGGAACCCTTCATTCACTCCTTCGCGGACATAATCCAGTTCAGTGCCCTCCAGCATCGGCAGGCTGTTTGCGTCGATAACAATACTGATCCCGCGCGACTGGAATACCTGGTCCGTAGCAGTGGTATTCTCCGCAGCCTTGACGACATACTGATAACCGGAACAACCGGTTGGTTTCACTGCCAGACGCAGGCCGGCCACCGCGCCCTGTTTTTCAAGAAAACGTTTTACGTGATTTGCGGCGCGGGCTGTCAGTGTGATAGCGATTTTTTCCATGATAGGTTCCATTGTTTCCTTACTGCACCAGATGAATTCGAATCGCATCCTGTCGTTGCGAGACTGCCTTTACCGTACGTCGGTTTACCAGATCAGCCAGCGATACGCCGGACAGGAACCCGGTGATCTGGTTACTCAGGTCTTCCCACAGATCATGGGTCAGGCAGCGATCATCTCCCTGACAGTTTTTCTGATCACCGCAGCGCGTCATATCAACGGATTCGTCCACCGCATGAATAACCTCGGCAATCGAAATATTACCTGCTGTTCTGGCAAGCTTGTAACCACCGCCGGGACCACGGGCGCTATCAACCAGGCCATGTTTGCGCAGGCGTGAAAACAATTGCTCCAGATAGGACAGCGAAATAGCCTGGCGTGCGGAAATATCAGCCAGATTAATCGGACTCTGATCATAATGCAGCGCGAGATCCAGCATCGCGGTAACGGCGTAACGGCCTTTTGTAGTCAATTTCATACCGGAATTTCCTGTAAATGGTGACCAGAACGGGGTGATGATGTTGGCATACCCTACTAAATTAGTCAAGTATATTGCCGATAGAAACACTCGGGTATTTGCTGCATTTAAACAGTGAGGGGTGAGGAGTGAGGGGTGAGGTGTAGCAAAGATTCTGGATACTACTTACTGGGTTCCCGCACATGCGGGAACCCAGTAAAGCAACCACGCAGTAAGCGACATTAATACTGTACAACGCTTAAATTAGCCTGATTAGTTACATGCCTCAGCTATATTTGGCCAGGCAGTGGCACAGGCTCATGTAGTGAGCCACTTGTGAAGCGATAATGAACGCATCTAAACTAAGGAGATGCGTCATGGCAATGAACCGAGTTCAGTTTCAAAAGGGTCTATCAATGGCTGAGTTTCTGAAGCATTACGGAACGGTGGAACAGTGCCACGCGGCACTGGTGGCGTCGCGCTGGCCTGCTGGCTTTGTCTGCCCGCATTGCGGGGAAACCCATCACAGCACCTTCGTCCGCGAAGGTCGGCAGCACTGGCAGTGCCAAGCGTGCCGATACCAGACGACTGTCATCGCCGGTACGATCTTCCAAGCGACGAAACTGCCGCTGACGCTCTGGTTTCTGGCAATGCACCTGCTGACCCAGGCGAAGAATAACGTCGCCGCGCTGGAACTCATGCGCCATCTGGGCGTGAGCTACAAGACCGCCTGGCTGATGAAGCTCAAGCTGCTGCAAGTCATGACTGAGCGCGAATCCTCTCGCGTCCTCGAAGGGCGCGTCGAAATTGATGACGCCTACCTGGGCGGCGAACGCCCGGGTAAACGCGGTCGGGGCTCCGAAAACAAGGTCTCCTTCATCGCTGCTGTACAAACCACAGAGGACGGAAAGCCGGTCGTAGCTTGCTTCGCCCGCATCCCGTTCACCAAAGAGGCCGTCGAAGCCTGGGCCAAGAAGGCCCTGGCGTCTTCCGCCCAGGCGCTGTCCGACGGCCTGGGCTGCTTCCGGGGCGTAACCGCCTGCGGCGCTACGCACTCTGCCATTATTATGAACGGCGGCACCGGACGGGAAGCGGCGCAACACCCGGCATTCCGCGCCGTGAATCCCGTGCTGGGCAACCTGAAAACAGCCATCAATGGGACCTACTATGCCTTCGACTTCCGTAAATACGCAGATCGTTACCTGTCCGAGTTTCAGTACCGTTTCAACCGCCGTTTCGATCTTGGTACCATCCTCAAACGCCTCGTTCGCGCTGCGGCAACTACCGTCCCATGGCCTGAAACTGCTATTCGGACGGCTGAGGTATGTAACTAATCAGGTAAATTAGACTGGCTGCTCGGCTTGGTCTCCATGAGTCGCTCTACCGCTTACATCCATGTAAGCGTCACGCGCATCCATGCGCTCCTCCCCATACCAGCTTACCTCTTTCGAGGCCGTTCCTTTATATGACGGCTGATCGATTTCTCCGTCGGGGAGCCAGTCCTGGGCGAAGGCGAACGCTTATTTCAATATGACAGACTATCTCTCGCATCATCAAAATAAGGTATTGCGTTGTACCGCCGGAGTTTGGAGAGCCGTGGTAGAATCCGCGCCGATGCAAACACTAAACCGGACCTGGGCTGTATGGCACTGCTGAATTTTGATGATGTTTCACTGGAGTTTGGTGAACAGATCATCTTGCATAAGGCCGGATTCACGCTGGATGCAGGTGAACGCGTCTGCCTTATGGGCCGTAACGGCGCCGGGAAATCCACCATATTCAATATCATCAGCGGTGATATCCAGCCTGATGAAGGCAAGATCCACAGCAAGACCAACCTGAGGATCAGCCAGTTGCAGCAGACCCTGCCGCAGCAACTGGATCAAACCGTGCACGAATTTGTGCTCGGAGGTCTGGCGAAACTGAAGTCCTGGATCGATCAGTACAACAGCAAACTCGCCGGCGGTGGTCAGGACAAGGCCACACTGCGTGAACTGGATGCGTTACAGCAATTGATCGAACAGGGGGGTGGCTGGAAGATCGATAACCAGCTTGAACAGATTATGACTGAATTGCAGTTACCTGCGGACAGGCAACTGGGCGAGCTGTCCGGTGGCTGGCAGCGCAGGGCCGCGCTCGGCAGGGCATTGATCAGTCAGCCGGAACTGTTGTTACTGGATGAACCGACCAACCATCTGGATCTCGGTGCTATCCAGTGGCTGGAAGACACGGCGTTCGGTTTTCAGGGTAGTATCCTGTTTATCACGCACGACCGTGCATTCATGCAAAGACTCGCAACCCGCATACTCGAACTGGATCGGGGCCAGTTGCGCAGCTGGCCCGGTTCATACCGGAAATACCTGTCCGACAAGGAAAGGTTGCTTGAGGACGAGGTGAGGCAGAATGCACTGTTTGATAAACGGCTTGAACAGGAAGAGACCTGGGTACGGCAGGGGATCAAGGCCAGACGTACACGCAATGAGGGCAGGGTCCGTGCGCTGGAGAAGATGCGCGAGCAGTATTCACAGCGGGTGAAACCGCAGGACAAGGCGCAAATCCAGATTGAAGAAGGTGAGGTGTCCGGTCGCAAGATCATTGAAATCCGTAATGTCACCCATGGTTTTGGCGGTACACCACTGTTTAATAAATTGTCGCTGAAGATCCAGCGCGGCGATCGCATCGGTCTGGTGGGCAATAACGGCGTCGGCAAGAGCACGCTGCTGCGGATATTACTCGGTGAGATTGAGCCTTTGACAGGTACAGTCAAGCAGGGCACCAATCTGCAGATCGCCTATTTTGATCAGCTGCGCGAAAAACTGGATCCGGAACGTACGGTACTGGAAATTATCGGTGATGGATCCGAATATATCCGCATTGACGGCAAGGAACGCCATGTGATCGGTTATCTGAAAGGTTTTCTGTTCAGTCCGAAACGCGCGATGACAAAGATCAAGGTGCTGTCGGGCGGCGAATGTAACCGGATTATTCTGGCAAAACTGTTTACGCAGGCATCGAACCTGCTGGTACTGGATGAGCCGACCAACGACCTGGATGTGGAAACGCTGGAGGTGCTGGAGCAGCGCTTATGTGAGTACAGCGGTACGCTGATCGTGGTCAGTCATGACCGTGAATTTCTGGACAACGTCGTCACGAGTACATTGGTGTTCGAGCAGGGCGGCACTATCCAGCGCTACGCAGGCGGATATTCAGACTGGATGCGGCAGGGCAAACAGCTGCAGGAGGATCAGGTCCCGTACAGGGAGGCGGATCGCAAGGATACCAACCGCGACAATAGTGTTAATTTACCGGTCGTCAAAGACAGGAAACAGGGTAAATTAAGTTACAAGCTACAGCTGGAACTGGATGGCCTGCCGGACAAAATCAGTACGGTGGAGAAGGATATAGCGCAACTGCATCAACAGACCCATGCAGAACAGTTTTATAACCAGTCTTATGAAACCGTGCGCCTCGAGTTGGAGCAACTCGCACACAAGGAGGCTGAACTCGAGCAACTGATGCAGCGCTGGAATGAACTGGAGAGCAAGCAGACGGAACTACAGGCGCAGTAGCGCCACACCCCGGCCACAGGTTTTAAGGTGCGTTTGTGCCCGTCGTAGGTTGGTTCTTTTTCAGTTGCAGTTCTGCCAGCTTGGTTTGCGGGGTAGTCCATTCGGGCATTATTTCCAGCGCAGTCTTGTAGTCTGTTTCAGCGCTGGCATAGTTCTTCAGATTCTCATACGCCATGCCCCGGTTAAAGTGGGCGACATGAGGTTTGCTGGTGTTCTTTTCCAGCGCGGTTGTGTATTCGGTGACTGCCTTGTCAAATGCATCACCCAGGTAGTACACATTCCCGATGTTTACATTTAACTCACCGAACTCCGGTTTCAGCGCGATTGCCTTCTGGTAGTCTTCAATCGCCAGTCGATACTCTTCCAGGGACATATAGATGATTCCACGATTGGCCAGCGTGGCCGCGCGGTCACGCAGCGACATCGCGGTCCGGGTGAGCGCGTAGGTACAGTTTGCGAGACTCTTGCGCGAGGTATAATGGATACGCGCAGCAATACTGGCATCCTGGTAACAGGTGCGGGCCGGCGAATTATCGCCTGCGAGTATCTCAATAGAGGTGGAGTCATGGTATGATTGTGCGAAAGCGGCAGCGGGTAAACCCAGGGCCGCACTGAACAGTAATTTAGTGAGTCTGAAATTTGACATCTTCCATTCCTCCCGCCATAAGGCGTATCTATTAGCCCCAGTGTAGGAAAATTGCAGCTTAAATACTACCGGCCCACCTACATTATTAATTGTAGCAGGCATAACTCCATATTTTTGTCACAATTCCCACAAATTAAGGACCGTAAATCCGTACAGCGACGGCGAAAATCCGGGCGTAAATCGAAGTGGACAAGCCCCATGAATCATATCGAGTTTACGGCGCTGATTCGTCTGTCCAACGATAGTAAATATTTGGCAAAAAGGTCTGGATTTAATCGACCTGCCCATATACAATCAATAATGATTCTCATTTGTACCAACATTTGTATCAAGATCGGTTTTATGCAATTTTAGCGGGTTTATCGACTGTTTTTATAACTACTGGATGTATAAGCGTATATGAAACGAGTACTTGGTCTTGTTTTAGGTCTAGTGTTGACTGGCCTGGTGCAGGCGGACGTGCAGACCCTGCTGCAACTGGTCGATTACATGGGCGTGGACTATGCAGGCGCCGTTGAAAACGGCCAGGTAGTCAATGAATTCGAATATACCGAAATGGGCGAGTTTGCAGGTCGCATCCAGACCGAGATCAGTCAGCTTGAACAGACCGCAGCATCGCCCGAACTGAATACACTCTCACAGCAACTGGCAAGCGCGGTCACCGCGATGGCCGATCCGTCCGTCATTGCCGGACTGACCCAGACGATCCGCGAGCTGTTGATGACGAACTACAATATTGTGCTGACGCCGAAGGGGATACCTGATCTCGCCCGCGCGCAACAGCTCTACTCGGAAAACTGCGTCTCCTGTCACGGTGAGACCGGCATGGGTGATGGCGTCGCTGCGGTGGGGATGGAACCGGCACCGACGGACTTCCATGACAAGGACAGGGCGCGTCAGCGCAGCCTGTTCGGTCTGTACAACACGATTACGCTCGGTGTCGGCGGTACGCCGATGCTGGCCAGACCGGATCTGTCAGATATGGATCGCTGGGCGCTGGCATTTTATGTTGGCGGTCTGTTTGCAGATGAACAATTGCTGCAATCGGGTACGACCGCCTGGGAACAGAATACGTTAAACCTGATCGATGCGGTGACCTTGTCACCGGCAGAACTGGGCCAGATGCACCCGCAGGGAGAAGCGCTCGCGGCTTGGGTCAGACATAATCCTGATTTATTGTTCTCCGGCAAGTCTGATCCATTGCAGTTGTCCCGTGAGTTCCTTGGCAACAGCCTGCAGTTATACAGGGACGGCAAGACGAGTGAGGCCCAGGACGCTGCCGTGACTGCCTATCTGGAAGGATTTGAATTGATCGAGGCACCGTTGAGCAATATTGATTCAGAATTAATGATGCGTGCCGAAGGCGCGATGATGGCCTATCGCAACGCGATTGCACAGCGCGTCAGTCCTGATCAGTTGCAGACAAGATATGACGAAGCGATAGCCTTGCTGGATGAATCCGCCGCAGCATTGGCCGGCGCATCCCTGTCTCCCTCTGTCGCATTCTCCGCTTCGCTGATCATTCTGTTGCGTGAGGGCCTTGAGATCATCCTCGTACTGGCAGCGATCATTACCTTCCTGATCAAGTCGGATCGTGCGGATGCACTCAAATTCGTCCATGTCGGCTGGATTGCCGCACTCATTGCCGGTATCGGTACCTGGGCCATTTCCGCATACGTATTTACGATCAGCGGCGCCACGCGTGAGATGACTGAAGGTTATACCGCACTGTTTGCTGCGGCAATCCTGCTCTATGTCGGCTACTGGATGCACCGCAATGCCAATGCAAAACGCTGGGCCCAGTACCTGCAATCCCAGGTGAAGGCTGCACTGACGAAGCGCACGCTGTGGACGCTTGCGCTGGTCTCGTTCCTTGCCGTGTATCGCGAGATATTCGAGATCATCCTGTTCTACCATGCACTGTGGGCGCAGGTGAATGCGGACGCGCATGCTTCGGTATTGTCCGGCGCAGTGCTGGCCCTGGTATTACTTGCGCTGACGACCTGGCTTATCTACAAGTTCGGCATGCGCCTGCCGTTGAAACAGTTCTTCTCCACCACCGCGATTCTGCTGGTCACACTCGCGTTCATCTTTGCCGGCAAGGGCATCGCCGCGTTGCAGGAGGCAGGCACATTATCGATCAGCCCGGTACCGGGTCCGACGATTGAGTTGCTAGGCATTTATCCGAATGCCCAGTCGCTGATGTTGCAGGCGGTGGTAGTACTGCTGGCAGTGGGTGTGTACTTCTATGATAAGGTGGACAGGAAGCCAGCGTGAGGGGTGATGGGCAGCCTTGCCGTGCCTGAAAGTAAAGAATTGAAGTATCAGTCGTCATTCCGGGGCTGCGTAAGCAGAGCCCGGAATCCAGTCAAATTAAAGCGTTTTGCAAGGAAGTCTATATGACTGGGTTCCCGTCTCGGCTTTGGCTCCTGCGTCGCTCTACCGACTCCATCCATGGAGTCGTGCGCGGGAACGACGTGAGTTGTGATATCGTCAATATCAATTCGGAGGCAGGCCATGATCGAAACTACATTCAATCGCCGGCAGTTTATTCAATTTGCAGCAGGCAGCAGTATCGCCTTGGGGTTACCTATGAACATCACGGCACAACAAAAGATGATGACCCGGCCTATCCCCGTCAGCGGTGAGGCCTTGCCTGTCATCGGTCTCGGTACCTCCGGCGCCTTTGAAAATGTCAGTGCAAAAGAATTCAATGAACTGAAATCTGTGCTGACCACATTGCTGGATGCGGGTGGCACTCTCGTTGATACCGCACCGACCTATAGTGATGCAGAATCGGTGCTAGGACGGTTGTTCAAGGAGCTGCCTGTGCAACAACAACTTTTCCTGGCGACCAAGATCAGTCTGTGGAGCATACCGATGTTGTCAAAACAGGCAGGCATTGATCAGATGGATACGTCCGAACAGGTACTTGGAAAAAGTCCACTCGATCTGAACCAGGTGCATAACCTGAACGACCTCGACATCCAGTGGCAAAACCTGGCCGACTGGAAACAGGCCGGTAAGGTGCGCTATATCGGCGTCACCATCTACACCTATCGTCAGTTCGAACGTCTGGAAGAATTCCTGCGCAAGACCAACAGCATTGATTTTGTGCAGCTGAACTATTCACTGACGGAGCCCCGTGCTGACGAGGTACTGATCCCGCTCGCCGCCAGCAAAGGCGCGGCCATCATTGCGAATCGGCCATTCGCCGACGGTGGGTATTTCAGCAAGGTACGCAATAAATCCTTACCGGACTGGGCAAAGGAATTCGATTGTGAAAGCTGGGCACAGTTTACGCTGAAGTGGATCCTTGGTAACGAAGCGATTACCTGCACCATCCCCGCGACCAGCGATGCGCGGCACATGCTCGATAACGCCCGCGCGGGAATGGGACGCCTGCCCGATCAAAACCAGCGTAAGAAGATGCTGGAGTTTATGCAAACGCTGTAGAAGGTCGCCCTGCGGGCGACTTTAATTTCTGGATTTCCGGTATTACGGCTGGCTACGGTCTAGAGGGCGCCGCGGTAAACATCCTTTCGTTGCCCAAGCTTCACGACAATAACAATTAATCGCTTTTCGGGTTGAATTCCCCGCCGCTTGCGGCGTAAGCTTTGCGGATGAGCGAAT
>JBCKWF010000041.1:0-14493 GCA_038922895.1 Gammaproteobacteria bacterium
GAAATATATGTGATTATTTAATATACACATAAGTTTTGCCCTAATAATAAATACATTATGAGTATTATATGGAACTAATTATAGAAAGAAGCAGATTGCTCCCGATCTTGCAGATTGTTATTGGTGTGGTTGAAAGAAGGCAACCGCTACCTATCCTCGCCAATATTCTTCTCTCGATCACAACAGATCAATTGCAGATATCTGCTTCTGACATGGAGGTTGAGCTGGTTTCGTCAATCAAACTTAAAACACAGGGGAAGGCAGAGCTCACACTGCCGGCAAGAAAATTACTTGATATTTGCCGCGCACTACCTGAAGACGCATCAATACGGATAACAATATCCGGAGTACGTGTCCAAATTTTATCCGGGAAGAGCCGATTTACACTTGCTTCCTTGCCGCCACATGAGTATCCCGTTATCGAGATGCAAGAGACCGCGGCAGAATTTGCAATAACGCAAGAATCACTGAAGGATTTATTGGAAAAAACAGCCTTTTCCATGGCGCAACAGGATGTACGCTATTACCTTAATGGCTTATTACTTGAGTTGAGCCAGAACGGGATCAGGGCGGTTGCTACAGATGGCCACCGGCTAGCGCTGTGTGATATCGATATGCCTATGAAAGTAAAAGAAAAAACACAAATTATTATTCCGAGAAAAGGAGTAATGGAGTTAATAAAACATCTGGCAAACAAGGACGAAGAGGTTAGTGTAAAGATCAGCAACAACCATATTCGCGTGGTTTTTTCTGATCTGGTTTTCACCAGTAAACTGGTTGATGGGAAGTTCCCTGATTATGATCGGGTCGTGCCGGAAATTGGTAAGTCGGTCGTCCTTGCAGACAGAGAACTACTGAGACAAAGTTTGACCAGGGCCTCTATTTTGTCCAACGAAAAATATCGTGGTGTAAGGATACTGCTTGAGAAGGGAAAACTGAGGGCATTGGCGCATAATCCAGAACAGGAAGAGGCGGAGGAAGAGGTAGAGGTAGAATATGATGGCCAGGAGATGGAGATTGGGTTCAACGTTTCCTACCTGCTCGATGCGCTGGCGATTATAAAAACCAAAAAGGTGCGCATTACAGTCAAGGACCCAAATAGCAGCTGTCTTTTGTTGCCGGAAGAAGATAACAGATGTAAATATGTCGTGATGCCTATGCGATTGTAAAAGCCATGTACATGGAGTGGCTACAGATAAAACAGGTTAGAAACCTTGAATCAGTACAACTTTCACCCGGCCCCAGACTCAATTTTCTCATTGGAAAAAATGCCAGCGGCAAGACCGCGATTCTTGAAGCCATTTTTTTACTTTCAAGAGGCAGATCCTTCAGAACCCCAAAAATACAAGATGTTATCCAGCATAATCAAAAGACACTGCTGGTATATGCAAGGTTGCAACATGAACAAGAAGGGGGTGTTAGCACCGCCCTGGAGAAGGGTTATGGGCAAACGAGCATTAGATATAATGGCAACAAGGTTTCTGTAGTCTCAGAGCAAAGCCGGGGCGTTCCTGTTGTTCTGGTAACCCAGGACAGTCAAACACTGGTAACAGGTAGCCCCAAAGAAAGAAGACACTGGCTTGACTGGGCAATGTTTCACGTGGAACAGGGGTATCTTGAGAACTGGAAGGTATACATGAGGGCCCTGAGACAAAGGAATGTGTTATTAAAAAAGGGGATAAACCAGAGAGAATTATATCGAGCATGGGAGCAAGCAATGGTAGAATCAGGGGGTTATCTGACAAGGACCAGACAGCGCTTTCTGAACGAACTGTTGGAGGCTGTCTGGCTACTCTCAAAAGAAATCTTTTCTGAGCAGACAATGATACGTTTGTCTACAGATTGGCCAGAACCAAGGCCAGAAAGTGATATCTATGCAGAAACCTGGGATACAGATCTGAAGTCCGGTTATACCCATGTCGGCTCACACAACGTAGATGTAAAAATTCAGTTAAAAAATAAAAACATGTCAGAGACCTACTCAAGGGGACAAATAAAATTATTTGTATGTTTGTTAATGATGGCACAGGCGAAGGTATTGGCAGACAGGACAGGGATAAAGCCGATAGTATTAATAGATGATTATATGGCCGAACTGGATAATGACGCATGTAAGTATTTACTAATGTCTTTGGCGAGCAGCCCTTTCCAGGTCTTTTTATCAAACACGGAACCACAAAATTGTTTTAAAAACAAAGAGATATATAAAATGTTCCACGTGGAACGTGGTGAAATAAGCGACTATCAGAATACCTAGCAGACTGTCGGACTTAGCTTTTATTTTAGCGTAACCCATTGTTTACAATGTTATTAATTTTTGAGTGTGAAATTCATGTTTCTTTATAAATCAATAAGTTATAGTTTAAACCCGACAGGCTGCTAGAGAAAGTATATGGAAGAAAAAAAACAGGCGTACGACTCAAAAAACATCAAGGTTCTTAAGGGCCTGGATGCGGTCAGAAAAAGACCGGGTATGTATATAGGCGATACAGATGATGGAACCGGACTGCACCACATGGTTTTTGAGGTGGTGGATAACAGCATCGATGAATCTCTGGCGGGACATTGCACGGAAATATCCGTGGTGCTACATACCGACAACGCCGTAACCGTTACTGACAATGGCCGTGGAATCCCGGTCGACATGCACGAAGAAGAAGGAAAGTCTGCTGCAGAGGTTATTATGACTGTGTTGCATGCTGGCGGAAAGTTTGATGATAATTCGTATAAGGTTTCAGGTGGACTACACGGAGTGGGTGTTTCCGTAGTGAATGCCTTATCTAAAACCCTGTTTCTTACCATATACCGCGACGGTTTTTGTCATAAGCAGGAGTATCATGACGGCGCGCCCACGGAAAGCCTTGAGCGTGTGGGCCCGTCTGACAAAACCGGTACGGAAATCCGGTTTTTACCCAGCGATGTGGTGTTTGCGGACATAGAATACCATTACGATATCCTGGCAAAACGGCTCAGGGAGTTGTCATTTCTAAATTCCGGCGTTCGAATCAGGCTGCTGGATGAGAGAGACGGCAAGACAGATACATTCGAATATAAAGGCGGTATCTGTGCATTTGTGCAGCATTTGAATCGCAACAAGGCCCCGTTGCACGCGACAGTGATAGATATCAACACAGAGAGAGAAGGCACTGTTGTACAGCTTGCCATGCAGTGGAACGATTCATATCAGGAAAACATCTTTTGCTACACAAATAATATTCCACAGAAAGATGGCGGCACACACCTGGCCGGATTCAGAAGCGGTCTGACCAGGACATTGAATAATTATATCGAGGCCGAAGGGTTTGCTGCGAAGGCCAAGGTACAGGTAACCGGAGATGACGTAAGGGAAGGCCTGACCGCAGTATTGTCAATAAAAGTCCCTGATCCAAAGTTTTCATCCCAGACCAAGGAAAAGCTGGTCTCAAGTGAGGTCAGGCCCGTAGTAGAATCCGCAGTCGCCGAGAAGCTGCAGTCTTTCCTGGCAGAACACCCGGCGGATGCACGTATAATCTGTGAAAAGATTATCGATGCGGCGCGGGCGCGTGAGGCGGCAAGAAAGGCGCGAGACCTGACGCGCAGAAAAACTGCCCTTGATATCGCAGGCCTGCCTGGAAAGCTGGCTGACTGTCAGGAAAAGGATCCTGCTAAATCCGAGCTGTTTCTGGTCGAGGGTGATTCTGCCGGCGGCTCTGCAAAACAAGGCAGGGACCGCAGAAATCAGGCTATCCTTCCTTTAAAAGGCAAGATTCTGAATGTTGAAAAGGCCAGGTTTGACAAGATGTTGGCATCCGCTGAAGTAGGTACGTTGATAATTGCACTCGGCTGTGGAATTGGCCGGGACGAGTTTGACATCGCCAAGCTGAGATACCACAGAATCATCATCATGACGGACGCAGACGTGGATGGTTCGCACATCCGTACCTTGTTACTGACCTTTTTTTATCGACAGATGCCGACTCTAATTTCCGGAGGACATATTTATATTGCCCAACCGCCGTTATATAAATTAAAAAGAGGAAAACAGGAGCGTTATCTCAAGGATGATACTGAAAGAGAGGCCTACCTGATAGAAATGGCGTTGAATAACGTCGTGCTCCGAACGGGCCCTGCTACGAACCCGCTGTCTGAGATAGAACTAAAAGATGTCGCAGACCAATATCTGACGATGAACAAGGAACGCGCCAGACTCGAAAAGAGGTATAACCCGCAAATCCTGAATTCTATCAGGACACTGCCATTACTTACCGAGGCAGACTTTGCAAACAGGGGGGCTATGGAAACCTGGTTGGGTAAGCTGAGGGTTCAACTAACAGCATCGACTGCTGATGGTGCAAAATATCTCAGCGAGCTATTTGATACAGGTGGCAACGAGTTTGGAGTGAAAGTGATTATTAACCTACATGGCTCTGAATCGATCAATATATTTTCCCCGGATTTTTTCAAGTCGCGCGAATATGTGCGGTTCACAGCGCTGGAAAATAGCCACAAAATATCAGAAAAGGCCCTGGTTCAGCGCGGAGAAAAATCCACTGAAGTCACTTCTATGAAAGAGGCCTTCGACTGGTTGCTGGCTGAAGTATCGCAAGGACTGCATCTGCAAAGGTACAAAGGTTTGGGTGAAATGAACCCGGATCAATTGTGGGAAACAACGATGAACAGCAAAACCAGGCGCATGACCCAGGTGCGGATAGAAGATGCTGTGGCCGCAGACGAAATATTTACAACCTTGATGGGAGATCAGGTGGAACCGCGCAGGGAGTTCATAGAGAAGAATGCCCGGTTTGTGGAAAATCTGGATACCTGAGACCTACTCGGCACGCGCCAGCGCCCAGAATTCTATATAGACGGCCCCCGCCAGCCTGAATAGCCGCGCCAGTTCGTTGGCTGTGGAGCCAGAGGTAACTACATCATCAACGATGGCGATGGATCGATATGGCAACCGACGGGTCAGTTTGAATGCACCCCGGATATTTTTGCGACGTTCCACCGCAGTCAGATCTATCATTGATGAAGTGTTTCGGGTCCTCTCGACGATATCCAGGTCAACAGGAATATTTAAACGCCGGCCCAGTATCCGGCATACCTCTACGGACTGGTTAAACCCCCTCGCATAGAGCCGCAGATAGTGCAAAGGCACGGGAACCATTACCTCCGGCCGTGGGAAGGAGTGGTCTGCCAATAGCCTGGATGACAATACCCCCGCGAGCGGTGAAACCAGGCTAATACATTGTTTATACTTCAGTTTTTTAATCAATCTATCGAGTGGGTATCGATATTGAAATGCCGTAACTGTCCTGTCCGCAAACCAGGGTTGGACCAGACATAGGCCGCATACATCCGAACCTTGCAACATGGTTCTGCCACACTGAAAACAGCAGTTACTGATCCGGGGTAGATCTAGCTGGCAAGCAGCACAAACTGCCTCGGAATGGGGGCCGATCCCACCACAAAGCTCGCAACGGGCAGGGAATCGTAATCGATATAACCAGGGAAACAGTGACATATGTTAACTTCCATGTTTTAGTTTTAGTTGACAGCTATCCGCCGTACCCTAAGATCAGACAAATCCATTTGCCATCAGGGTAAAAATACAATGTTAAGTACGCAGGCACAACAGTATTCTTCACGTAATAACGAGACGATATTAAGACATAACTGGACCGTCGAACAGACAACAGCCTTATTTAACCTGCCGTTTAATGATTTGATCCAGCATGCCCATGAGGCACATTGCCGGTTTTTTGACCAGAATGAAATTCAATTAAGCACGCTCCTTAATATCAAATCCGGCGGCTGTCCGGAAGATTGTGCCTACTGTCCGCAGAGCATCCGGTTTAATACGGATGTGGAAGTAATGCCATTGATGGAGGTTGCAAAGGTGACAGCGTCAGCAAAGTCGGCAAAGCAAAACGGTGCAACCAGGTTTTGTATGGGGGCTGCCTGGCGCAGTCCGAAAGAGAAAGATTTTAAACGAGTGCTGGATATGGTCATGGCTGTAAAGGGGCTGGGCATGGAGTCATGTGCAACGCTCGGTATGTTGAGCCGGGACCAGGCCAGCAGGTTGAAAGAAGCCGGGCTGGATTATTACAACCACAATCTTGACACCTCACCCGAGTTTTATAAATCCATCATCAGTACCAGAGACTACGAAGACAGATTGAATACACTGAACATTGTACGTGAAGCCGGACTGAATGTCTGTTGTGGCGGGATCATCGGCATGGGGGAACAGCAGATAGATCGGGCCGGCCTGTTAATTACGCTGGCTAATATGGGTAAACATCCGGAAGCCGTCCCAATCAATGTGCTGGTACGGGTTGAAGGCACGCCGCTGGGTGAAGCAACACCGATAGCCCCACTCGAGATTGTAAAAACCATAGCCGTCGCCAGGATAATGATGCCGGCATCGGAGCTTCGTTTGTCCGCCGGTCGAAACGAAATGTCAGAAGAATTACAGGCATTGTGTTTCTATGCGGGCGCAAACTCGGTCTTTTTTGGTGAGCGTTTGTTGACGACCGATAATCCACAGCAGGAAAAAGATCTGGATCTGTTCCTGCGGCTCGGTCTTAAACCGAAAACATGATATAGCCCCATTGAAACTGCCCGCACAAGAGTATTCTCCGGCATTCGACCCGGTGCTGGATCGTGCACAACTGCAGCGGGATGGCCTCTACAGAAAGGAACGTATTGTACAAACCCGCAGCGGTGTGCAGATTCAAATTGATGGAAAGCGACTAATCAATTTTTGCAGTAACGATTATCTCGGACTGGCCTCGCACCCCCAGAATCAGCCAGGCCATGCAAGCAGCAGCAGATAAATACGGCGTTGGCAGCACGGCCTCTCCACTGGTATGCGGAAAGTCCGCACTGCATGAATTGCTGGAGCAGAAGCTGGCCAGGCTTACCGGACGGGACCGTGCCCTGATATTGTCCTGTGGTTATATGGCCAACCTTGCCATAGTTTCAAGCCTGGCCAGTACACGCGGGCAGGCAATTTTTGCAGACCGGCTTTGCCATGCCTCGATGCTGGATGGCGCGATGATTTCCCGGTCCACAAAGAAGCGATACGCACACGCAAGCCCCACTGCGCTTGAGAACATACTGAAAAGAACAGCAGAAAAATCCAGACTGGTACTGACGGAATCTGTATTCAGCATGGACGGGGATATCGCCCCTTTGCCAGAGTTGGCGCAATTGTGCAGGCAGTATAAGGCCTGTCTCGTGGTAGACGATGCGCACGGATTTGGCGTTATTGGTAAACAGGGTCTCGGTGGCATGGAGCATTTTTCACTGGGACAGACCGATGTGCCGCTGATGATGGCAACCTTTGGCAAGGCTTTAGGTGTATACGGCGCTTTTATCGCTGGCCCTGATGATCTGATTGACACGCTGGTCCAGCGGGCAAGACCCTATATTTATTCAACTGCCCTGCCCGCCCCGATTATAGCCGCGGTATATGAAGCGCTTGATGTAATGCAGGAAGAGCCCAATCGAAGAGAGCAGCTTGAATCACTTATACAACGGTTCCGGTCTGGCGCGGCCGGGCGTGGAATAACGATCACTACCAGTAATACCCCGATACAACCGGTTATCATTGGGGATGCAAACAAGGCCGTCATGGTAAGTCGACTGTTGGAACAAAACGGAATTTTTGTCAGTGCCATCAGGCCGCCTACGGTACCTCGAAACTCATCCAGATTGAGAATAACACTGTCGGCAAACCATACAGATGAACACATAGACACGCTGCTGGATGTGCTGGCGTATTGCCTGACAAAAGCGGGAGTGGTTGCCAGGTGAGCTGCACATGACCAGCAATTCAATTAAGCCGGCACTGGACCGGCAGCAACTGATAGACAATTTTAATGCGGCCGCAGACAGTTATGATGCTGCTTCCAGCCTGCAGAAATACGTTGGCGAGCAGTTATTTGAACGCCTGGATTTAATGAAATTAGGCCCTGAGATTATCCTGGATCTTGGTTCAGGGCCGGGTCAACTGGCAAAAGCGCTGGCAAAAAAATTTCCTGCCGCAAGAATAGTTCAGCTGGATATTGCAGAAAAGATGCTGACCATGTCGCGCAAGAACGCAAAACGTTTTTTTTCAAGGCAGCTATACGTTTGTGCAGACGCAGACAGCCTGCCAATAAAGGATCAATCGACAGAATTTGTTTTCTCCAATTTAATGTTGCAATGGAGCCAGGATCCTGACGGACTATTGAACGAACTGGCAAGGGTTATCAGACCGAAAGGCCTGTTCATCTTTTCTACCCTGGGTCCGGACACCTTGCGTGAACTCAGGGAAAGCTGGTCGGCCGTAGACAACCAGATCCATGTAAATACCTTTATCGATATGCACGATATTGGTGGCGCCCTGGTCCGGGCCGGCTTTTCAGATCCGGTTATGGAAGTCGAGATGGTGACCTTGTCCTACACAGACTTGCCCGGTTTGATACGCGATCTGAAAGGACTGGGCGCACGCAATGTTAGCAGTGACAGACGTAGGACCCTGACAGGAAAGGGACGCTATAGATCAATGCAGGCAGAGTATGAAAAAAGAAAAAACAACGACAAGCTTCCTGCAACCTATGAAGTAATTTATGGCCATGCCTGGGTCAAAGACGATGCAGTGGGACGATTCATATCAGGAAGAGATTTTTGAAAAACCGGGTTAAATAACCACGCAACAATGGTCAGCAAAGCATTTTTTGTAACAGGGACAGACACCGGTTCGGGGAAAACCCTCGCAAGTATCATGCTGATGCGGGCATTCAAAACCGCCGGGCAGCCCGTGTATGGTATGAAACCGGTGGCAAGTGGCTGTATGCTTACTTCAGCAGGTCTGGTTTCAGAGGACGCATTGCAGCTCATCGATAATAGTAGTTCGCGATTGCCGTATGCGTTAGTAAATCCCGTTGCGCTTGCGTCGCCCTGCTCCCCAAATATTGCAGCAAAGCTCGAAGGCCGGGAGGTCAATACTGGTCAAGTTCTCGATGCATACCAGCAATTGGCCAAACAAGAAGGCGTAGTCATTGTTGAGGGTATTGGTGGCTGGCGGACCCCGGTATTCGGACAATCCGGCATGGGCATTATAATCAAGCAGATGGAATTACCGGTTGTTCTTGTAGTGGGTTTACGTCTGGGCTGTATCAGCCATGCCTTATTGACCCACGAGTCATTAAAAAATGAAAACATAGAAATAGCAGGCTGGATTGCCAACCAGGTTGACCCGGATTACATGTACATAGACGAAACGGTAGCTTGTCTGCAAGACGTTCTAGATTGCAACTTGCTGGGTCTGATCCCGTATCTGGACGATCCGGGGCTTAGCAAGACAGGTTCTTATCTGAATATCACCACGTTGTTATAGTGATATTGCGGTATTTTGTTAATAGTACACTTGCACCCAGGCAGCAAAATGGGCATATTGACGACGCTGAGTTTGATTGAGTCAGGCATGTGAAATAATGTGCAGTCTTTAGATCAGACAGGGTTGGGTCATGTGTAACAGATTATGGAATCCTGGCCGGATTGTAAGCAGGCACTGGACCGATCTGGACGTGGCGAAGGTTATATAGATTGGTAAGGATTGTTGGTAGCCGTTTCACCCGTTTTAATATAGAAGGTCTTTGCTGAATTTCTAGATGTTTATTGCGGCCTTGCATGGCAATAGTATCTCCAGCGAGATCGCTCAATTTGTTGCAGGCTCGCCGAACCGTTTAGCTTGATTGTAGAATTGTGAAGGTTGAGGAAAACTGCATGTCAGTATCAAAATTAGAAAAGTCTGTCCTTGCTGTGCTGGCCACCATGTTTTCCGGTGTTCCAGGCAGTGCCGTTGCAGATTACCAGTTGAATATGACTGAAGGCGTGACCGCTATCAGCAAGGAGGTCTATGACCTGCACATGCTGACCTTCTGGATGGTGACCTGCATAGGTATGATTGTATTCGGCCTGATGCTCTGGTCCATCATTCATCACCGCAAATCAAGCGGAGTAAAGGCGGCCCAGTTTCACCATAGTTCCAGATGGGAGGCTGTCTGGACCATTATCCCTATCCTGATCCTGTTGACATTTGCAGCCCCCTCTACCAGAACGCTGATTATGATGGACGATACCGAGGATACCGATATGACTATAAAGGTAACCGGGTATCAGTGGAAATGGCACTATGACTATCTTGATGAGGGCATCTCGTTTTTCAGCGCACTTGCGCAGGAACATAACGACGCGCGTCAGCCAGGATCAAATGCAGACATCAGCGCCATCGAAAACTATTTACTTGAAGTAGATAACCCCCTCGTTGTACCCGTAAACAAAAAGATCCGGATTTTGATAACCGCGAACGATGTAATACATGCCTGGTGGGTGCCGGCATTAGGCTGGAAGCGGGATGCAATCCCCGGGTTTGTCAATGTAAACTGGACCGAGCTGTTGGAGCCAGGGATATACCGCGGTCAATGCGCTGAACTCTGCGGCAAGGACCACGCCTATATGCCTGTCGTATTAAAGGCGGTAACTGAGCCGGAGTACAGACTATGGGTAGAGGCAACCAGGCGGGCGCAGGCTGAAGCCGCAGCAGGCGCGAACCGGGAATGGACCATGGCTGAATTGATGGAAAGGGGCGAAGCGGTATACCGGTCTTCCTGTACTGCGTGTCATCAGGCCAATGGTCAGGGCCTGCCCCCTGCATTTCCTGCGCTTACCGGCAGTCCGATAACAACCGGTCCGGTAGAAAACCATATAGACATCGTTGTGAACGGGCGCCCCGGAACCACCATGCAGGCGTTTGGTTTACAATTAAATACTGTAGATATTGCGGCCGTAGTTACCTATGAACGTAATGCGCTGGGCAATAGCGTTGGTGATATGGTGCAGCCGGCGCAGGTCCAGGCTGTACGCTAGTTTTTCTGGATTGAAGCTGATAGTTGAGGATTAATTAAATGAATGAAGCGGTAATGCACGAAATTCATCACGACCACCATCCGTCCGGACTGCGACGCTGGGTCTTCACCACTAATCACAAGGACATTGGTACCTTGTACCTTTGTTTTTCCTTGGTTATGTTTTTTGTCGGCGGTGCCATGGCCATGATAATTCGTGCGGAGTTGATGGCACCAGGCCTGCAGTATGTTGAGCCGCAGTTTTTCAATTCGATGACCACCATGCATGCGTTGATTATGGTGTTCGGTGTGGTGATGCCCGGCACGGTTGGCTTTGCCAACTGGATGTTGCCGATGATGATTGGTGCGCCGGACATGGCCTTGCCGCGTATGAATAACTGGAGCTTCTGGATCATGCCGTTTGCATTTTCACTGTTGCTGCTGACGTTGTTTCTACCGGGAGGAGGCCCGGCCGGTGGCTGGACCATGTATCCTCCGCTGATGTTACAGACGGAAGACGCCTTTCCTTTCGTTATTTTTGCGATCCATTTTATGGGCGTATCGTCGGTTATGGGCGCCATTAATATAATTGCAACGATACTGAATATGCGTGCCCCCGGCATGACACTGATGAAGATGCCCTTGTTCGTCTGGACCTGGCTAGTAACGGCCTTTCTGCTGGTTGCGTCCATACCGGTGCTGGCTGGCGCAATTACAATGTTATTAACAGACAAGTTTTTCGGGACCAGTTTCTTTGACGCTGCAGGCGGAGGCGACCCGGTACTGTTCCAGCATGTATTCTGGTTCTTTGGGCACCCGGAGGTCTATATCCTGATACTGCCCGCGTTCGGGATCGTTTCCCAGGTTATTCCTACCTTTGCCAGAAAACCACTGTTTGGCTATGCGTCGATGGTGTACGCGACCTGTTCAATTGCGTTCCTGTCGTTTCTGGTTTGGGCGCACCATATGTTCACGGTCGGCATGCCACTGGCAGCAGAGCTGTTTTTTATGTATGCGACCATGTCTGTTGCCGTGCCCACAGGTGTAAAAATCTTTAACTGGCTGGCAACGATGTGGCGTGGTGAAATGACGTTTGAAACCCCGATGTTATTTGCCGTGGCATTTGTCGTGCTGTTTACCATAGGCGGCCTTTCGGGATTGATGCTTGGTATTGCCCCGGTGAACTTTCAGTACCATGACACCTATTTTGTGGTAGCGCATTTTCATTATGTCCTGGTAACGGGCTCTGTTTTCTCCATGATGGCCGGCGTCTACTACTGGTTGCCAAAGTGGACAGGGCATATGTATGACGAAACGCTGGGGAAATTACATTTCTGGTTGTCGGTTATTTCAGTAAACGTGCTGTTTTTCCCCCAGCATTTTCTTGGTCTTGCGGGGATGCCGCGACGTATTCCGGATTATTCGTCGCAATTTACTGAGTGGAATGCAGTTTCCAGTATCGGTGGCTTTGTGTTCGGTGCAAGCCAGCTGATCCTGCTCTATGTCGTTATCAAGTGCGTTCGTGGTGGCGAGAAGGCCAGCGCCCAGGTCTGGGAAGGTGCGCACGGCCTTGAATGGACGCTGTCTTCACCCCCGCCATACCACAGCTTTGTCACCCCACCGGTTATAAGTGAAGAAACGGCACATTCTTGATGCAAAAAATAGTCGAGCAACGGAAGTCCCGCAACGAGCTGTCTGCAAAAAACAGAAGGCTGGCTATTCTGCTGGGCGTGGCTGCAGCCTCAATTTATGCTGGTTATATACTCGCATTTTATTTCTAGATCATGACCGCTGACAAAAACATACTGACCGCCGTAAAGCTGGGGGTAATTTCTATCGCCATGTTCGGTTTTGGCTACGCACTGGTGCCTTTATATGACGTGATATGCGAATACACCGGTTTGAACGGCAAGACCGGCGTAATCAGTTTAGCAGAAGTTGCTAATCTGGCCATAGACAGCAGCAGGCTGGTAACAGTGGAATTCGATACAAATGTTAATAGTCGGTTGCCGTGGGAATTCACGGCCGAACAAAGGACGATGCAGGTTCACCCTGGTCAGGTTTACGAAGCAATATTTGTCGCCAGAAATCTTTCAGACCGATCAATCACGGGCCAGGCTATACCCAGCGTGGCCCCAGGCAAGGCATCACTTTACCTCAACAAGACTGAATGCTTTTGTTTTTTGCAGCAGACGCTGGGCCCCGGCGAAACCAAACGTATGCCGGTCAGGTTCGTGGTAGATACTGAAATACCCGGCAAAATCCATAGGGTTACATTGTCGTACACATTTTTCTCCATAGCGGGACCGGTTGTGACCAAACAAACAACCGGTGCTGACCAGGTACCGAATTCCTGAAACCAAACTGGATAAAAAATATGTCGGAAACACAAAACTCATATTACTTACCCGGGCCAAGTCACTGGCCGATTACCGGATCTATCGGGCTATTCGCTATTTTTATAGGTGCTGCAGTCTGGCTGAATGGGTCAGGGGCCGGTCCATTTGTAATGTTCGGTGGACTGGCCCTCTTTATTTTTATGTTATTCGGCTGGTTTGGTACCGTCATTCGCGAAAGTGAGTCAGGTAAATATAATGATCAGGTCGATGACAGTTTTCGCATGGGCATGATCTGGTTTATCTTCTCCGAAATAATGTTCTTTGCCTGTTTTTTTGGTGCCCTGTTTTACGCAAGAATGCTTTCTGTGCCATGGTTGGCAGGTGAAGGCATAGGTTTTATGACTAATCAGTTACTCTGGCCGGATTTTCTCGCAGAGTGGCCAAAAAGCGTTATGCCGGACCCTTCACAATTCGATGAGTATACAGACGTGATTCCGGCCTGGGGTGTGCCAGCGATTAATACAATGATCCTGCTTGCCAGTGGCGTCACTCTTACATTTGCCCACTGGGCCCTGAAAGAGAACCAGCGGCGCGCACTATCAGGTTGGTTGTTGGCGACAGTTGTTCTCGGATTTATTTTTGTCGGCATGCAGGCGGACGAGTATATGCACGCCTACCATGAATTAAATTTGACCATGGCATCCGGTATTTACGGCACTACCTTCTTCATGTTAACGGGATTCCACGGTCTGCACGTAACCCTGGGCGCAATCATGTTAACAGTGATCTGGGCAAGAACACTGAAGGGTCACTTTTCAGAAGATCGCCACTTCGCATTTGAGGCGGTTGCCTGGTACTGGCATTTTGTTGACGTGGTCTGGTTGTTACTGTTTGTAACAGTATACTGGGTCTAGCATTTAAATTGTGCGTCCTGGCGACGGACGCCGGTTATCTAGCCGTTTCCAGTTTCGTGCATGTGGCCTGCAGGTGCTGGCGGTGGATCAAAGAATGTACTCCTGATGGAATTTACATAATTGCCCTCGACCGACATCAGGCCGATTAATACCAGTAGGAGTAAAGGCGGTAGCAATATCGCGTATATCAGCGCCAGCCGTTCCCACATCATGTGCATAAAGATGGCGACGATAAAGCCGGCCTTCAAAAACATAAAGACAAGAATCAACGTCCAGCGCAGCATTCCCTGAAGTTCAAAATAATCGACCATATAGGAGAATGTACTCAGGACAAACAGTAATCCCCATATCCACAGATATATG
>JBCKWF010000042.1:0-14259 GCA_038922895.1 Gammaproteobacteria bacterium
AACAAGGACAGATGCGTTGGTAGCGTCCTGAATTGCAGGCGCCTTTTGCAAGAGTGAAAACATATGTTCCACATCTGCGAGTGCACGCTTGATCTCACGGTATACAAACCCGAGGAAATTCAAAGGTATAAATAACTGGATCATAAACGCGTTTACCAGGACCAGGTCGCCAATAGTCATGGCCCCAGTGACCACATTTTCAGCGGCAAGGATCATGATTAGTGTAATTGATATTGAAATAATAACAGCTTGTCCGGAATTAAGCGCAACCAGTGACAGTCTGTTCTGCATACGCGCGGCCTCAAGTTTGCCCAGGCGTTTATCAAATTCTGAAGCTTCATATTGTTCGTTATTGAAATACTTGACCGTTTCAAAGTTCAACAGACTGTCAAGGGCAAAGGTGCTGGACAAGCTGTCCATTTCATTCACGGTGCGTACATAACCGGAACGCCAGTCAGTTACAAGAACAGAAAATACCGTATAGACAGAGACGGAAATTATGATGATTAAGGCAAACGAGGAGCCATAGTTATAAAACAAGATACCCGTTACCATTGCGATCTCAAGTAAGGTAGGGATGATATTAAAAAGCATGAATCGCATCAGAAAATTGATGCCGGTCGTGCCTCTTTCAATGTCACGTGATAATCCACCGGTCCTCCTCGACAGGTGGAAATCAAGATCAAGAACATGCAGATGATTGAATACATTCAGGGCGATACGCCTCATCGCATGCTCTGTCACCCTTCCAAAGATAGTGTCACGAATTTCCCCCAGCAGGATCGTACTCAAGCGTAAGAACCCGTAGAACAACAGGAACATAATGGGTAAGGCAACTATTCTGGTCTGGGAAGAATCCAGCGCATCAACTATATACTTTATCGCGAATGGCAGTGTAACGCTGGTCAGTTTTGCCAGTATGAGACAAATCATTGCGATAGTGACGCGTCCACGGAATTCCATGAAATAGGGCAGTAAACTTCCCAGAACAGACCAGTCTCCCGACCAGGTATTGCTTGAATGAGTTCGTGAACCGCGCATAGGTGACCGTCGTTTGGGTTATGTTATCAGGATCATTATACGTTAGTGAAGGGTGAGGGGTGAGGAGTAAGGTGATTTATGTAAAAGCCTCGTGCTATCAAAAATTCATTTTATTACCCCTCACACCTTACTCCTATCGCCTCACTTCTCACTATTCGTAGCGCAGTGCTTCAACAGGATCAAGATAAGCAGCCCTGCGTGCCGGCCATATTCCAAAGATCAGACCGACTCCTGCACTGAACACAAATGCAATTATTATAGATGAGACTGATACATAGGTTTGCCAACCGGCAAGGTGATTCAATAGCATCGCTGCTGCAATACCGATACCTATACCGAGTATGCCACCCACCAGGCAGAGGGCGATAGATTCAACCAGAAACTGCATCAATATATTGGAACGTGTGGCACCCAGGGCAATTCTGATTCCGATTTCCTTGGTCCGTTCGGTAACAGAAACCAGCATGATATTCATAATGCCTATCCCGCCTACCAGCAGGCTGACGCCTGCTATACCGGCTAACAGAAGAGTGAATATTCTGGTTGCCTCCTGGGCCGTGTTCAGGAACATTTTGGTGTCTGTAATGGAAAAGTCATTGTCTTTACCAGGCAATATCCTGTGTTCACGCCGTAAAATTCGCTCTATTTCCACCATGGCCAGCTCAATGCTGACAGAATCAATAACCTGGACACTGACAGATTCAACAAGATCAGTGCCGAAGACCCGGTATTGCGCTGTAAGCAATGGTATGCGTATATCATCATCAGGGTTGCTAAAACCTACGGATCCTTTCTTTTTCAGAATTCCGATTACCTCAAACGGAAGATTACGTATAGAAATAGTTTTTCCGAGCAGATCAGCAGGTTTTATACCCAGTTCCTCAGGCACCTCTCCACCCAGAACTGCAACACGTCGCTTGGCAGCATTATCAGCATTATCGAACAATCTGCCGAGGTCTATTTCAAAGTCTTTAACCTCGGCAAAATCGGGCGTGGTCCCGATAACAGACACATTCTGATTTGAATTGCCATACTTAATCTGTTCTCGTTCTGAAATTTCAGGAATAACCGCACTGATATAACTGGAGCCCTGCATCAGCATGACGGTATCATTGACCGTCAAGGTCATCTGGTTTCTTGATACGCCCCCGTGGTCGGTACGACTGGAGGATACATTCAGAATATTTGAGCCAAGCGCTTCAATCTGGTCGTTGATAGCTTTCTGGGCACCTGAACCCATAGCCACCATCGTAATGACAGCACTAACGCCAATAATTATTCCGAGCATTGTCAGTGTTGCACGAAATATATTGGCAATTATAGACTGGAAGGCGACGCGGATAATTTCAATTAAGGGCATAAATGTACATCACATGCCTGGAGGTCTCATGCGTTGATTGAGTCTGTTCTGCATATTCTCCCGTCTTTCAACCAGGCCAGAACTGGGCAAAATCAGCACATTTTCATCCTTTGCGAGACCACTCACGATTTCGCTGTATTCAAGATCTGTTATACCGGTCTTGACGAAGCGTGGATTAAGTACGTCCTTATCAACAACCAACACCCAGTAATTACCGCCAAACTGGAAATTGATACTGGAGTCTCTTTTTGCAGTTCCCTCTTGTTCCTCAGTGTTGTCAGACCTGTTGCCTGCATTACCCGAATTTCGGCCGGTTTTTGTCAAGCTGCGCCGCACCTCAGATAGGTTGACTTCAGGATTGAAAGTATTCAATTTCTGCTCGGCACTGTCATTTATCAGGGCAGGGCGGGATGCCTGTATCTTCTGTTTTAATTCATCTACACTGATGCCCAGTACAGATGCGGTGGTGGCGAGGTCCCGATCAGTACGTAAGGCCATGGTTGGAATTGCCAATACATTTTCTGCATGCGCAATGTTTATTTCAACTTCGGCGTTCATGCCGGGGCGTAGTAAACCCTTCGAGTTTTCCAGCCTGATTAACACAGGAAACATGGTCACATTCTGGTCAACGATTGCCTGCGGTTCAATCTTTAATACCTGGCCGGTAAAAGGCTGGTTTGGATAGGCAGCGACTTTCACGGAGGCCTGCATGCCAGGTTCAATCTTGCCTATATCGGTTTCATCAACACGCGTCCTGACCTGGACTGTATTCAGATCAGCCATTTTCAACAGAATGGTCCCGCCACCAACATCTTTTGTAGGTGAGGAGATGACCTGTCCACGCTCAACATTTTTTTCTATGATAATCCCTGAAATCGGCGCCCTTACATCCGCATCCTCCAGCGCGATTCTGGCGTTTTCCAGATCAACCTGTTTGCTTATTACTGCAGCATCAGCGTTGGCAAGTTCAAGTTCAGCAGTCTCATATTCAGTTTCGGTCACAATACCTTTATCGAGCAGGTTTTTGGTCCTGTCCAGTTGGGACACAGCTATTTTGCGTCTTGCCTTCGCCGCTTCCAGGTCTGCCTGGGACTGGTCTACAAGATTGCCGGGGGTCCTTTTGTCTATCTGAACCAGCAGTACACCTTCTTCAACATGATCGCCGGTTTCGGCATTTAATGCCAGAATCTCACCGGATGCCTTCGACTTGACCTCTATAGTCGTTTCAGGCTCTATAATCCCGGCGGCTTCAACCGAGATATCAATAGTACGAAACCGGGCAGGAATACTTTCGTAAACATCGATTGAGACTTCCTGCTTCTTATCGCAACCGGCAACAATAATAAACGCCATTAATGTAAAGCTGACTGAAGGACAGTTTCTCATTGCATGCTGCTCCTGGTGTTTACCCCGGTATCATTCTGCAACGAACCATCGACCAGCTGGAGAGTACGCCTGGCATGTTTGGCTATATCAGATTCGTGCGTGACCAGAATAATTGTGTGTCCTGACTGATGCAATTGATCCAGCAGGGACATAATCTCGCTGCCGGTTTTTGAATCAAGATTACCTGTTGGTTCATCGGCCAGGATAATCCCGGGACGGGTTACCAGTGCCCGGGCTATGGCAACACGTTGTCTTTGACCACCGGACAGCTCGTTAGGACGGTGCTTCATTCGGTCACCCAGGCCAACCTGGACCAGTGATTCCGCAGCACGCGCAAGCCGTTCCTTGCGCGGCACGCCCCCGTAAATCAGGGGTAATTCCACATTGTGTAATGCGTCAGCCCGTGCCAGCAGATTAAATGTCTGAAAAACAAACCCAATTTGCTGATTGCGAATCCTGGCAAGTTCACGATTATTCATCTCCGAGACCAGTTGGCCATTTAACCAGTAACTGCCGTCGTTTGCAGTATCCAGACACCCAAGCAGGTTCATCAGTGTAGACTTGCCGGAGCCGGAGGTTCCCATAATAGCCACGTATTCGTTTTTGTTGATGGAAATATCAAAGCTCCGTAGCGCATGAATGGTCTCCCCACCCATACGATAATGACGTTGAAGATTTCTGGTTACGATAATCGCATTTGTCATTAGTAGTTGTCAGTAGTTTACCGGGAGCAATTGGTTAATTATGCCTGTTAAAGAACCACTAATGTGTGGAAAAATCGTGAATAAGCATATTTCACCCTGAAAATACCGGATTGTGGGGTGTGATGGACCGATCCGGTAGCCTGGTTAAATTAACGCAGCAGTAGCATGAAAGATGACATATATCCTGTCCCCGATAATCGGTATCATATTAGGGCACCTCTAATAATTCATATTTTGTCATTCCCGCGAAGGCGGGAATCCAGTCTAATCAAGTACCTGGATCCCCGCCTTCGCGGGGACGACGGCATTTATAGAGGTGCCCATTAGACTTAATTACGGTTTTACCTGGACTTTAGCAACCCGGTTTAGCGCCATCAGAAGTGATTGGATTACTTATATTGAATACAGTTAATAGTATCGATAGCCAGCAATTGGAACTCTATGCAAGCAGTATCCGATCCAGGCGCACAATAAATTTTTTCAAAAGGGACCCGGTCCCGGATTCCCTGATCCTGGATGCAATTGAAGTGGCACGTTGGGCACCTAATCATAAAAAGACCGAACCCTGGCATTTCCATCTATTAGGTACAGCGACACAAAGGCAGGTAAAAGCCCTGATTACCGATATAAAGGCAGAAGAACAGGGTGATGCTGCACGCAAGGCCATCAGCGAGAGACTGGATGCCATCCCGGGCTGGATGGTGATAAGTTGCGATGTTTCAACAGATCCGATAAGACAAATTGAAGATTTTGCTGCCTGCGCCTGTGCAGCCCAGAATATGATGTTATATCTCTGGCAGGCCCGCGTTGGTACGAAATGGACAACGGGAAAGGTCATTCGTAACCAGGCATTTTTTGATTTGCTAGGGATCGATAAGAACAACCAAATGGTCGTTGGCTTATTCTGGTATGGTTACCCCGAGCGGGTCTCGGAACAAACCCGTAAACCCTTATCAGAGATAACCAATCTGTTAGATTAATATTATAAACAATGGTTTATATTATATATCTATAAATAGCATTAATATTTTAATGCTTACTGTCCCAAAGTCAGGGAATCAGCAAATTTGTCTGAGTATTACGCAGTCGAGGTCTATGCGATCAGATGAATAACAATACATATTATTTACACATTTACATAGTATAATCATAAACTTATATAATATAATTAATGTAGAAACTTGAATGAAGGCTGGCATTATTACTGTAATTATTCTGTTGGGTGGCACGATTGCCTGGATGGTACTGTTCAAGCCCGGCGATCCATCCGGGACAGTCAGAGACAAATGCCCCCTCAGCTTGTCTTGGTTGAGCCTGTTCGTGTTACAGAAATAGTGGATGCTATTGAATCCATCGGCACGACTCATGCGAATGAATCCATCGTCCTGACCACGAAGGTGACGGATACAGTAAACCTGGTCCATTTTGAAGACGGTGATTTTGTTGAGGCGGGCAAGATCCTGGTTGAAATGACAAACCAGGAAGAATCGGCGCTACTGGCTGAGGCACAGGCGAATCTGGATGATGCACGCAGGCAATTGGACAGACAGCAGGATCTGGGCGAAAAAGGACTCGCGGCCAATTCTGCGATTGATGAGGCTATCGCACGTGCCGAATCTGCGGAGGCAAGATTTAATGCAATTACCGCGAGGATGAACGATCGCCTGATACGTGCACCTTTCAGCGGGCTGCTCGGGTTCCGGGAAATCAGCCCCGGTACTTTATTAACTCCGAATACATCGATTACAACCCTCGATGATATCTCCGTCATCAAGCTTGACTTTTCCGTACCCGAAATTTATCTCGGTACGATCAAACCCGGATTCAAAATTCTGTCGCGCAGTGATACCTGGAAAGACAGGGAGTTTGAAGGAGTAATCAATTCTATAGGTTCACGTATCGACCCGGTAACGAGAGCAGTCACCGTCAGGGCCGTGATTGATAATCAGGAAGGCCTGCTCAGACCCGGTATGTTAATGACAGTCAAAATTATCACCGATGTACGCCAGGCGTTGGTTATACCCGAATCCGCTTTCATACAGACCGGCAATGACACCCATGTTTTTCTGGCGGGTGCTGACGGACTGGCTCACAGGCAGTTAATCAGGATTGGTTCAAGAAGGACAGGTTATGTCGAAGTGGTAGAGGGTTTGAAGGCAGGCGATCCTGTCATTATCGAAGGTGGATTCAAACTGAAAGATAACGTACCGTACCGGGCAGATAAGCAATCAGACCAACCTGCCCAATTGCCTGTACAGACCAGCTCCGGAATAGCTGCAGTAAATAATCATGTGGTTATCTGATACATCGGTTACACGCCCGGTTTTTGCAACCGTATTAAGCCTGGTGTTGCTGGCATTAGGTGTGCTCTCATTCCTGCAATTAAGCGTGCGTGAATACCCTGATATCAGCCCCCCTGTTATCTCAATCAACACATCTTATCGAGGTGCGTCTGCTGAAGTAATCGAATCCCGTATCACCCAGATAATTGAAGGTGAAATCAGCGGCATTGCCGGAATTAAAAATATAACGTCTACCAGTCGTGACGGATTCTCGAATATTACAGTCCGGTTTGACCTGGCCACGGACCTCGAGGTTGCAACTAACGACGTAAGGGACAAGGTATCTACAGTGCAGGGTCGGCTCCCGGATGATGCAGATATACCCACCATCGCCAAACGCGATGCGAACGCTATGCCGATTCTGTTTATGAGCCTGATTAACAATACAGGCATGAGCCTGATGGAAGCGACTGACTATGCTGACAGGCATATTATCGACCGTTTTTCTGTGATCTCAGGGGTGTCCCAGGTAAATTTTCCGCAGACATTGAGGCCTTCAATGCGAATCTGGCTGGATCGGTCCGCGCTGGCCGCACGCAATCTGACAGTAATTGATGTTCAGAATGCCCTGCTCAAGGAAAATATTGAATTACCGGCAGGACGGCTTGAATCCAGGGACAAGGAATTTACTGCACGTATTGCCCGCAACTACCAGACACCTGAAGATTTCAGGGCATTGGTGATCAAACGCGGTGAGGACGGTCATTTTATTCGCCTGGGAGAGGTTGCAGATGTCGTGGTTGCCGAGCGTGACCCCAGAAATATTATTCGTACCAATGGAGAGAACATGGTGTCAATCGGCATCATAAAGCAGTCCACCGCAAATACGCTGGAGGTACTGGATGCAGTCAAGGCTGAAGTGAACCAAATCAATGCGGAACTGCCGGAAGGCATGTCACTGATTTATGCCTCTGATGATTCTCTCTTTATCAGGGAGGCTATTAACAAGGTATATCTGACCATTGCCGAGGCAACCGCGTTTGTCGGACTGGTTATTTTTCTGTTTCTGGGCAGCTTCAGGGCGATGTTGATTCCGCTGGTTACTATC
Source organism: Gammaproteobacteria bacterium (assembly GCA_038922895.1). Lineage (GTDB taxonomy): Bacteria > Pseudomonadota > Gammaproteobacteria > Eutrophobiales > Eutrophobiaceae > Eutrophobius. The sequence goes on from JBCKWF010000042.1 coordinate 7,882, forward strand.
CCTGTCTGCCTGATCGCAGCGTTTACTGTGCTGGCTGCGTTCGGATTTTCCGTCAATCTGATTACCTTGCTGGCCCTGGTGTTATCGATAGGCCTGGTCGTTGATGATGCTATTGTTGTCCTCGAGAATATTCACAGACGTATTGAAGAAGGTGAGCAGCCGTTACTGGCTGCCTATAATGGTGTAAGACAGGTTGAATTTGCAGTTATTGCTACAACCGTGGTATTGGTGGCCGTTTTTGTACCAATTGCATTCTTGCAGGACAATATCGGCAGAATTTTCTCCGAACTGGCCGTGACCGTTTCTGCCGCTGTGCTGTTTTCCTGTGTACTGGCATTGTCGCTGATTCCGATGTTGTGTTCAAAAATCCTTAAGCCTGCCAGTGAAGAGGGGGGCATAGTCAGCGGTATAGACAGGATTTTTAACAGCATTGCCGGCAGCTATGAGAAATTGCTGCTGAAGGTAGTCCGCGCCTCATGGATATCTGTAATTATCATGGCTGGAATTGGATTAAGTGTGTATCTGTTATTTAACTCAATCGAACAGGAATATGCACCGCAGGAAGATCAGGGGGTATTTAGTGCAAATATTACCGCTGCCGAAGGTACCAGCTTTGCAAGGATCAGGGACGTTTTGCTGCCTGATTTGGAAAAGCCAGTCATGCCGTTCATCGAGTCAGGCGATATTGTACGTGGATTGTTTCGTTTCCCGGGATTTGGTGGCAACACCAATTCAGGATTTGCAGTATTTAATCTGAGCCAATGGTCCGAGCGCGACAAGTCTACTGAGGAAATTATGCGGGCAGTCTCAAATGAATGGAATCAGATTGCCGGATTAAGGGTATTTGCCTTTGTGCAGTCAGGACTATCAGGACCGGGTGGCGGACAACCGGTCCAGTTCGTCATTGGCGGTCCAACCTATGAAGATCTGGCACGTTGGCGCGATATTATCCTGCAACGGATTGCATCGAACCCGGGCTTGGTCCAGGTCGATTCGGATTTGAAGGAGACCCAGCCACAGGTGCTCGTACGTATTAACAAGGACCGTGCGGCTGAAATGGGTGTGTCTATCCAGACAATAGGCAGGACACTTTCAACTATGATGAGTGATCAGCAGGTAACGACCTATGTTGTGGACGGCGAGGAATATGATGTAGTGCTGCAGGCAAGAGATGATCAGCGCGCGACACCGGATGACATGTCAAATATTTATGTCAGGTCGGATCGAACCGGCGTGCTGATTCCGTTGACTAATCTGACCACGATTGAAAATACCGCGGGTTCGGGCCGGTTAAACCGGTATAACCGCTACAGGGCCTTGACGATTTCGGCAAACCTGGCAGAGGGGTATGCGCTGGGGGATGCCTTACAATTTCTTGAAACAGTCGTCAGGGAGGAATTGCCGCAAAGTGCACATGTTGATTTCAAGGGACAATCGCTGGAGTTCCGGGAGGCGACCGGTAGTATCTTCTTTACATTTATTGTCGCCTTGATAGTCGTTTACCTGGTACTTGCTGCGCAGTTCGAGAGTTTTATTCATCCGGCCGTTATTATGATTACGGTACCGTTGGCCATCATCGGGGCATTGCTTGGATTGATTCTGACTGATGGTACGCTCAATATTTATAGCCAGATAGGAATGGTGATGCTGGTCGGTATTGCATCAAAAAACGGGATCTTGATTGTAGAGTTTATTAACCAGATGCGTGATCAAGGCCTCGCATTTGAACAGGCCATCGTCAAGGGTGCCAGAATCCGCTTCCGTCCGGTAATCATGACAACAATATCCACTGCAATGGGCGCAGTTCCACTGATCATTGCTACAGGTGCCGGCTCCGAGAGCCGCGCAGTACTAGGTATAGTAATATTTTCAGGGATTATTACTGCAACACTGTTTACCCTGTTTATTGTTCCGGCTTTTTACCATTTGCTCGCCAGAAATACCAAATCACGTAATACGATAACGCAGAAACTGGATAAAATGATAGCTGACGCTGTCTCGCAATCCTGAGTTATCGGGCCATGCTTCATGGTGGGCGATGCTGGGATTGAACCAGCGACCCCTGCCGTGTGAAGGCAGTGCCATCCCGCTGAACTAATCGCCTTTTTATAGAGACCTTTCACATCCCGACTTTCACATACTTCGAGTGAGGCATCACAAAATATTTCTATAAATTCACCTGTATCAACAAGTTTACGGACAATCTGCCTGTCTTTAATAAAAGGTGAAATGAACGCCGTCAGGCTGATGATCCCGGCCTGCATAAATAATTTGCTTACCTCGCCTATCCTGCGAATGTTTTCGGTTCTGTCAGTATCAGAAAACCCGAGGTCTTTACATAATCCCCGCCTCACATTGTCTCCGTCAAGTACGAACGTCCTAATCTTCCGTTTGTGCAAATAATCTTCGACAGCATGCGCCAATGTGGATTTTCCTGAACCCGATAATCCTGTGAACCAGAGAATGCAGCTTTTATGGCCGTTCATTTTTTCCCGATCCTGTCTGTATACAGTAGGTTCATGCCAGACAATGTTCTGATTGGTTATTTTTTGATTCATATATCATCACATCAAGAGAAGAGGTTATATTCTAATAGATAACATCTATGCAGGTTCTCAGGCTACAGTTATTCTGACGACAGTATGATAGCTTAAGTCCCATTATGTCAGCATTCAGTAAAGTCATATCACCTATTTTTTCGGTCGCCCTACGCAATAATAATCGAATCCCTCCATTTGCATTTGAGCAGGTACATATACATTACGTAGATCAATAAATTTGTTTGAACGCATTGCATTCTTGATTCGTTTCAAATCCAGACCACGATATTCATTCCATTCCGTTAAAAGTACTACTGCATCAGCACCATTAAAAATGTCGTACAAGTGTTCAACAAATTCAATCTTTTCAGGTAACAGTTTCCTTGCTTCATTCATCCCATGTGGATCATGAGCGCGAATGATTGCACCTCCTTCAACCAGTTTAGGTAAAATTGACAGCGCCGGGGCATCACGCATATCGTCAGTCCCCGGTTTGAATGTAAGTCCAATAACAGCAATTACCTTGCCGGCAATATTTCCATCCAATGCCTTCCTGATCTTGTTGATCATCCTGGCCTTCTGCGCTTCATTTACTTCCATTACCGCTTCCACTATCCGGCTGGACACACCGTTTTCCTGGGCAATCCGGACGAGTGCCTTCGTATCTTTGGGGAAACAGGAACCACCGAATCCGGGGCCCGCGTGCAGGAACTTGCGCCCTATTCTGCCATCCAGTCCCATACCCTTGGCAACCGCATGGACATCGGCACCTACAGCTTCACAGAGCATGGACATCTCGTTGATAAAGCTGATCTTCGTTGCCAGGAAGGCATTACTGGCATACTTAATCAATTCCGCACTCTCGAGGTCCGTCGCTATTATCGGGGTCTCAATCAGGTTTAAAGGACGGTAAAGTTCCCGCAGGAGGTCGAGCGCCCGCTCTGATTCAATGCCTATGACCACCCGATCCGGCCGCATAAAATCCGAAATCGCTGCTCCTTCACGCAAAAATTCCGGATTCGATGCCACATCAAAATCAGCACCCGGGTTCCCTTCGCTGATGATACGTTTTACATTTCTCGCTGTCCCCACTGGCACAGTCGATTTATCCACAATAACGGTATAATTTTTCAGATGCGGTGCGATATCCTTCGCTGCCTGAAAGACGTAGGATAAATCAGCATGTCCATCACCATGCCGGGAAGGTGTACCCACGGCAATAAAGATTAAATCACTTTCCCCGATCACATCAGCATATTGATCTGTAAATTTCAGCCTTCCCTGTTTGACATTTTTTTTAACAATATCTTCAAGGCCTGGCTCGTATATCGGAATTACACCCTGATTCAGTCGCTTTATTTTTGCGCTATCAACATCAATGCAGGTGACATCTGCACCAAATTCAGAAAAACAGGCACCGGAAACCAGGCCGACATATCCACTTCCAATCATCGCGACTTTCATTTATGCAGACTGTCCTATAACCGAATCAACTCTATGCCTTCAGGTACAGTATTCCTGTCCAGCATTCTTGTTACATCAAATACCACTCCCTTGCCACCGACCAGCAAGCGGGAAATATACTCCCAGGCCTGCTCCCTGTATTCATTATGGGCTACAGCCAGAATAACAGCATGGCCCGGGGTCAATTCAGCATAGGAAACAAGATTGATCCCGTACTCATGGTGTGCCTCTAGCTTGTCAGCTTCCGGATCGTGTATCTGTACCCTAAGGTCATATTCTTCAAGTGCGTTGACAATATCGATCACCCGTGTGTTTCTGGTGTCTGGCACATTTTCCTTGAAGGTAAATCCGAGTATGTTAACTATATTACCTTTCACACCAGATCCATTTTTAATCAGGGCCTTTATGACCTGGGTCGCAACAAACAGTCCCATCCCATCATTAATCCTTCTACCTGCAAGTATGACCTGTGGGCTATATCCTGAAACCTCCGCTTTATAAGTCAGATAATACGGATCCACCCCGATACAATGTCCACCTACCAGTCCCGGTCTGAACGGCAGGAAATTCCATTTTGTACCTGCTGCAGCAAGCACATCGCCCGTATCAATACCGAGTTTTTCAAATATCAGCGCGAGTTCATTCATTAATGAGATATTCAGGTCACGTTGGGTATTCTCAATGACCTTGGCAGCCTCAGCTACCTTGATTGACGGTGCCTTATGCACACCGGCTGTCACTACCGAGCCATATACTGCTGCTACAATTTCCAGACTTTCCGGAGTCTGGGCTGAGACAACCTTCATTATTTTGGTAAAGGTATGTTCCTTGTCTCCAGGATTGATTCTTTCGGGTGAATACCCGACAAAAAAATCCTTGGCCGCAGTCAGACCGGACAAACTCTCGAGCACGGGAATACACTCTTCCTCGGTTACCCCAGGATAAACGGTTGATTCATAAACCACGATGTCATTCTTTTTTAATTTTTTGCCGAGCGTTCTGGTAGCACTGATTACAGAGGTCAAATCAGGTTGTTTTGCATGATTGATCGGGGTAGGAACCGCAACAATATGAAAATCTGCCTGCACTAATACCTCTGGATCAGAACTGAACAGGATATTTGCCGATTCCAGCTCGGTCCGACTTATCTCCTTTGTATTGTCGATACCATTTGTCAGGTCGGCTATACGTTTAGCATTAATATCAAAACCTATCACCTTACCAAGCCTGGACAATGCTACGGCAACAGGCAGCCCAACATAACCAAGTCCTATAACTGATATCTTTCTGTTATGTTTCATGTTTTCACCTTATAATAATCGCGATACCATTCAACAAATCTTGTAATTCCCATATCAATAGGTGTGGCAGGCGAAAAATTTACATCCCGGATTAAATCATCCACATTCGCATACGTAGCCTGGACATCACCAGCTTGCATCGGAAGAAAATTCTTTTTTGCCTTTGTCCCAAGGCACTGCTCTAATATTTCGATAAAGCGCATCAATTCCACCGGTTGATGATTACCAATATTATATAATCTGTAGGGTGCAAGGCTGGTACCAGGGTCTGGTTTGTCACTACTCCAGTCTGGATTCGGGCTGGCGATTCTATCTGTAACACGTATTACACCCTTGACGACATCATCAATATAGGTGAAATCCCTGCTGTGATTACCGTTATTAAAGACATCAATAGGCTCACCCGCCAATATCTTTTTGGTAAACAGGAATAACGACATATCCGGCCTGCCCCACGGGCCATAAACTGTAAAAAATCTGAGTCCGGTCGTGGGTAATCTGTATAAATAACTATAGGTATGTGCCATTAATTCGTTGGCTTTCTTGGTCGCGGCATATAACGATAGCGGATGATCAACATTATGGTGCACTGAAAACGGCATTTGCGTGTTGGCGCCATATACCGAGCTTGATGATGCATAGACCAGGTGTTCCACCTTATTATGTCGACAAGCCTCCAGAATATTCGTAAATCCGACCAGATTCGAATTGATATAGGCATGCGGATTCTGTATCGAATAACGGACCCCGGCCTGCGCAGCGAGATGTATTACCCTGCTGGGCAGTTCCTCCCTGAACAGGGTTTCACTGTCTTTCCTGTCCGCGATATCCATCTTGATAAATTTGAAACTTTTAATTCCTGATAACAACGCAAGACGGTCAGTCTTCAACTTGACATCGTAATAATCGTTGAGGTTATCTATACCGATGACCTCATCTCCTCGCTGAAGAAGGCTGCTTGCGACAGCGGAACCTATAAAGCCCGCAACGCCGGTTACCAGAATTTTCATATATATATTAAAGATTTACTATTCATCGAGCTTGTTATTCTACTGGATTCCCGCTGCTATCGG
>JBCKWF010000043.1:0-14068 GCA_038922895.1 Gammaproteobacteria bacterium
TGCCTTTGCCCGCCATGAAATCAATCTAGTCCAGTTCTTCCTCGATCTTGGTCAATGTATGTCCAACGTACGTGCTTACCGCTTCATCTTTTTCATCGATGGATAAAAGCAGTACACGAATATGCTTGGATGCTACCCCGATCAGATCCAGGCGCTTACTGTTCGGAATAGGATGATTATCGCTGGTTTGCTGTGCGTCTGGAGTCGGTTTGCCGTATGTCCGCGTGTAATACTCATGCCAATTACTTATAAACTCTTCCGAATGTTTTGCCTCAAGCCGCATGTGATATGCAAGGTCATAGACTATTTTAGGCTTTAATCCAGATTAGAATTTCAGCGTATAACGCTGAAACAATGTGATGGTGTTACTTTTGTTTTTCTCTCTTTCTGCCAGATATGAAAGCTATAACGATTGATGCCAGCCCACCAGTGCCGATAAATCCACCAGCCCATTCTGCCCCGCTCATTGCGGTAATTGCGCCAAAATAGACAGTAAATAGACCAAATAAAAAGCCAAGTATTTGTCCCCATCTGGCCTCGTCATAGTCCCTATTTTCAATTTTAATATCCGCATTAAGGGCTATTCTTTCCATTTCTTTCCTATGCGCCGACTCTTTTTCAGCCATAGCAATAATGCGCTCTGCTGCTCCTGGGAGTAGCAGATCGTATTTCATTAATAAATCTGGTGGCGGGATAGGTCCAGAAAAGGCCGTAGTTGAGTGTGCTATTACTGCTTTTGGTTCTGGTATTGCGGGTGTTTTCGCAGGATTTTGGCGCTTTAATTGTTTATTTTTGCGCCTGCTCATCGTACTTCCTTATCGCACGATGTATATCTCCACCAACTTTTTGCCAGTCAGAGCGCAATGCCTCATTAGCGGACTTTGCTGGTTTGTATAGTGGTTCGCGTTGACGGCGCACTGGAGCCAAATCAATTACAGATCCAGCGCCTCTAAGCAGATTTTTTGCAAATTTTGTCATTTTTCCGTACGGGCTATAAGTTATTGGCACTAATTGTAGTGGATTTCTCATCAAGTCGTCCAGTTTGATTCATTTACCCAAAATTCGTTCACCTTTCGGCCGTTTCTGGCTACTTGCGGGCGGTAGGCTAAACCACCTATTGCATATTATACCCTAATTAACAGCTCAAAAATGGCACTTGTTAGCTAACGGTGATATCGGAGTCTGTTAATCACTAGGTCGGCGGTTCGAGCCCGTCCCGGGGAGCCAGTTTCCATGCAGAATCAAGCGACAAATTCAATCAGGATTAATCCCGGAAACATTCAACGGCAAAATGCCCCGTACTGATTAAAGCCTCGACTTTATCTCTCCGGCCAGATAGGCGGAAAATTCGCGCTTTATTTCAGGATGCTTCAGTGCGTAATTCACAGTGGCCTTCAAATAACCGATTTTTGAACCGCAATCATAACGTGTACCGCTAAATTCATAGGCGAGCACGGGTTCCTGTTCCAATAGAGCAGCTATTCCATCTGTCAGTTGTATCTCACCACCAGCCCCCTTGCCCAGATTTTGAAGATAATAAAATATGCTGGCAGACAGTATGTAGCGTCCAACCACGGCCAGATTTGACGGGGCATACTCCGGTTTCGGCTTTTCAACAATGGTATTAATCCTGTGTAAGGAACCAGACATTGCTGTCGTGCTCAGGATCCCGTATTTATCGGTTTCTGATGGGTCTACCTCTTCTATGGCAATAATGCTCGAAGGGTGGTCTTTATAAACGCTTATCATCTGACTGAGACAACCGGATGCATCATCGTCAATCATGTCATCCGGCAAGATAACTGCAAAGGGTTCGTTACCAACCAGTGGCTGGGCGCAGAGCACAGCGTGCCCCAGTCCGAGGGCTTTCGGTTGATCCACGAACGAACATGAAATCCCGGACGGTAGTATGTCTGTAATGGTTCTTAGCAGGTCCAGTTTGTTTCTGATCTTCAGTTCATTCTCAAGCTCCGTTGCCCTGCTGTAGTGTTCCTGTATGCTGTTTTTTGTCTTTGATATAACAAAAATCAATTCTGTAATACCCGCATTGATTGCTTCTTCAGTTGCATACTGGATAATCGGTTTGTCTACAATCGGCAACATTTCCTTGGCGATAACCTTGGTTGCGGGGAAAAACCGTGTGCCAAGACCTGCAACGGGAAAAACTGCCTTTCTGACTTTCATGAAAATCTCAACCCTGAGTTATTGGAATAATATTATTATTGATATGTTTTCTTCCTGACTCATCAAGTAGAACTGCTGAATCAAGTAATTTCCTGATCCTGGCATCATCAAACGCCGAACATGCCACTTCAAGCTGCTCAATTATTCCCAACAATTGTTTCGCGTTTAAATCCGGGTGTCGAGCAATGAGTATCTTTTCGTGCGAAGTCCTGATTTTCTGTTCATCAGCATAAAACAATTCTTCATGCAACTTTTCACCTGGCCTAAGCCCGGTTATCCTGATTTCAATATTTTTGCTGGAATCAGGATTGGTTAATTTAATCATTTGTTCCGCCAGATACAGAATTTTTACCGGAGTCCCCATATCCAGAACATAAATTTCCCCACCTTGTCCCATTACAGCGGATTGCAGAATCAGCTGACAGGACTCCCGTATAGTCATGAAATACCGGCTGATTTCAGGATGGGTAACTGTAACCGGGCCCCCATCGCGAATCTGCTGCTGAAATAGGGGTACAACACTACCGTCTGAACCGAGCACGTTACCAAACCTGACTGTAATAAAACGCGTATCACCTTTTTTGTTGCGGGTTTCACAAAACATTTCTGCCAGTCTTTTGGTCGAACCGAGTACGTTCACAGGATTAACCGCCTTGTCAGTGGATATCAGCATGAACACTTCAGCAAGGTATTTTTCAGCAGCATTAGCAACATATATGGTACCGAATATATTGTTTCTGACAGCTTCACGACACTGACTCTCCAGTATAGGGACATGTTTATATGCCGCTGCATGGAATATCAATTGTGGCTTATGCTCTTTGAATACCTGGTCAACTTTATTCTGGTCACAGATATCTGCAAGGATCCCAGTCAGCTTGTATCTATCCTTGTATATATCCAGTTCCTGTAAAATCCGGTAAAGATTGAATTCACTGCGCTCAAAGATAATCAATTGCTTTGGATTTAATCCGGATATTTGTCTGCATAATTCTGATCCGATCGAACCGCCACCGCCGGTAACCATGACAGTCTTGTTTGAAATTGCCTGTTGCAACAGTTTCCAGTCGAGTTCAATTTTGTCCCTACCCAGCAAATCTTCAATCGACACATCCCTTAATTCTCTTAGCGAAGGGTTACTCGATATCATTTCATTCAGTTTTGGAAGTGTTCTGACTGGAAGGTTCGTTGTTTCCGCCTGTTCTACAATTCGTTGCATTTGTACATTGCTGGCTGAAGGTACCGCGATAACAATCAGCTCAGGTTCGTATTTTTCTGCATAAAACTTTATTTCACTGACAGGCCCTAACACCCTGATTCCTTGTATTGCAGATTTGTTTAATGCCGGATTATCATCAATAAATCCAATCGGGGTATAATTTCCATCCCGCAACATCTCCCGCGCCAACATTTCTCCCGCCCTGCCTGCACCAATGATAAATATACCTTGCCCCTTCGATCCCGATCGAAGATTCAAGCTATGATCCCTCCATAATCGATAACCCAGTCTTGGTCCACCCAGCAAGATAATCAGCAACATTGGATAAAGAACAAGTACAGATCTGGGCACCCCCTCAAGTCTGATTATAATAAACAGGCAGAGCGTGATTATCATTGCCCCAAGTATGGCTGCCCGGAATATATTCCAGAGGTCTGGCAAACTTGCGAAACGCCAGATACCCCGATACAGGCTGAATTGCCAGAAAATGACTGACTGGATAAACAACACAAACGGCAATGTGTACAGACATACCTGCCATTCCGGAAAGGGAAATACAAGATTAAATCTTATCCACCAGGCTGAAAACCATGCGATGAGCGCCATCCCAAGATCATGCAGGACGATTAATGTTCGGATATTAAGTACTGGTATTAATTTCATGTTTTACATTTCCATTACGGCCAAATCTTGATTGTATCAATAGCCACGCTGCTGCTGCCATACAATATGTAAATACCGTTATTTCCCATTGATAGCCATCAAACCGGAATGCAAACCAGGACAAGGGAAGTAAAAAAATAATGTAGATCAGCAACACCCTATAGATTAACTGCTTATGGCCCAACCCGGATTGTATAACCAACTGGTAGGCATGCCCCCGGTGTGCAATATACCATCTCTCACCACCGAAAATTCTCTTCAGTAATGTTAATGAAGTATCACAAATAAATAGTGATAATAATATCAACCAGATGGTTATGGATAATGTGCCATCGTTGCTGGTTATCATTGCAAAAAGGCCAAACATAAAACCGATAAAGCAGCTGCCGGTATCCCCCATAAAAATTCTGGCCGGGGGCCAGTTCCAGTATAAAAATCCGGTGCAGGATGCTGCCATGACCAATAACACGATTGCAAACGCTGTTTGACCAGATGCTAACAGCAGTACAGCTGCAACACTCGCTGCGAAAATTGCCTGCAGTGCAGCCAGCGCATCACTGCCATCCATGAAGTTATAAAGATTTATCATCCATGTCAGTGCGAAGGTCCAGAACAGATATTGCCAGAACATATATTGAATGAATTCATCGTCTAAAGGCTGGCCATACAAACTTAATATCCAGTAGCATGCCCATATTGAAGCAATTATGTAACACAGGAACCGCCAGATAATAGCGACACCCCGATTGTCATCCATCCAACCAATCAAGATGACCAGCAAACCACCCCCGCCAGTGGCAATGGCAATCTGGAGTGGCATCAGACCTGAATACCACATAACAATCACAGCAGGTAGCACAGACAGTGCAATGGACAGCCCTCCTCCCCTCGGTGTAGGTACCGTATGAAGACTTCGCTGATTTGGATAATCCAGAATCATTTTATTTAATGCATATTGCCTGACCCATCGAGTAACACTCCAGGCAAACAGGGTAATTCCTGCATAAATGGCTACCAGGATCAGGACATTCAATTTAACTGTTCCTGTGCCGGTACCAGTCAACGGTGCTCTGCATTGCTGAGGCTGTATCAACACAGGCAGACCAACCCAATTGCGTAGTTAATTTGGTATTATCGACCAGCATTGATTCGGTTAATCGACTGATCGCATTATCCATATACAGTACCTTGCCTAGCAACTTCAAGAAGTCTGGTGCGACGTTAAACAAGCGAGGATTATGTCCAAACGCAAGGGATAATTTAGTAAACAAACCGACAGTGGAATCATCATAATCCTTCAATACATATATCTGGTTTGCAGCTACGGGTTGATCTGCACAACGCCTGATAATGTCACATAAATTCTCAACATAAATAAGACTGCGCCGGTTGTTGATTCCGGTAAACGGCATTGGTAACCGCCATGATGCTGCCTGGAGTAATTTAAGAAAATTGGCCTTTACACCCGGTCCATACACCAGCGGCGGTCTCAGTATGACATATTCCATATTACTAGCATGACATGCTGAGATGATGGTATGTTCAGCCTCCAGTTTGCTTTTACTGTAGGGATCCTGAGGTGCCGGCGGCGTCAACTCCGTAATCGCAGTATGCAACCCATGATCCATTGGAGTTGATTCACCATGTACCTTGATCGTACTGAGGAAAATGAAACGTTTTACTCCCAGATTGGCTGCTGCCTCAGCCAATCTGGCAGTACCGACTGCATTTTTCTGGACATAGTCACTGACGGCTACTGGTTTTGTATGGGCGATCCCCGCAAGATGAATGACAACATCTACATCTTTTAAAAGATGAGTAAAGTCATTGTCTGTTTTGCCTAGATCAAATTCCGTTAATTCCGGCGTAATACCCTGTACACCGGTACGGTGGATAGCCCTTCCCGCCAGACGCAACCTGTAATTGCCCAGACTGGTCAGCAATTGCCTGCCTATAAATCCTGTCGCTCCTGTAACAAGGATACGGGTCATGCAGATTGGCTGTTATTGTGTATGTCTGCCGAAGTCATCATCAAACCGGACAATATCATCCTCCCCCAAATAATGGCCCAACTGCACCTCTATCACCTCAAGCGGCGTCGCTTGCCGGTTTTCCAATCGGTGTTTTGCACCCAAAGGGATAAATGTCGATTCGTTCTCTTTCAGATCAAAGACCCTCTCGCCGCAGGTAACTGTGGCAGTACCATGCACGACTACCCAGTGTTCTGCCCGTTGATGATGCAACTGTAAGGACAGTTTTTTACCAGGGCTTACCATCAAACGTTTAACCTGGAAACGCTCTCCCGAATCCAGCGATTCATAACTTCCCCAAGGCCTGAATACACGTCTGTGGTTAATCCGCTCATCCCTTTTGGCAAGTTTTAGCCTTTCAACAATCTGTTTTACATTTTGCGACTTATTACGAGTGCCAACCAGAACAGCATCCGCTGTTTCAATGACGAGCAGGTTCTCGCATCCAATCGTAGCCACAAGACGGCTATTAGACTGGATAATAGAGTTATAGGTATCTTCGGCCATAACATCACCGTGAATCACATTATTATTTTCATCTTTAGCTGATATTTCCCAGATCGCTGACCAGGATCCCAGGTCTGACCAGCCTGCATCGAGAACAATCATGGCTGATTTAAACGGACTGTTTTCTCCGCATGCCTTTTCCATGACTGCATAATCTATCGAGTCACTCGGACATAAATCAAATTTTTTACTTAACCAAACAAAGTTTCCATCAGAATGACTCTCGTTATTCACCTGAACACATGCCTCAAGGATGTCCGGACGGAATTGCCTGATTGCATCCAACCAGGTCGATGCCTTCATCATGAAAATCCCGCTGTTCCAGTAGTAGTTACCATCCTGGACATATTTCAAGGCAGTTTTCGCATCCGGTTTTTCAACAAAACGGTTAACAGAAAATATATTATCTCCAATCAGCTGTTGTGCATGTAAATATCCGTATCCGGTTTCAGCAGATCCAGGTTTAATGCCAAATGTAACAAGCTTACCGGCACTTGCCTCCGCCATACCCTGGATGACCGCTTGATGGAATGCATCCGTATTTTCTATAAAGTGATCTGCAGGCAACATCAGTAATACCGGGTCCAGTTCCTTTGCCCTTAATCCAGCAATAGTCAGTGCCGGCGCAGTGTTCCTGCCAACTGGTTCAAGAATGATTTCTTTCGGGCTTATATTTAATTGACGTGCATGTTCTGCTACCAGAAACCGGTGTTCTTCATTGCAGATAAGCACCGGGCCCTGAATGGTAAATTCACCTTTCACCTGCAATATTCTCAACATCGATTGCTGTAACATTGAATATTCACTATTGAAGGACAAGAACTGTTTTGGATAATGTTGCCTGGACAAAGGCCACAGCCGTGTGCCCCCACCTCCAGCAAGGATTACGGGACTGAGTACGTTCATTTTTTCCATGACTAATTTAATCTCTCTTGAAATATATTTAATTAGATGTGGTCAGACCATTATATAGTCCAATTGTGGCTGAATTGATTATGTCCATGTCAAAGTTTTCAGCAATATGCCTGCGTCCAGCCTCACCCATTCGAATACGTAACTCGGATGAACCCAGCAAACGAGATACTGCTTCAGCCAGATTGACACTGTCTTTTACCGGGACCAGCAGGCCATTTACACCGTCAATTACGACTTCACGACAACCAGGGACATTAGTCGTCACTATTGGTCTTCCACATGCGGCCGCCTCCAATAATACCTTGGGCAAGCCTTCTCGATAAGATGGCAAGCAGACAATATGGACTTGTCTGAATACCTCGTGCATATCGTCACGCTGTCCCCACCATTCAATAATACCCTCCTTGATCCAGCTGCCAAGCTCGGCCTGAGTAATACTGGTCGGATTTGCCTCGTCAAGATCACCAACGACTATAAATTTCGCTACAACCCCCCTGTTCCCAAGAAGTTTAATCGCTTCAATATATTCAATTATACCTTTATCTCTCAGTAATCGAGACGCGAACAATACTATTGGCCTGTCTGTGACTATTTCTGCTGAATATTTGAATACAGTTGTATCGACACCAGACCCACGAATGAGCACTGTTTGTTGTTTATTAATCAGATTATGCCCTGATAATATTTTCTCATCATCAGAATTCTGGACGATTGAATGAAATTTTTTACCCCTCAGGATTATGGACATCAGCGGAGCGACAACTGAGATAAAGAAGCGGGATGACAGCGAACCTGAAGTAAACAGATAACCCAATCCAGTATAGGAATTGATCACATGCGGCACACCAGCTAACCATGCGGCGATAGATCCGGAAATAACCGGTTTCAAGGCAATATGATGCACAATGTCAGGCCCTGATTGTTTATACAATCTCACCAGTCTTATAATTGATTGCAATTCCTGCAATGGTGTACCAACTGAACGTGGTAATCTTAACGGTATCAGTGTAAATCCCTTGGCTATAATTCGCGCCTTATATTCATCTGCGTTAGTAATAACGATTATTTCATAGCCCTGTTTTCTGGCAGCTTCTGCCAGATTTAATCTGTGCGACCAGAAATACCAGTCTTCCGTAACCAGGTATACTATTTTTTTGGCTCTGTTGAATTTCAAGTGGGTTGAGTGCTGACATGTGGATTAAGTTTCGAGAAATCGAGTTTGCCTGCGAGCAGGAAGATCACGGTACGAATTGTGGAGAGCTTGCCGTAGCCGCGCGCCTTGCGTTTGGCTGCCTGGAACAGTCCGTTGAAGGC
The DNA here is from genome assembly GCA_038922895.1 of Gammaproteobacteria bacterium. Classification (GTDB taxonomy): domain Bacteria; phylum Pseudomonadota; class Gammaproteobacteria; order Eutrophobiales; family Eutrophobiaceae; genus Eutrophobius. The sequence goes on from JBCKWF010000043.1 coordinate 8,833, forward strand.
TTCCAGGAAACCGTTGGTCTGGCGCGTTTGGGCCCAGGCAAGGATCCCCTCCAGATGGCTGCGGATCATGCTGGCGACCTCCTGCATGGGTTCGACCTTGGAACGCATAACGTTGGTGCACCACTGTTCAAGCATGGCGCGCACCACATTGATCTGCTTGCGGTTGAGGATTTCCCTCAGGTTCTCGCGGTATACCCAAGCGCGCGCCGTGCGCTTGGTAGTGAGTTGGGCCAGCAAGCTGTCCAACTCGGCGCGGCTGACGGCACTCAGGCTGTCATAGCGCCTGAGCAGCTGCCAGCGCATCCCCTTGAGTGCAGGGTCAATCTTCTGTTCGATGCGGCGGGTTTTGTCCATCGCGGTAGCAGCGTGGGCAATGACGTGGAACTTGTCGAAAGTGATACGGGCATTGGGCAGGCTCTCGCCAACCCCCTTGCTGAAGGCGGGCGACATGTCGATGCTGACCGACTCGATCGCGGCGGGGTCGCCACCGTGGGCCTCGAGGTCGGCAGCCAGCGACCCGATGGTCTCGGCACTCCGACCTGCTGTGACAAAGATCACCGCGCGCCGGTCGGCATCCGCCGCCAGCGTCACGTAGTCGTGACCCCGCGCACGGGAGGTCTCGTCGATCGCCAGATGCTTGACTTCGGCGTAGTCGGCTTGCGCCACCGCCTGATCCACATAGTGGGAACAGATCGCCATCACCCGATAGGGGGTGAGGTTGACGACGCGGGCTACGCCAGTAAAGGTCATTTCCCTGCACAAGGCCAGCACCAGCGCCTCGAACAACAGGGTAAAGCCAGACAGTTTGCCGCTCCAGTCAGGTTCGACTTGACGCACCGATCCATCGGGAAGCTTCACTCGCGGCACCCGAACCTCCAGGATACACTCGTGCTGGAAGAAGTTGAGATGCCGGTAACGTTTGGCAATGGTAGCGTGAACCGGATGCACCCCGTCTATATTGGAAACAGCAAACCGGCTGCCCGGCGTGAAGTCGATTCGGATGCACAGCTCCCTGGCTTCAGCCTTGAAATCAATACCGGCTACAAACCAAGGCGCTGCTATTCCCAGCGCCGTTTCAAACAGTTTTTCAGTCATGGTGTTTATCCTCAATAACTATGGGGGATCGCTATGTTACCCACTCAACCCACTCAAAATTAAACAGAGGCATTTTTTTAGGACTATTCAATGGGGAATAAGCAGGACATATTTGAATAATCAGACTGCATATATTTTTTTAAAGAACAATTTATAGTTGTCCACACAAGTATCAATAGTAAAATACTTCTCTACTCTTTCCCTCGCAGCGATACCATATTGTCTGGCCAGATCCATATCGTTCAGCAATAACAGAATCGCGGCAGACAAATCCTGTGGATCATGTGGCCTGACTATCAACCCGCTTTTCTGATGTTCTATTGCCTCACTGTTCCCACCCACATCCGTCACAATCATTGGTAAGCCTGAAGCCATACCTTCCAGTATGGAATTTGAAAAACCTTCCTGGTGTGAAACCAGCAGGCCTATATCTACAGTTGACAGAATAGCGGGAATGTCATCCCGTCTTCCCAACCATTTCACGTGGTTTCCCAAACCACCGGATTCAACTTTTTCAATTAAGTCTGGACGTTGTTCTATACCACTTCCCACACATAAAAGTCGCCATGGTCGCTGTACTTTATCCCTGATACTGATCAACGCATCTATCAGATCAGTATGTCCCTTGTAAAAAATCAGGTTTGCAACTATACACAATACTATTTCATCCGTGCCCAATCCCAGCGCCTGCCGGGTTTCTTCGCGCTTTTCCTGGTTACCAAATTTTGATACATCTATACCGTTATAAATCAGGGTTAATTTATGTTCCGGAACATCCTCCTTATTGATAAGTTCCTGTATCACAGCCTGGCTATTTCCGACAATTGCCAGCTGTCTTTTATGCAAAAACCGTTCAATTTTTGAAATTAAGGGGCGTTCCTTCTGGTAGTTATTAAGACTGCGCCGGAACATGACCGTCCGGTTAGCTTCCCAGTTCAATAATGCCGCGATCCAGCCGAGATGGTAAGCAGCAGGCAGGTAAAGACAGGTAAAGTTTGCAGGAATTCTGGCATACATAAATATCAAATACACCAGTGTGGAGTACGGACCAAGCAACATTTTCAGGACCGGAATACGTTGCATAAACCTGACCCATGCTTGAGGTTGATAAACCTTAATCCCTGCCCTTTCGAGTATTTCAGCGAGGACACCCTTATGGGTAAGGGTAATGACAACTGGTTGATAGCCACAACTGGCCAGCCTCGGCAAAATCAGGGAAAGGTGCCTTTCCGTACCACCCAGATCAAGGCTACCGATTACGAACCGGACAATATTTGTATTTGTAGTGATGGTGAGGACCCCTTTGTAGTTCAAACTTTATTCCAATGCTGGTGCCACGCCTGAAACATCAGCACCGGCCACAGCAGGTACTGCCATGATTGCTCCCCGGACAGATGTTGTTGCCATTTTTCCTGTATCGGACCTGGATCCATAATCCCCTGCCGTCTTAACCTGTCTTCAGCAAGCAAGTCCCCGGCCCACTCTTTCAGCGGTCCCCGCAGCCAATGGTCAATGGGGACACCGAAACCCATTTTGGGCCTGTCTATGAGCCTTTTCGGGACATACCGATCAAGAACCTGGCGTAATAACCATTTTCCTTCATTGCCTACTATTTTCAAATCAGGGCTCTGGTTCCATATAAATTCAACAATACGGTGATCCAGAAAGGGTGATCTTACCTCCAGTGATACCGCCATGCTTGCCCTGTCGACCTTGACCAGGATATCGTCCGGCAAATAGGTGATGGTATCGGTAAACATCATTTGTTCAGTAAAATTATCCAGGCTGTCCAGGGTGACACGATGACCTTCCCTTACGTCCAGTTGCCCGGCCCCGATTACAATTTCCGCGGGGTTTTGCCATAGTGTAATCAGGTTGTTATAGATTAAATCCGGTGAGTTGGAGTTCCAGATACTGGCAAGTTTATGTAATTTCTGGCCGAATTGTTGGTACTGTAATGCCTTGGGTAAGTATGGACGTATGGGTTTCATAATCAGATCGAAATATCGCGGCGGGATCCGGTGTATCACTTTACTCCCTGCCCTGCGCATTCCGGAAGGTATCCCTTCTATTCTGCGCCAGGTATCCAGTCCCACCAGATAACGACTATACCCACCAAAGAGTTCGTCACCCCCGTCCCCGGACAGGGCGACAGTAACATCCCGCCTGGCAAGTTGTGACACCAGGAACGTGGGGATCTGTGACGAATCTGAAAATGGTTCATCGTACATTTCCGGGAGCTTCGGGATGACAGACAGTGAGTCCTCTGCACTGACATATAACTCGGTGTGATCCGTCCCCAGATGTCTGGCCACCTCCTTGGCATAAGCGGCTTCATTGTATTCCGCCTCGTTGAAGCCAATGCTGAAAGTTTTTATTGGCCTCGTGCTATGGGCCTGCATCAGCGCCACGATAAGGGAGGAATCTATGCCTCCGGATAGGAAGGCGCCCAGCGGCACGTCCGCGATCATTTTTTCCTGGATGGTCTCCGCTAACAGTGCGTGTAATTGCTCAACGACGGTAGCGGGATCCGGCTGACGCTTTCTGGAGACCGCCCCTGATGTCACTACGTCATCAAAACTCCAGTACGGCTGTGGTTTCTCCGGGATACAGCTGTCAGCAATACCGACTTCTACATAAGTGCCCGGCAGTAATTTATAAATGCCCTTATAGATACTGTAAGGGGCAGGAATATAGGTATATTTGAGCTGCAGGGCAAGGGCATTTTTATCTATTTCACCCCGCCATTCAGGATGAACAGTCAGTGCCTTCAGCTCCGAGGCGAAGGCAAAGGTATTATTGAAATTGCCATAATAAAGAGGTTTTTCCCCCAACCTGTCGCGGGCCAGAACCAGTTTGCGGGTTTCCCTGTCCCAAACCCCGAGTGCAAACATTCCGGTGAACCGGGTCAGTGCTGTGACGAACCCCCACTGTTGTATAGCACAAACCGCGACCTCCGTATCAGACATCCCCCTGAATTGATACCCGTACCGGGCAAGGTCTTTTCTCAATTGCAGGTGATTATAAATCTCACCATTTAATACCAACACATAACGGCCATCATGGGACATCATCGGTTGATGTCCATGTTTACTCAGATCTATTATGGACAGTCTACGATGAGCTAATACAATCCCTGATTTTGCATCACTCCAGACCCCTGAATCATCCGGACCACGGTGTATCAACATATTAGACATCCTCTCGCCCACCTGTACCAGGCTTTCAGTACTTAAGGCCCCCCTGCTAGAGATAAACCCGGATATGCCGCACATCAGTTAAATTCAGCTCTTTTTTGTAGACAGACAATGTACCAATAGTCATTCATTAGATGCCGAAATACTCCTCTGCAGTTTCTATTGTTTCTATTGACGTGGACGATGGACCGGATTCTGGCTACTTGTCAGGCAAGATAGGTCTTTTCAACTACACCAACCAGATTTTTCCACGAATAATTTTCCTCGGCATGCAGAAATGCATTCTCAGCCAGTCCACGGTATTCATTCATATTGGATAGGACCCCATCTATCTTTTCAAACCATTCATATGACTTGGCCAGAAGCCCGTTATGCCCGTCCTGAATGGCATTTGAATAGACAACTGTCGGAGAAGCTATGCTGAGCGTACCTGTAATCCCGGCTTCAAAATATTTCAGTTCGGATTTACAGTTTGTAAATGTATTAATCTGCAGAGGTATCAGATTGATTTCGACTTCACCGATACTAATCTGCAGATTGATATAATCCTGAATCGGCAACAGTTCAATCCTGTCTGACCATGGCGTGAGTCTCTCATCAAGATCAAGCAACCCGACAACCCGCAACTTCAGGTTTGCATACTTTACAAACAAGGATATTAATGCATCTGTAAGGATACGAAAATCGTGATTATGTGTATGCGACCCGCTGTAATATCCAAGGTATATGGGATCAGTACGTGAAAAACCGTTAGCCTTTTTATGTTGATATATCTTTCTGGATATATCCAATTGTTCCTCGTTTAGAAAATTCGGGATGACGGCTACCTCCTTGCCTGAGTAATCCCTGATCTTTTCCGCAAGATAATGGTTCGTTGTAACGGCCCTGTCACATAAAGAAAGCATGGCAGCATATCTGGCACAATCGCCATACCAGTATTGCCA
>JBCKWF010000044.1:0-13814 GCA_038922895.1 Gammaproteobacteria bacterium
ATCAGCCATGTTGCGAATCTTTGCCCGGAGTCTGATCTTGCTGGCATTCTCGATTGCAGTTGTAGCGCAAGATGATACGCTTTTCAACCAGGTGCATATTGATGCGCAGGCAGAACGGGACGTGGAAAATGATCAACTGGAAGTGACCATGCTGGTAGAGGTACAGGGTAACAAACCGGATGAAATAGCCACCAGCGTGAATGCAACCATGCAGTGGGCGTTGAAACTGGCACAAGCAGACAAGGACATCGAGGCCAGTACGCGCTCTTACCAGACCTATCCTGTCTATAATGACACGATAATCACGGGCTGGCGGGCCAGCCAGGAACTGTATATGCGCAGCACCGATATTCCCGGACTGACAGAATTGGTCGGGGAATTACAACAGAAGCTGCAGGTCAGCCAGATGAATTTTACCCCTACAAAACAGACCCGCACCAAAGTCGAGAATGAATTAATCAGCGAAGCGATGGTGGCGTTCAGGCAGAGGGCTGAGATCGTCAAGGGCCATATGGACTACCGTATTGTTAACCTGCAGGTCAATACCGGTCAGGCAGGTCCCGTCATGTATCGCGAGGCAATGATGTCGATGGCAAAAATGTCGGATGCGGCTGCGCCAGCGGTGGAGGCCGGAACCAGCAAGGTAGTCGTAACCGTCTCAGGTTCAATCCAGTTTTTCTAGAAACTGTTTCAACGTGATGTGTTTGCCGCCTGGGTCCGTATGTTTTTGCAACAGGTTCTAGTCTCAGAGTGTAGAAAAAACTTCACTGGCTGCATCGATAGTTGCCTGGATGTGTTCGTCTGTATGTGCAGAGGATACAAAACCGGCCTCGAATGCCGATGGTGCAAGGTATATACCTTTGGCCAGCATAGCGTGAAAGAACTGTTTGAAGCGTGGCTGATTGCAGGACATGACCTGATCAAATCGGCTGATTGTCTTTTGCCCAGAAAAGAACAGACCAAACATGCCGCCAACCTGGTTGGTCGTGAATGGAATGGCTGTATCGTTTGCGGCCCGGGTCAGCCCGGTCATTAACTGCCGGGTTGATTTTTCCAACGCAGCGTAGAAACCCGGCTTGCAAACCTCTGTTAGCGTGGCAATCCCCGCAGCCATCGCTACCGGATTGCCTGACAGTGTGCCGGCCTGGTAAACCGGGCCGTCCGGCGCCAGATGATTCATGATGTCGGCACGGCCTCCAAATGCCCCGACCGGCATGCCGCCGCCGATGATCTTGCCGAGGATGGTCAGATCCGGTTTGATTCCATAAATAGATTGTGCGCCACCCAGTGCCACCCGAAAACCGGTCATGACCTCGTCAAATATGAGCAGACTGCCGTGGTCCCGGCATAACTGCTGCATGCAGTCGAGGAACTCCTGGGTGGCTGGTACACAGTTCATATTGCCTGCAACAGGTTCGACGATGACGCAGGCGATCTGATTACCAAGCTGGGCGAACAATTGCCGCAATTGCTCCGGATCATTATAGGAGAGGGTCAGCGTGTGTTTTGCAAAGTCGGCCGGTACACCGGGCGAGGTGGGTACGCCCAGTGTTAATGCGCCGGAGCCGGCCTTGACCAGCAGTGAATCGGCATGACCATGATAGCAGCCTTCAAATTTGACGATCGTGTCACGGCCGGTATATCCACGTGCGAGACGGATCGCACTCATTGCGGCCTCTGTGCCGGAATTGACCATGCGCACCTTTTCAATAGTCGGAATCAGTTTGCATATCAATTCGGCCATCTCGATTTCAACCTCGGTGGGTGCGCCGAAACTGAGACCATTCGCAGCGGCCTGGATCACCTGCCGGATCACCTCCGGGTGTGCATGCCCCAGTATCATCGGGCCCCATGAACCGACATAATCGATATAGTGTTTGCCGTCCGCAGCGTAAAGCAGTGCGCCTTCTGCCCGCGAAAAAAACACGGGATCGCCCCCCACACCCTTGAACGCGCGTACCGGGGAATTCACTCCACCCGGTATGACCCTTTGTGCCCGTTTGAACAGATTCATCTTTATTTCTTTGCCATTAATTTCTTGAAGTTTTCCATCACATGATATGGATTGTTTGCCAGGTACACACTGCTGATTACCGCCAGCACATCAGCGCCTGCAGCTATCACTGGCGCACAGTTCTCCGGGGTGATCCCGCCTATTGCCACGATGGGTACAGTATACCGCTGTTTAGCCTGCCGGATTAATCCGGATGAGGCGTTGGTCGTATTCGCCTTGCTGCTGGTGGGAAACATTGCGCCAAAGGCAAGGTAATCGGCGCCGTCTTGCACGGCCTGAGCGGCCCTGTCAATATCATTATAACAGGAGATGCCGATTAGCTTGAGATTGCCGACGCGCTTCCTTGCATCCATACAGGAGCCATCATCCCGGCCAAGATGGACGCCATCTGCATCCAGTTCAATCGCGAGTGCTATATCATCATTGATTATAAATGGCACCTTGTATGTCTCACAGAGTTGTTGCAAGCGGCTTGCTTCCCCCAGTTTTTGTTGATGGCCGGCGAGCTTATTGCGGTACTGCAGCGCGGCGATACCAACCGGCATGACAGTCTCTGTTATAGACAGCAACTCTGAAAACTGCAGGCGTTCATGTTCGGTGACCAGATAGATTCCCCTGCTGATTTTGACTGTTGCAGTCATGCCTGATCCCGGAAGCTTCGGTCCGGATGCAACTGTGACTTGCCCAATTGCAGTCCATGCTTCAGGGTCTGCCAGCAGTATTGCTGCGCATGTTTGACGGCCTCAAGCACGTCGGGATTCTGTGCCAGTTGTGCCGCGATGGCGGCAGCCAATGTGCAACCGGACCCGTGATAGACGCCGGGCAGACGTTCCCACTCAAAATGGACCGGTTCAGTATTGTGGCGATAGAGCGAATTGATTACGCGGTCTGTGGCCTGATCGGCACCGGTAATCAGTACAGATTGACTACCCAGTCCCAGCAGTACTTGCGCAGCGGTGTCCTTGTCATTTGTCCCGGTTAATTGCAGCGCCTCTTTCAGGTTGGGTGTCAGCACGGTGGTAAGCGGTAGCAAGCTTTGTTTCAAGCCGGCGATAATGTCAGCGCTCGCAAGTTCGATCCCGCTACCGGCATGCAGCACGGGGTCGAGGACGACGGGCAGGCTGGTGTATCTGCTGATGATAGTGGCGATTTCTTCCACCAGCGCGGCACTGCCAACCAGACCAATTTTAAATGCGTTAATGTTAATATCCGCCAGTAGAAGTCTGGCCTGGTTTCTGAAATCGGTTGCTGCTTGCGGCACGATGGCCTCGAATGCCCCGGTATTTTGCGCGGTCAGTGCGGTAATTACCGATACGCAGCGTCCGCCGTTCCGGTTAATGCTCTCGATATCGGCCTGCACCCCGGCTGCACCAGTGGGGTCATGTGCCGAGAACGCCAGGACGACAGGTTGTTTCGAGAATGTTTTCATTGCAATCTATTCTACATGGTTAATAATCTCGCGGAAAAAAATCAGGAGACCTGCAGCTTGAAAAAGTACATATGTGTTATCTGCGGCTACATCTATGATGAGGCGGCCGGGTGGCCGGAGGACGGCATACTACCGGGTACACGCTGGGAAGATGTGCCGATAAACTGGACTTGCCCGGATTGTGGGGCGAGGAAGGAAGACTTTGATATGGTGCAAATAGTCGCTGGTCGCTAGTGATGAAGTGACTAGCGACTAGCAACGAGCGACTGAAGTTTAAAAGGGTTTAATAACGGCAAGGATAATGATAGTCACCAGGAACACGACGGGGATCTCGTTAAACCAGCGATACCACACATGCCCATGCGTGTTGCGGTCATGTTTGAAATCCAGCATCAGCTTGCCACAATAAAAATGGTAGCCGATCAGCAGCAGGACCAGTCCCAGCTTGATATGTAACCAGTAACTGCCCGCATAGGCAGTCCAGCCGATCTGGCCGAGCGTGAGCAGTCCAAACAGGACGGTCAGTATTGCACCGGGGGTGGCAATGCCATAAAACAGTTTTCTTTCCATGATCTTGAACCGGTCTATGCTAGTCCTGTCCTCACTCATGGCGTGATAAACAAACAAGCGGGGCAGATAGAACAGCCCGGCAAACCAGGTCACCATGAATATCAGGTGTAAGGCCTTTAACCAGGGCATAGTTGCTGTTCCTGTGCATGACCGGACGACCGGGTAGTGACCGGCGATTCAAGTTGACATGCTTGTACGAGTGAGGCCAGCTGTCTATCGGCAAGCAGGACGAGGATATGATCGCGCAGCTGTTCAATATCGATCCGGCCGGTATAGCTGCTCACGATGTTGCCATCCGGCGCAATCAGGAAGGCGGAAGGGGTGACAGCCACATTACCAAAGGCTTGCACCGCCTTGCCGTCGATATCCAGGGCGACTGCATAGGGAACCTTGTGGTTCTGGCTTGCCTCCAATACCCGGTTGGGTGGATCGTATGGCATCGCCACTGCAATGATTTCAAAACCGGAAGCGGACAACTCGTTATATAGCGTAATCAGATACGGCATTTCCTTGCGGCACTCAATACAGGTCGAGGCCCAGAAGGTGATCAGTACCGGTTTACCGGCAAGACTGGACAAGCTCAGTTCGCGCCCGTCCAGCAGTGGAAATGTGATATCGGGTGCCTGTTTGTCAAGCAGGGATCCGGAATTGATACCCGCTATAACAATGCCTGTAATAATCAACGCGGATAATACGGCCAGGCCTTTGGATATTTTCAGCATGGCATAATTATAACTGTATAATCAGGGAAAAGGCAGAAAACAGCAGTTTTGAACAGGGTCCTGCCGTAGTTTTTTGCCTTTCCTCACGCAGTTCAACTCGTATCATAACGGTATAAAAGACTGGAATTATTTATATGATTAAGGCTGGGATAGTCGGGGCCACCGGATATACCGGGGTGGAGTTGATGCGGTTGATTGCACAGCATCCACAGGTGCAGCTGGATGTGGTTACCTCGCGGACAGAAGCAGGCAAACCGGTCAGTGAATTTTTCCCTTCGCTCAGGGGCATAATTGACCTGGTTTATTGTGAGCCGGACATCAGTACGCTGGCATCCTGTGATGTCGTTTTTTTTGCGACGCCGAACGGTACTGCGATGCAGAGTGCACCGGCCTTGCTGGAACAGGGGGCCCGCATCATCGATTTATCCGCCGATTTCAGGCTGAAAGATGTGGATGAATGGGAAAAATGGTACGGTCAAAGGCATTCCTGCCCGCAGTTACTGGCAACAGCCGTGTATGGTCTGCCGGAGATGAACCGGGACAAAATCAAACAGGCCCGATTGCTTGCCAACCCGGGGTGTTACCCGACTGCAGTCCAACTGGGCTTTTTGCCCTTATTGGAAGCCAAACTGGTCAATCCAGGTTCCTTAATCGCGGATGCCAAATCCGGCGTCAGTGGGGCCGGACGGACGTTATCACTGATGCATCATTATTGTGAAGCGGCAGATTCGTTTTCTGCTTATGCAGTCAACGGGCACCGGCACTTGCCCGAGATCAGGCAGGGACTGCAATCAGTATGTGATGAACCCGTTGGTCTGGTCTTCGTACCGCACCTGTTACCGATGATCAGGGGTATACACGCAAGCTTGTACGCTACCCTGAAGGATCCGGCAGTTGATCTGCAGAAGGTATATGAACAGCGTTACCAGAATGAACCCTTTGTCGATGTGATGCCTGCCGGCAGTCATCCGAATACGAATTCGGTCAGGGGGACAAATGTGTGTCGTATCTCCTGCCATAAACCACAGCATGGCAATACAGCCGTGATCCTTGCGGTTGTAGACAATCTGGTCAAGGGTGCGGCAGGACAGGCGATACAGAACATGAATATCATGTTTGGCCTGCTGGAAACTACCGGCCTGACAGCGGCTGCCGCTTATCCATGAAGTTGTTATTGATCAAGCTGGTTGACTGACAGGTACGATGCCTCGTCTCGTTATCAAGAGTCACCGGCCATGGCAATGGACTATAGCCATTATTGCGCTCAGTATGGCGATTGCGCTGGTGACCTTTCTGTTGTTGGATAACAGTTACTGGAGGATCCTTACAGCTAGTATAGGCGAGAATAATAATACGCAGACCTTGCAGGAAACAAATCGTGAGCTGGAACTGGAAAACAGGGAACTGAACAACAGGATACTGATGCTTGAGCAGACTACACGTCTGGACAAGGAGACGGCAACCATGTTGCAAGGCGAGATGATAGTCTTGCAAGACCAGATTTATCAGCAGAAACAGGAGCTGGAATTTTACCAGGGGGTAATGGATGCAGCCCGCAAGACTGTGGGTATGGACATACACGGGCTGTATATCGAGCCGGTAAACGGAAATAACAGATATCTGTTGAAACTTGTGTTAACCCATGTATCGAAAAATGATAGTGTTATAAAAGGTAGCCTGAATATTACTATTGAAGGGGCCCAAAACGGTGAAAGAAATCGTCTGGATATGGCCGGGCTTTCCATAGATGAGAAGCCTGAGTTTGGCTTCGAGATTAAAAGTTTCAAAAGGCTGGAATACAGATTCGAACTTGCTGACGGATTTGTTGCAGATCAGGTTGTCGTGCGTATCGAACCAAAGACTAGCGGTGAGTCCGCAATCAGCAAGACCTATGATTGGCCACTATAATTCACTATCAGGAGCCTGAAAGATGTGGGGCAAAAAGCGAAAACGCAAAACCAGTACGATAGATACACTTGTGGGCCAGCATACCGTTGTTCGCGGTGATGTGAAGTTTACGGGTGGGCTGCATGTGGAAGGCATCATCATGGGAAACGTATATGCCGAAGACGATGCAGGGACATCCATGCTGCAATTGAGTGATCACGGCAGAATAGAAGGTGAGGTCAATGTACCTTATGTCGTGCTGAACGGAGAGGTCAGGGGTGATGTACACAGCAGTGCCCATGTTGAACTACTGTCCAAGGCCCAGATTACAGGCAATGTTTATTACAGCCTGATTGAAATGGCGATCGGGGCTGAAGTCAACGGCAAACTGGTACATACCGCCCAGCCTGCCGCACGCCAGAGCAGTGTCAGTCCGGCGGATGCCTTTGATATCCCTGAACAAGATACTTGAGAAAATTGCTGGGTCTTTTGTTATAATGCACGCCCAACAGTCCAACAGTCAGTAGTTTCAGGGCAGAAAAACTTATGGAAACACAGTCAGAAATGCACACAGGGTGTGTACCCGACCCGCTCAATTTTACCGATTCAGCCGTGTCCAAGGTCAGGGAACTGATTGAAGATGAAGGTAATGCCGGGCTGATGCTGCGGGTTTATATCAGCGGTGGAGGCTGTTCCGGGTTCCAGTACGGATTTACCTTTGACGAAAAAACCACAGACGGTGATACCGTTATTGAGCGGGAAGGTGTCAAATTGCTGATTGATCCGATGAGCATACAATACCTCGCCGGGGCAGAGGTCGATTATTCCGAAGGTCTGGAGGGTGCCCAGTTTGTGATACGTAATCCAAATGCGCGTACTACCTGCGGTTGCGGTTCCTCGTTCTCGGTATAGGATTCATCCATCAGATTTCAGAAAAAAGGGCGCGAAAGCGCCCTTTTTGTTGGTGAACACCGTCTTGATTTGCGGACAACTATGTTTGTTGCCCTTGTATAAATTGGGGAATATCATCGCTCAGCAGTAGCAGCAGTTGCGTTATCGGCTGCTGCCGTTATTAAAACAGCGTAAATACTATTCAGGGGGTGGATATGAAGTTGATCAAGATTATTTCAGTTTCAGTACTGGCCACGATGCTGGGTCTGGCGGGGGTATCCGCCCAGGATGCAGCAAAAGAGAAGGAACCAACCAAGGAAGAAAAGGCGGTCACAGCCCGTCAGGAATTGATGCATGTAATGAGCGCGCAAAGAGGAGTGTTGCGTGATATGGCAGATGGCAAGCGTGATACGGACGCTGTCAAGTTTACCAATGCCGCAAATGCAATCGCTGCACTTGCCAAGATGATACCCGAGGCATTTACAGTGAATGCAATCGTGGGTAATTCTACCGCTAAACCGGATGTCTGGACCAAGCAAGCCGATTTTGCCGCCAAGGCAACTGCGCTTTCAGACAAGGCTGGTTCTATCGCCAAGCTGGCTGCTACCAATATCGAAGGTGCCAAGGCCATGGTCAAGGACATCAGCGAATGTGGTGGTTGCCACGATGATTTCAGGGTTGAAGAAGAGTAAGCCAAATACCGGGCGGAGTGCAGAGTGCTGCATTCCACCCGCAGTCCAGCTGCATTCAGCGCTGGTATATCGCGCCGAGTAGTACGGGTCGGCTGGCACCCGTTACGGAACAAATATTCGCAGGCCTGTTATCCAGTCTGCATTTCGCCAGCCAGGCAAACGTAATTGCCTCAACCGCATTCGCATCTACACCATAGTTGTCAGTAGGGGCGATCGCTTGATCAGGTAATAATTCTTCAAGCCGTTGGAGCAGGCTACGGTTATGTACACCCCCTCCACACACCAGCAGCTCCTGTGTGCCCGCTGCGTACGTTGTTATCGCAGCACTGACCGACCGTGCCGTCAGTTCGAGCAGGCTTGCCTGCACATCCGCTGGAGCAATCTGTTTTCCGTTTTTTGCAATTATTGCTAACAGCCAGTCCAGATTAAACTCGTCCTTGCCCGTACTCTTGGGTGGTGCCAGCTTGAAGTAAGGTTCGGCCAGCAATAACTTCAGTAAATGTTCATCACAGCGACCAGAGGCCGCCCAGTTTCCATTATGATCGTAGTCCTGCTGCAGATGTCGCTGGATCCAGCTGTCCATCAGTGCATTCCCGGGACCGGTATCGAAACCGGTAATGTTGCTGTCCGGGTTTGAGGGTAACAGGGTGATGTTTGCCATACCACCCAGATTCAGTACTGTGCGATTGATATCGGCATGTCGAAATCGCCATGCATGAAAGGCGCATGCCAGCGGTGCGCCCTGGCCACCGGCGGCGATATCATTACGCCGAAAATCTGCAACTGTCGTAATTCCTGTGGTTACTGCAATTCTGGCGGGGTCCCCGATCTGCAGTGTGCGTGGATAGGCACCGTTTGGCAGGTGCAATACGGTCTGGCCGTGACTTCCGATAGCAGTAATTGTATTTGCATTCAGTCCGGCTGCTGTGAGTAAATCGATGACAGCATCGGCAAATAACTGACCCAGAATTACGTCCAGCTCGGTAATGACAGAGACAGGAGTGTGGATGTTGGTTGACCTGACGCTGGTCTGGACAGTTTGCGGAATCGGATACTGGCGATACTGGATTACGGCAAGATCATCATCCTTTATGTCGACCAGTGCTGCGTCGATCGCATCCATGCTGGTGCCGGACATTAAGCCGATGAAGTACACGGTTATTGTTGATAGTTTTCGGGTACGTCTGCAGGCTTTTCCAGCGGGTCTTTTTCCCGGAACGCAATCATGACCGGGCCGGAATGATTATTCTGCTTATCCAGCTGGGCAAGCACATCGGCTGCCTGGTTTTTAAAGTCAGTCAACAGCGTAGCGGGTATCGGATCTGTCTTGGGCAGACTGACTGTCAACGGGTTCCGGTGGACACCATTAATACGGAATTCATAATGCAGATGCGGACCGGTAGCCAGTCCTGACTGGCCAACATAAGCTATGGTCTGGCCTTGTTCTACACGCATACCTTTTTTCAGGCCTTTCGCATACTTGGATAAATGTGCATACAGTGTCGTGTATTCACTGCCATGTTTAATAACGACAGTCCTGCCATAGCCACCATTGTTGCCCACCGAGACAATCGTTCCGTCTCCAGCCGTCTTTACCGGAGTGCCGGTAGGTGCAGCATAATCGACGCCTTTGTGGGCCCGTATAGTGTTAAGTACCGGATGTTTCCGGTTCAGGCTGAAGCCTGAGCTGATCCGGGTAAAATTCAGTGGCGTCCGCAAAAACGCCTTGCGCATACTGGCACCGGTGTCGGAGAAATAATCTCTCCTGCCGTCCGGGAATTGATAACGTACGGACCTGTATGGTTTACCCTGATTGATAAATTCAGCCGCGAGTATGGGCCCTTCACCTACCTTTACATCTTTTTTGTACTGTTGTTCATAGATTAATCTGAACTTGTCACCTGCACGAATATCGAGCGCAAAGTCGATGTCCCAACCATAGATTGCAACCAGTTGCATTATCAGATTATCCGATAGGCCTGCCTTCTGACCGGCAATAAACAAGGAACTGTCTATGGTTGCACTGGCTTCCAGAACCTTGACGTCCAGTTCGGTTTTTATGAACTTGCTGGTGTACGCGCCATTTTCATGATTGATCTGCAGTGTTGTGAGCATATCCTGATCATATTCGAGTGTCTGCAATTTACCGGCTCTGGTCAGTAATCTCAGTTCCTGACCGGGTAACAGGAATTTTAACGATTTGGTGTCCTGCCCGGATGTCATGATTGTATAAAGTATCGCAGGTGAGATCTTCATCCGATCAAAAATCAGGGACAGGCTGTCACCGGGGGCCACCTTGATATTATGCCATTGCTCGGCTGGTGGTATTTGTGATTCAATCTGTTCCGTCATCGGGGACGCCGCTATCGGTTTGTAATTGGTCCGGACGCGGATATAGTCAAGGCTTTCTGCAACAATCTGGACGGGACTGGAATTATCGAATTCTGTATAAGGGGAATTGCTCCATTCGGAAGACGGCGCTATGGATGCTATGATGGTAACCACGGCCGAAACGAAAAAACCGGTGCATGCCCAGATAAAACCCCTTGGTCGTAAATACCAGGGACGATCTGGTATCCAGCGAACAACCGGTTTATAGTCAGATTTTACATATATTTTGTAAGGCATGATTATTATTGGATAATTTTAAGGCAAACCATACCGCCAATGTATAATTACGTCAATGCAGGAATGAACAAATAATGTCATCTATTCAGTATAATTCGATCTTTTTTCCTGGACCCGGGTTATGAGTTCGATCAATGAGGTCATCGCGCTACTGAAGCGTGGAGCAGATGAAATTATTCATGAGCAGGAGCTGATTACCCGGTTGAATCGCGGGAAACCGCTCAGGATCAAGGCCGGGTTTGATCCAACCGCACCGGATCTGCACCTCGGACATACAGTGCTGATTAACAAGCTCCGGCATTTTCAGGATCTGGGCCACCAGATCCTGTTTCTAATCGGTGACTTTACCGGACTGATCGGAGACCCGACCGGCAGAAATGTCACCCGCAAGCCGCTGACCCGGGAAGAAATCCTCGCGAATGCGAAGACCTACCAGGACCAGGTATTCAAGATACTCGATCCTGACAGGACCGAAGTCTGTTTTAACTCAGTCTGGGGTGAGAAGCTCGGATCCGTTGGCATGATCAAACTGGCAGCCAGGTCAACTGTTGCAAGAATGCTAGAGCGGGACGATTTTAAAAAACGCTATGCGGCCAACTTGCCTATATCGATACATGAGTTCCTGTATCCATTGATGCAGGGCTATGATTCTGTCGTGATGAAAGCGGATGTGGAACTTGGCGGTACCGACCAGAAATTCAATCTGCTGGTTGGTCGGGACCTGCAGCGTGAGGAAGGCCAGGAACCGCAGGTTATCCTGACCATGCCGATACTGGAAGGTCTGGACGGTGTGCAGAAGATGTCCAAGTCGCTGGACAACTATATCGGCATCAATGAAGCGCCCGACCAGATGTTCGGAAAGATTATGTCGATCTCGGATGTATTAATGTGGCGATACTATGAACTGCTCAGCTTTCGTTCGACTGTCGACATTGACAAGTTAAAGCTTGCAGTAAACCAGGGCACGAATCCGCGCGATGTGAAGATCCAGCTCGCAGAAGAACTGGTTGCGCGCTTTCATAGCAAACAGGCGGCCGATGTGGCGCGCGAAGAGTTTATTAACCGTTTCCGGCATGGCCAGTTGCCGGAAGACATGCCAGAAATTGAATTTAGCGGGTACTCAGAAAGTGTCACTTTTGCACAAATATTAAAATATGCGGATCTGACAACCAGCACTTCAGAGGCAATGAGAATGATTGATCAGGGCGCAGTCCGTATTGATGGTGACAAGATAAGTGACAAGAATATCAGACTGAAACCGGGTAGCGCTTATGTTGTGCAGGTAGGTAAACGGAAATTTGCCAGGATTACTATTAAATGACAATGAGCTGTTTATCTATGTTTGCTGGTGCGCTTCCATAGCTCATGCTTGTCTGGTTCAATATGGAATAACGGGTGGCATTCCGGTGACTCTATGCCCCGCCACTGCCGGTACAAACCGGGGCTGCGTCGGGAAAGCTTGCGAAGCAGGTGCTGCCACTCATACGAAACCTGACCAATAGTAGAGAGTATCAGGTTTACCGGGCGTACTGGACCAAGCTTGGTCCGGTCAAAGGTGTAGTCACGCGATGACGCTTCTGCATAAATTCTGGCAAGGTAGCCATTAATGGCCGATCGCGGCGTGGGATGGCCATAAAAGCGTTCGAGTTGAGGATGATGACAGGTACCCGCGAGTTTTTCCCCGGATCACGGCCCGCGCAAGCAATGCCTCTCGCCACAACGCAACCAGTCCTTGCGGGTCGAGATATTTCGGGTGCAGGGTCCAAAGTCGCATGTCTTGAGTGTTTTAACCAGACATGGTACTTAAATATTGAATCTAAGAGTCTTTTTCAATTTCCTTTCCATGCCACATCCTCAAGATACAAATTTCATTCTTGCCTATCAGATAGCGGACAGTATAGTTACCGATAAATAGATCACGAATAATCTGAGGATCAGCGCCCCTGGCAACAGGAAGCCCAATTTCAGGAAATAACTTTAACTTGTTAATTCCGTCCAACAGTTCATTAGCAATACGATGCGCTGCTACAGGATTTTTTTCTTTTATGAAGTTTCGTAATCGAATTAAGTCTTCGATTGACTCTGGCGAATATCTGACCCTCATAAAGTTGGTGGTTCTTTTTCACTCGAAGAACCCCAACTTTTAAGCCAGTCTGAAACAGCCTCTTCATCGATAGATTTACCGGCTTTCACGGAATTAAGTGCTTTGAGAGTATCAGCCCAACGAGAGTCTTCCATAGCTTGCCGGGCGATAAACTCTTTAATAGCTTGATTTATAATATAATTCTTACTTCTATCCAGTTTTTGAGCCAGATCCTCCAAGGGCGCTTCATTTTCTGAATTGAGACGAATGCTAGTGACACCCATAATAATCTCCATAATGTAGCTATATGTAATACATTATAGTACAAATGCCAGGATGGTATGTCAAAGACATATAACGACAGCAATCAGCGGCGCGGCTTTGCCGCATCCCGCTGGATTGATTTGTTAGCAGTCAACTGCTCAAGCCGTTCGGCCAGCCAAACTTTGATAATAGACTGACGTGTAACACCCAGTCTGCTCGCTTCATGATCCAGCGAATTTAGCATCCATACAGGAATGTCTACATTAACTCTTTTTTGTTCTTGTGAGACTCGCCTGGCTTTAGATAAATCAAGATCATTTAAAATGTCCTGGCCTTCATCAAATTTTTTATCAAATATTTTAGCTTTCATATATTGCTACCTCTGAATTTCTGGAGCGGCGAACTGAAATGATCCGTATGGCTTCACCTCTATTATATGTAATTACGGCAGACCAATAGTCAGAATCAATACGACCTATGACTAGAAATCTGGGCTCATCTACCGTTTTGGCGGGAATTTCCAGAAGGTCGGGATCTTCCCATAGTTTTTGTGCCTCGATAAAGTTAATGCCGTGTTTCTTAAGATTGGATGTGCTTTTGTCGCGGTCAGATTCAAACGATATCAAGGTATAGA
>JBCKWF010000045.1:0-13796 GCA_038922895.1 Gammaproteobacteria bacterium
AACCCGGTAAAGACATATGAAGTCTACGATCAGTCATTATTGCTGGATTGCCTTACTGAAATAGAACACTTCGTTCAGATCGGAAGATTATATGCCGCCGGGTTTCTTTCCTATGAAGCTGCTCCGGGCATTAATCCGTTATTATCTACTCAGGCACATTCTGATTTTCCATTGTTATGGTTTGGTTTGTATGAAACAGTAAGACCATTCAATTTTTTTGGGTCAGACAATATATTTAGTGATCTAATCTGGGAGCCGTCGATAAGCGAAGACCAATATCACAAGGCCATCAGGCATATCCGGCAGCACATTCGTGAGGGTAACACCTACCAGGCAAATTATTCCTATCGATTACAGGCAACATTGAAAGGTGAGCCATGGGATCTCTTTACCAGTCTGGTTATGGCGCAGGGATACGGTTATAGCGCGTATGTAGAGCTGGATAACTGGAGTATCTGTTCAGCATCCCCCGAGCTGTTTTTTTCACTTGAAAATAACGTTCTGCATTGTCGCCCGATGAAGGGCACAGCGAAAAGAGAGCCCACATTATCTGGTGACAGGAAAAGTCGCGACTGCTTGGCTGGTTCCATCAAGAACAGGGCGGAAAATCTGATCATAGTCGATATGGTCAGAAATGATTTGGGTCAAATCGCTAATATTGGTACGGTAAAAGCTGACTCATTATTTGATATAGAAAAATACCCGACTTTGTGGCAGATGACCAGCAGCATCCATTGTCATACAGAGAGGGGATTATCCGAGATCCTCCAAGCACTGTATCCTGCAGCGTCAATTACGGGAGCACCTAGGAAATATACCATGGAAATAATTCGGGACCTGGAGTGTTCTCCGCGAAATATTTATACCGGTACAATCGGGTTTTGTTCTCCGGATAGACGTGCGCAGTTCAATGTTGCGATCCGTACTGTCTTGATTGATAAACGAAATCAGGTAGCTGAGTATGGTGTCGGTGGAGGTATTGTGTGGGATTCTGATGAGAATAGTGAACTCAGGGAGACCCACAGTAAAGCCAGCGTATTGAGTTTTCATCAGCCGGGATTTTCCCTGATAGAAACATTGCGCTGGTCTCCTGAAGAGGGATTCTGGTTATTAAACTATCACATCAGGCGTCTTTGTGAGTCGGCAGAGTATTTTTCTATGCCTTGCGATAAAGACGAACTGATGAGTAGTCTTGACGATCTTGCTTCAGGATTTGACCCTGTGGCTCACAGAATACGTGTGTTGTCAGATAAGAATGGAAAAATTGAAATTCAGGCAGATCCACTGAACTCGTTATCAAATCCAGTATGTGTCGGGATGGCAAAACGCGGGATCGATTCCAGCAATGTATTTCTCTATCACAAAACGACCCATAGAAAAGCATATCAAGAGGCCATCGACGCAACTCCTGGATATGATGATATTTTGCTCTGGAATGAAAAAGGAGAAGTTACAGAAACGTCTATTGCAAACCTTGTTGTGAAATTAGAAGACGAATTTTATACACCACCCGTTAGTTGTGGCTTGTTGGCTGGAACATACCGGGCAGACCTGCTGCAGCAAGGCAGGATTAAGGAACGGATTGTACACGTCGATGATTTAAAGCATTGTACTGGATTTTATCTGATTAATTCCGTGCGTGGGTGGTGGGAAGTTGAACTCAAGTATTAATGCTTGGGAGAAGATTTTTTGCAATCCTGATAAAATTCTTGATGTAGTCAATTTCGTTATCTGTCTTACGATTACCGATAAAGATTTGTTTAGAGATACCTCGTTTCCCAAGTTTTACTGATTTAATAGACAAACGTTTAGCATAATCATTAACTAACCATTGGGGCAAGGCGGAAACGCCCCGCCCATCAGCCACCATTTGCAATATTATTTCCGTATTCTCGATTAGTTTGTGTTTCCTGGGCAGATAATTGTCCGGTAGCAGGAACTGGTTAAATATATCCAGACGTTCTTTTTCCACAGGATAGGTAAGTAAGACCTCATTGCTGACCTGTTCCGGCGTAACATACTTTTTACTAGCCAACGGATGATCTTTGCTGACTACAAGGACCAGCTCATAATCAAAAACAGGTGTAAAGGACAAACTGCTTTTAATTATTGGATCGGGGGTAATCAACATATCAATTTCATGCTCGAATAATGCACCAATACCACCAAATTGAAATTTCTGTTTAATGTCCAGATCAACATGCGGCCAAGCTTGTAAAAATGGGGAGACCACCGTAAGTAACCATTGATAACAGGGATGACATTCCATCCCAATCCGGAGGATCCCGCGTTGTCCCTCTGCATATTGTTTCAGCAATTCCTCGGCGTGTTCAAATTGCGGCAACAGGCGGTTTGCCAGAAATAACAGGTGTTTCCCGGCTTGTGTAAGCTGCAATCGCCGCCCATCTTTCTGCCAGATTTTTGTCCCGAGCCGGGTTTCCAGTTTTTTGATGGTATGACTGAGGGCTGATTGCGTCAGGTGCAAATACTTTGCGGCATCGGATAACGTACCTAAGCGGTCAACTTCTTGGATTATAGTCAGGTGGTTACGTTCAAGCATATCTAACTCATGAATAATATTAATGTATGTATGCATATTTACCATTATTCCTCATGAGTATAAAGCCCTATGATGCGTGTCTTCAGCAAACCTGAGGCAAGACATGATGGCCAGAATTCATAACCTGGGATTCCCCCGTATCGGCGCGAACCGCGAACTGAAATTTGCGCTTGAGAGCTATTGGAAGGGAGGTTCTTCTTTTAATGGCCTAGAGAAAGAAGCCAGAGGATTACGCCAGATCCACTGGCAACACCAGTCCCACCTGGAATTGGTCCCGGTCGGCGATTTCTCCTTATATGATCACGTCCTCGACATGAGTTTTACACTGGGTAATATCCCCCAACGTGTCAGCAAACTACAAGGCACGGAAATTGACGCTTATTTTCGTTTTGCCCGCGGTCGTGCGCCTGTTGATACAGCAGATGATGTGGTAAATGCCGGAGAAATGACAAAGTGGTTCGATACGAATTACCACTATATCGTACCCGAGTTCTCCGCGAACACAGAATTCAGGCTGGATAATTCACGTCTGCTTAGCCAGGTAGCTGAAGCACAGAGACTGGGTGTCAACCCTAAACCGGTAATCGTTGGCCCCCTAACATACCTATGGGTTGGTAAAAGTAAGGACAATACCATCAAGCTGGAACTACTAGAGCAGTTAATGCCTGTTTATAGGCAATTATTGGAAGAACTGAAAGCTGCAGGGGTGCAATGGGTTCAAATAGACGAACCGATACTAGTAACTGAACTGGAGCAAGAATGGCACCAGCAGTTCAAGCGCGTATATCAGGTATTGGCGGGGGCTGGAATCAACTTACTGTTGACTACTTATTTCGGCCAACTGAAAGAAAATCTGGAACTTGTACGCGAATTACCAGTGCAGGGCATCCATCTGGATGCAGTCCGCGCGCGTGATGAGGTACAAGCAGTCATCGACTCATTGGGAAATGAACAAGTACTTTCGCTCGGTGTGATTGATGGTCGTAATATCTGGAAAAGTGATCTGACAGGACTACTGGGTTGGTTGTTACCGATTCATGAAAAATTAAAAGACAGACTTTGGTTGGCACCCTCCTGTTCCCTGTTACATGTCCCCGTGGATCTTGCTAGTGAAAAATCGATGGACCCTGAAATCCGCAACTGGCTCGCCTTTGCCCGGCAAAAACTGGAAGAACTCCAGGTACTGGGACAGGCCCTGAATAAGGGTGAGAAGACGGTGGCGCTGGCGCTGGCGGACAACCGTCAGGCGATCCAGTCACGTCGGGATTCACGTCGCGTGCACAAGCCGGACGTCAAGAAGGCGGTGGCAGCCATTACCCCTGAGATGGGGCAACGCTCTTCGCCTTATCCGCAGCGTGCGGAGATCCATCGTTATGTACTGGCATTACCACCGCTGCCGACCACAACCATCGGGTCGTTTCCGCAAACGACGGAGATACGCACTGCCCGCAGCAGTTTCCGCAGCGGCAAACTCTCGAAGGATAAATATACGGATTTTATCAAAGCGGAGATACGCCAATGCGTCGACAAACAGGAATTACTGGGAATCGATGTCATGGTCCACGGCGAAGCAGAGCGCAATGATATGGTTGAGTACTTCGGAGAACTGCTGGATGGTTTTATCTTCACTCAGAATGGCTGGGTCCAATCCTATGGTTCCCGCTGCGTGAAGCCGCCCATCATATTCGGTGACATTACGCGCCCCGAACCGATGACAGTGGCCTGGATCAGTTACGCTAAATCATTAACCAGTAAATGGATGAAAGGAATGTTGACGGGTCCGGTGACCATCCTCAATTGGTCTTTCGTACGAGATGATCAGCCGCGTTCCGACACCTGTTTTCAGTTGGCACTTGCGATACGCCAGGAAGTGCTGGATCTGGAAGCAGCTGACATAAAAATCATTCAGATCGATGAGGCTGCACTGCGGGAAGGGTTGCCATTACGAAAAACAGACTGGCAGGCTTATCTCGACTGGACAGTGTCCGCGTTCCGCGTAGCAGCCAACGGTGTACAAGACAGAACTCAGATCCATACGCATATGTGCTATTCGGAGTTCAATGACATCATTCAAGCTATCTCTGACATGGACGCTGACGTGATTACAATAGAAACGTCCCGTTCCGACATGGAGTTACTCGATGTATTTGATGATTTTAGATACCCTAACGATATAGGTCCTGGCGTTTACGATATTCATTCGCCGAATATCCCTTCCGTGGATAACATTGTGGCGCTCATGAGGAAGGCGATGCAGCGTATCCCGCTGGAACGTTTGTGGATCAATCCTGACTGCGGTCTGAAGACCCGGTCGTGGAAAGAAGTTTCGCCTGCGCTGGAAAACATGGTCAGGGCAGCGGCGATCCTGAGGAGCGAAATCGCGTAATTTCTCATAGCAGAAATACGTCGAGTTCTGGCCAAGGAAGGCCAGATTTGGTTCCGATATAATATACCTGCTTTTTTACAGATAATTTGATGCCATATGATCGATGCCACGCGTCCGTGCCTTGTTCTGCCGCACAATCAAACGTGAAGGCACTGTAGATGAAGTCCAAGTCATTGAAAGAATTGGTGGCCAGGGACGGAATTGAACCGCCGACACGAGGATCTTCAATCCTCTGCTCTACCAACTGAGCTACCTGGCCATTGATAAATTGCAAACCGGATCAGGGATGATCCGGTGGTTTGCCCAAAACGAAGGCCGTATTAAACAGAGCAAAACCTGGTTCGTCAAGCCAGAGCTTACTTGTCCGGTGTGATAAATTCCTTCGGTTTTTCTGATCCGTCACCAAAAAAGTACTTTTCCATCTCTGTCTCGAGGTACTGACGGGCCTTCGGTTCAATCGGGCTCAGGCGGTATTCGTTAATTAGCATGGTCTGGTGGGCCAGCCACATCTTCCACGCGTCCTTGGAGACGTTCTGATAGATCCGTTTGCCCAGCTCGCCCGGATATGGTGGGGCGTGCAGCCCTTCTGCCTCCCGTCCCAGTTTTATGCAATTTACCATGTATGTCATTCATCAACTCCGGCAGGGTATTCGGCTAATGCCAACAGAATTTTTTTAACGGGTGCCGCCATGCCGAGTCTGGTTTGACTGTCTGGCCGGTACCAGCGGACAGCCTCTTCGTCCCTGATCGCAAGGTCCTGCGCCCGCAATTTTGCCCGGTAAGGGTGGATATCCAGATGAAAGTGACTGAATGTATGTCGTAGCGGTTGCAGCTCCGTCAAGCCATCTACCTTACTACCGAAATGCCTTTTTAGCCATGCCGGTATGTCCTCATCTATCGGGCATTCCGGCAGGCTCCAGAGTCCACCCCAGATCCCGGCCGGGGGACGTCGTTGCAGCAGTACTTCTCCCTGACTGTTTTCAATAATAGCAAAGATGGTTTGTCTTACCGGCAACAACTTTTTCTTTTTTCTGGTTGGCAGTTCTGTCTGCAGGCCATGTATAAAGGCATGACATTCCCCTGCAAGCGGACAACCCTGGCAGGCCGGTCGGCTGGGGGTACAAACGGTGGCCCCCAGGTCCATGATCGCCTGGGTATAGTCAGCGACATTCTGTTTCGGGGTTTCTGCCTTTGCAATTCGCCATAGTTTGTCTTCGACTGCCTTGTCACCGGGCCAGCCGGTAATACCGTGGTAGCGGGTCAATACCCTTTTTACGTTACCATCGAGGATCGGATGGTTCTGCCCCTGACTCAGCGCGAGGATGGCGCCTGCGGTCGAACGGCCTATACCCGGAAGTGTGATCAGTGTCTTGATGTCTGCGGGAAACTTGCCGGCATGGTCAGTTTCAATGATACGGGCGGCCTTGTGCAGGTTTCTGCCACGCGCGTAGTAGCCAAGGCCAGACCATAAATGCAGTACCTCGTCTATCGGTGCGGCAGCCAGCGTTAGCAGATCAGGGAAGCGCAGCATAAATCGTTCATAGTAAGGAATGACGGTCTTTACCTGGGTCTGTTGCAACATGATTTCAGACACCCAGACACGATACGGATCTGCCCGTTGCTGCCATGGCAGATCATGGCGTCCGGAATGACGAAACCACTTCAACAATTTACGGGCGAGGCTGTTCACCGATGGCAATAGTTTCAATATTATTGATTGTCTGTTTGGCGGCATCGAGCATCATACGTTTAATGACCAATGGGCCTAGCAGCGGTGGCACCCAGAAGGCAGGTTTGAACTTGCTATGAAAGTTGATCATGGTATTGGCAGCATCGATCCTCAGGACCTGCCATATCGCCTCTCCGTACAGGAAATCACTCTCTGCCGGGACAAAATTTGACCTGATAATACCAGTTTCCGGTTCCCATAGATCCTCAATCAGAATAGCATTAAAACAAAAAGACAAGACACATGTCCTGGTCACGAGCCGGCGCCGTACAATCTTTACCCCGTTCTCATCAACACGGTCTATCAATCCTGACTCAATGATCAGATCACTCAGACGGGACAGCTGCTTATAGTCCGTAGTGATGTTGTATATTGTGTCCCTGTCGCCACTGACCTTGACCGAGATATCAACACTGTAGTCGCCCTTATGGTAGTCGACGCTGGCATGCTGGACGTCACCTGCCTGCACTGTGCTTAAAACTACCAGTAACAGCAGTGCTGCGGTTAACCGGCGGTTCATGCGGGATTACTTAAAGATACTTTTCAGTGCCTTGTTAAGTAATTCCTGCCTGGGGTCGGCAGGCTGGGTTTGCTGTGGTTCGGCCTGTTGTTGTGCCGGATCACTGGCAGGATCACTGGCCGGGTCAGCCGGCTGTTGTTGGGTCGGGGCCGGGATGCCTATGGCACGTTGCAATACATCACCCAGTTTATTCTCCACGGCCTTTTGCACCGCGAACTTGATAATCTCTTCAACATTCGGCACACATTTTGGAGCACTGACCGAGCCCTGGCATTGTATCGGTACGTTATACCCGCCGATATTATAGCGTTCCTCGCCCCGGGTAACGCTGTTCGCGTCCGCCGAGGCCACAAGGTTATAGTTCAATGTATCATTGACCAGGTCAATGACAGTGCCTTTACCGCTGACCTTGATCCCGGGCGCAGTAATTTGGAGATCATTGCTGGCAACTACGCCATCGGTTATCTGCAAGGTACTTGTGAATGTATCGAACGGTGTTTCCGTGCCACGGTCGATCTGGACCGGCTGTTTGCTTTCGACCATGATCTCAACCTGCTCAAGAACCTTTGCTACATCGATGCCGCGCAATATGCCGTCCTCCAACGCGATCTTGCCGCTACCGTTCAGTGACTTTTTCAAAGAGTCGGTGTCCGCACCTGTTGCAGTCACTGCCAGTTCGATATTACCGTTGCCGCTGATATTGGATGCGCCGGTAAAGTCTGTCATCAGTGGTTCGATCTGCACTCCTTGCAGGCTTGATTTGAAATTGACGACCGGCACCTCACCAACCGCATCAAGATTGATGTCGCCCGTATACGTGCCCTGGTAAAGGTTGGCGGCCACTGGAGCAAGCTTGATTTTGCCATCTTTTGCATCCATCGTGAGTACAACATCAGCCATTTTGGCCTTCGATATGATGAGCTGGCCGATCTTCAGATCGCCCTTCGCATTCAGTGACCGCAATGTTTCAACCGGCAACTGTGCTGCCGCACCTGCGGCGGTTTCGGGGGTTAGATGCTGGTTCTGCCCATCTTTCGGTGGAGGCGGCAGATAACGGTCTGCATTGATCTGATCGATATTGATGCCAAACTGGACTGCTGGTTTTTCAAAATCAGTTATTGAAACAGAACCGTTCAGGTTGGTGTCATCCAGCACCAGGGTCATTTTGCTGATATTTATATGTTTGGCAGAGCCGTCAAACGTGGATGCAAGTGATACCTTTTCAAAAACCTTCGCATCTGCAGTTTCAGGCAGCTCCTGATTTAACTGTCGCATAAAATTTCTGAAATTGAATGGAGCGATAGTCACTTCGCCATTAAATGCAGGGGAGTTCAGGATGCTGCTTGCATTGACAGTTCCAGCGACATTCAGGCCGAGGCCGGACAGTTTGAAGTTCTCCATATTCAGCGTTTCCTTCTCCAGGTTCACCCGGGTGACTGCATTCAGGCTCAGATTGACCGGGGAGTTCGGGATTTTGTCACCGGACAATACCATGGTCAGGTCCATTGGATTAATACTCAGATCGGTGCGATTACCACTGATACCGGCCTTCAGTTTGATCGACTGCATGACCTCGCCAAGATCGGCCTGATCCAGTGCGGCCAGCAGTTCTTTCGGATTGTCCGCTGTCAGGGACAGCTGTCCCTGCATCGAACCGCCGGAACCCTGCATGTCGCTGGCCGTCAGTGTGCCGCCAAGCTCAACCCCGAGAGCCTTGACTGTCAGGACCGGTACCTTGATATCGCCACTTGCCAGATCAGCATCAAAATTCGCATCTATAACAAACGACCGGTTCGGAACCTGGGCGAGCTTTTTGCCATAAACAGTCAATGCAGATTCGGCACCACCCTGTACTTGACCTATAACCTGCATCAGTGTGGGTAAATCCGGACCGGACGCGTTCAGCGTGCCACGGAACGCCGGTGTTGACGACTGGATATTGTTTGCCTTGATATCGCCCTTGATGTTGGCACCCAGCAGATTTGCCTGTAGTCCGGAGATGTCGAGATCCCCGCGTTCCATGTCTGCATTGACCGCAGCGGAAAAGTCGAATGATCGATTCGCCAGGTTTGCAATCTGAGTGGCCAGAGGTTCAATTTCAGCCACCTTGAACAACAGTGCGAGGTCTTTGCCAATCAGTTTCAGATTGGTCTGAAACGAAGGGGTTTCAGACTCGATGTTGGTCGCATTAATTGTGCCGCTAAGGCTGGTATCCAGTGCATCAAGCTGCAGATTGCTGATCGCCAGCGTTGCATCGTCCAGGTTGATATTAATGGCGGTCTTCAGGTTTATTACCGCAGACTGGTTTGGCACATTCGGCCCGGTCAGCGTGGTTGTCAGGTCGAGTGGAGCAATATCAAAGATTTCATGGTCGAGATCGTAAACTATGGTGCCTGACAGTTTGATATCAGCGGCCAGTTCGGGTTTGTTTGCTGTTGCGAGCAGGGTCAGGTTTACCTGGATCGGTTCGCCATAGACCAGCTCACCGGTACTCATTATCATATTGCTGATGTTATATTTTACCCCGGTGGACCGATCGTCCCAGGACAGGCTGGCATTCTGGATATCCACGCCGCCGAGTATGACTGCGGCCAGTGGCAGCCCACCTTCTCTCGCTTCTCCCTTTACCAGGTCTGACCAGTTGGACTGTCCGGCCTCATTTTTTGCCAGATTGATGGTGGTCCCATGCAAGCGCACGGTGTCGATCTCATATTGCTCCTTCAACAAGGGCATCAGTTTCGCGCGGACCATTGCGTGATCCGCATGTAAAAACGGCTGATCGCCGAAGCCGGCGGCATTGCCGATGGTGACCCCGTTCAGCTCCATACCGAGCCATGGGTAAATTGTCAGACGGATGTCTCCGCCTATGGTCAGTGTCCTGCCGGTCTGTTCGGTGAACTTGTCAGCAATCAGTCCCTTATAATCATTCGGATCCAGCGTGGACACATAAACGACAACGGCAACCAGACTTAACAGTACCAGTCCGAATAAGACACCGACAATTTTTATTGCTTTCATATGATTCCCCTAGTTGGTTTTAGCAGTTTCCAGATAGTCCAAGGCCCTGCGCACCGCAGCTTTCACCTGGCCCGGCGCTGTACCTCCGATATGATCTCTGGCATTTACAGAACCTTTAAGTTCCAGAACACGATAGATGTCCTGTTTCACATTCGCGCAAAACCTGCCAATCTCCTCCAGGGACAGGGCTGATAATTCCTTGCCTTGCTTGATGGCATAGTTAACTGTCTGGCCAACTGCTGCATGGGCATCCCGGAATGGCATACCGGTTTTGACCAGATAATCTGCGAGATCGGTTGCAGTGGCATAACCCTGACTGGCCGCTTTGCGCATGTTCTCCCGTTTTACGGTGATGGCCGGGATCATACCTGCGTAGACGGACAGGCAGGCCTTGACCGTATCAACCGCGTCAAACAGGGCAAGCTTGTCTTCCTGGTTATCACGATTATAGGCCAGTGGCTGCGCCTTCATCAGCGTCAGCAGGGCAAGCAGATCACCATAGACCCGCCCGGTCTTGCCACGTACCAGTTCCGGGACGTCCGGGTTCTTTTTCTGCGGCATGATGGATGAACCGGTGCAGTAAGCGTCTTCCAGGTCGATAAAACTGAACATTGGGTTCATCCACATTACCAGCTCCTCGGAAAACCGGGACAGATGCATCATGATCATTGCGGCCACAGCGCAAAACTCGATCGCAAAGTCGCGATCACTGACCGCATCCAGCGAATTGCCGGCGACGGCATCAAACTGTAGTAATTCCGCGGTATAGTGCCGGTCAATCGGAAAGTCTGTCCCTGCGAGCGCGGCCGCACCGAGCGGCATCACATTGATTCGTTTGCGGCAATCGATCAGGCGCTGATCATCGCGCATCAGCATTTCAAACCACGCCATCATGTGATGACCAAAGGTGACTGGCTGGGCAATCTGCATATGGGTAAGCCCGGGCATAATCGTATTAGCTTCCTGGTCTGCCAATCCTGCCAGCGCGTGCATAACTGCGTGCAGCTGGTCCCGGATCATGTCTACCTCGTCGCGCAAATACAGTCTCAGGTCAGTCGCTACCTGATCATTTCTGGACCGGGCAGTGTGCAGTTTTTTACCGGGTTCCCCGATCCGTTCGACCAGGGCAGCCTCGATATTCATATGCACGTCTTCCAGCCCGATCTTCCAGTCGAACCGGCCGGTTTCAATTTGTTCCAGGATCGCGTTCAATCCGGTTATGATCTGATCGCCTTCATTTGCGGTGAGAATATCAGATTTTACCAGCATTCGTGTGTGCGCTATCGAACCCCCGATATCGTGTTTGTATAAACGGTAATCAAACGAGACAGATTCCGTGAATTTCTCCACAGAACTGTCGGTAGACTGGCTAAATCGACCACCCCACGGCTTTACTGTTGTATGCTTGGATGTCATTTTTATGTTAACCGGTATTATCATTGTCGGTAACAGTATAACCCTAACATTAATGCAGGCCATTGCGCATTTGCCCAGATGAGACAAAACAGAGAGAATTCAGCGACATTCCTGCCGGATTTTTGCAATGCCAGAACGGTATTTGTCGTCATCCTGCTGGCGGAATTGCTCGCAATCGTACTGACCCTGGCACAACCCCCGTATGCTGGTGATCACCTGTTCGATCTGGCGATGTATTCGCTGTTTATCCAGTGGGTGGCACTCAGCTGTACCGGTGTACTGTGCGTGTGCAGACGTTGGTTGCAGAGTCGCAGTGATCATTGGGTCGCGACGATCAGTTATGCGGTTACACTGCTTGTTACCATAATCATCGCAGAACTGGCCTGGTGGGTATTCAGCCGGGAGGCTGGGTTCAATTATTTCCGGATTGGTCACCGGGGCTTCCTGATGCCGATTATGGGCATCAGTGCTATCGTCTGGGCGCTCGCGTTGCGCTATTTTTATGTCCAGCACCAGTGGCGGGCCCGGGTTGCCTCAGAATCTGAGGCGCGATTCCAGGCACTACAATCACGGATCAAGCCACATTTCCTGTTCAACTGTATGAATACTATCGCGAGCCTGATTCGCCGTAATCCGTCTCTGGCAGAGGAAGTTGTTGAAGATCTGTCTGATCTGTTTCGTGCGAGTCTGCAGGACACGCAACAGATCTGTACGCTGGAGGATGAGCTGGCCTTGTGTAAACGCTACATTCGGATAGAACAACAGCGTCTGGGCAGTAGATTGAACGCAGTGTGGGAGTTCGAAGGTCTGCCGCTCGATATCCGCGTGCCGGCATTAAGTATCCAGCCGTTGCTGGAGAATGCTATCTATCACGGGATTGAGCCTGTGCCGGAGGGCGGTACTATCAATATCCGTGGTACCAGACATGCAGATGGTATCAGGATTACCATAGACAATCCGTTGCAGCCGGGTCGCCTGAATGTTCAGGGCCGTTCCGGCAACCGTATCGCGCAGGACAATGTGAGGCAACGTCTGGCATCCTATTTCGGGAAGGATAATCTGTTGCAGGTGAGTCAGGATGAGGCGAATTACAAACTTACCATTACCATACCGGTTCAGCCATGAAGATCCTGGTTGTTGATGACGAATTACCGGCACGCCAGCGTATCGCGGATTTGCTTGCTGATATCAGCGGTGATGCCGTCATCCTGGAGGCGGAAAACGGCCTGGAGGCAGTAAGGCTGGCGGAACGCGAGCAACCTGACACGGTGCTGATGGATATCCGTATGCCGGTAATGGATGGTCTTGAGTCAGCATTCCATATGTCAGTGCTGGTCCCGGCACCTGCAGTCATCTTTATTACCGCATACGATGAACATGCGATCAAGGCATTCGAGGCAAATGCGGTCGATTATCTGCTCAAACCGGTCCGGGCGGAGCGATTAGAACAGGCGTTGCGCAAGGCTGCATTAATCAACCGATCAATGATCAGTCAGTATCAGGCGACGCAAGGCCTGAAAACCCGGCGGACCTATCTGAGTGCAATCAGCCAGGGAAAAATCCTGTTAATACCGGTGGAGCATATACAGTGTTTCAGGGCGGACAATAAATATACGTCGGTTTACTGGGGCGGCCGGGAGACGCTGATTGACGATCCGATTAAAAATCTTGAAGAAGAGTTTGCAGACAATTTTCTGCGGATCCATCGTAATGCGTTGGTGGCGCTGTCCCATATAGCGGCACTGAAAAAGTCCGATGACGGCAGCTATTTGCTGGAACTGCGGGGCATGCAGGAAAAGCTGTCGGTCAGTCGACGCCATGTGGCGGTGATCAGGCAGCGACTTAAGAATATGTGAGGGGTGAAGTGTAACAAAGTTTCTGGATATATCTTACGTCTTTCCCGCGAAACAGGCTGTGTGAAAACTAAATCGAATTTTTAATTGTGGGAAATTTTCAGTCATTCAAACCTAAATACTATGAATCATTCCCTAAAAATCAATCGTACTTAATTCAATGTGGGGGAAATATTTTACGAACCAGAAAAATTTTGAGTTTTTACACAGCCTGCTGCGCGGGAATGACAAGGTGAGAAAGTAGCTACTTCGTATTTGCACATCCTGTGCGGCAGTTTTCGTCCCCGCTTACTACACGCGAGGACAGGCTATTC
>JBCKWF010000046.1:0-13024 GCA_038922895.1 Gammaproteobacteria bacterium
AAATCGTACCAGTTTCTGCGGCAGTATCAAACTGCCGAAACCCGCATTCAGTAAGGCACTCAGGAAATTTTATGACCATTTTTACCCACACTCTCACGCGAAGAGCCATAAAATTTATGTCAGCGCACATTATCAGAATTTGCGCTCAAAGCGAAACACGGGAAAATCTCTGTCGGCATCAGGGTCATGAAATTCAAGGAATCTATCTTCGCAAGTCACGCCAGTGTTAAACAGTGGGTTACTGCAGTTGGTTTTCTTGTATGTCCTGTGGCAGCTGTTTCAGCAGGTATTGATCATGATAGATCTGCGCAAATACGAGTACGGTCGCGACCACGAGTGGACTGATCAGCACACCAATCAGGCCATAGACCTGTAGTCCGCCCAGTATGCCAACCAGCAACAGCAGCACAGGCAGTTGCGCATGTTGGCCCACGACCCAGGGCCGGAGGAAGTTGTCGACCAGGCCGACTATAA
This sequence comes from Gammaproteobacteria bacterium, assembly GCA_038922895.1. Taxonomy (GTDB): domain Bacteria; phylum Pseudomonadota; class Gammaproteobacteria; order Eutrophobiales; family Eutrophobiaceae; genus Eutrophobius. The sequence goes on from JBCKWF010000046.1 coordinate 475, forward strand.
ATAGTCCCCACATGATCAAACCGATGCCGGCCACAGTGTGATCATTGAGCAACAGATAAACACTTGCAGGTGCCCAGATCAGGCTCGCACCGACGAAGGGCACCAGTGATAGCAGCGCAGAGAGGAAACCGAGTAAAAGCGAGAACGGGACGCCGGCGACTGCCAGTCCGATACCGGCCAGCAGGCCTTGCACCGATGCGGTAGCAAAGGCACCGCGTACAATCGCCACCAGGGTCCGGTCCAGCCGGGTCACGATCAATTGTTTATTGGCCTTTTCCATCGGGACCAGTTCGATGATCCGCTGGATAATCCTGTCGCCGTCCCTGAAGAAAAAGAAAAGTACCAGGACCAGTACGACCATATTCAGGATAAATTTGAATAATTGCCGCAGCGTGGCCGCACCGAATGTGGTGATCGAATTACCAAGGTCACTTATAGCCCCGGTCAACATGGATTGCAGATCGACATTCCAGCGTTCCACGTAAGGTAGCACTTTAGTCCAGAGTTGCTGCAACGGCTCCGGTACAGAATTGCCAAGGTTCTTGAAGCCACCTGTTTCCAGTTTGATTACCCAGGCCTGTATGACCGGCACCAAATCTCTGGCCTCCATAATCAACACCCATAACAGCAGGATTACCGGCAATATGATCGTCAACAATACAGTGACTGTGGCGATAGCAGCGGTAATATTCGTATTGTGAATAATATTGCGTAAGCGTGTATTTAGAGGATAAAAGATCAGGCTGATCATCAGCGCGGCAAGTAACGGTGCCAGAAATGGTGATAGTATGCGCGCCAGCTGGTACAACAAAAACAGAAATACAGTGTAAAAAAACGCCAGAAATAGCTGGCTGTGATTGAGCACGACCACCGGGGCCGATGATGTGGCCGGAGGTGAGGCTTCAGAGGATTGAGGCTCAGTCACGATGCTAATCGGGATTGGCGGCCACTGCTGGCAGCTTGCTTATCGATACGGAAATCTCACGGCTGAGTCTGCCTAAGGCCGCGCTCAATACCCGTACAATTTCGGCGTGACTGGCGGACTGTCCCGCTGTGAGGATGATTTCGGATTTGTTCGTGCCGGCAAGGTTCCTGCTGTCCCTGTCGTATATGCTCCAGTAGGCGATTAATATCACATCCCCGTCAGTTCCGGCATCGAACTGTGATACGTCCACCGTGATCCGGTAGTCCACCAGTGACCGGTTGGCCGACGGTTCGATGCTGATCTGGTCGGTCCCGAGCAGGCGCGACAGATTTTCAGCCAGGACACGGGTAAAATTGTCCTGTAAAGGTTCTGCCCAGCGGTACGTATCTGACAGGTGGATTTCAGCATCAGTGGAACGTGTGACGATATGGGGGCGGTCCAGGTATTTGGGCAACCTGACGGGACCTATGCCTATGCGTTTCTGTTCGTCGGAGGCCAATATACTGTCCGTCCCCGTGTCTCCCAGTGCGGTGAGCATATAGAAATGTGCAACCGGTGTATTACCGCAGCCTACGAGCAACGTTGTGATAATGAGCAGCAACAGAAATTTGTACATGTATATAGGCATTTATTCCGCTCCTGAGGGTTTGCCTTGCAGCAGGGATTCCGGGTTGCGCTCGATAGCATCCGCCAGTATCCGGACCGCACGCGCGGCATCACTGATTTCCTCCAGCGCGATGCTGAGGTTGTGCATCTGCGGGGTGTCTTCCAGTGTGCCTATCGTATGTGCCGCGGTCGATACCTCTTCCAGGGTCGTTTCGAGCTTGCGCAAGCTGCGCGCAGCATTCGCAAATTCTTCCAGTACCACATCAAGCTTTTGCAACTGGGGCGAATTTTCGCCTGTCAGTTTTCTCACGTCTTCCAGTACCAGTTTCATCTGCCGCAGCCCGGCTCTGACTTCAACAAGCGCCTCACCGGCATCGTCGGCCAGGGGAATGAATTTCTCATTGATCCCGGTGCTCATGGTATCAACACTGGCAAACGCCCGCTTCATCGTCAGGATTGTTTCCGTTAAATCGGGTGTATTGACCAGTTTGTTCAAGGCACTTAATGACGAAGATATGTCCACCATCATCTGTTCTATCGATATGTCCTTCAGTGCCTTGCCGAATTGTTCGAACGGCATCGGCACGGTCGGTATCTCGATCATATTGCTGTCGCCGTAATAATGGATCTCCGTCCCGGGGTGGTAATCAAGCTCTATGTATAACTGCGAGGTCAGGATGCTTTGAATCTGTAACTGGGCGCGTAGCCCCAGCTCCTTTATGATGGATTTCAGCGGGTCTTCCATCTGCAGTTTCCTGATCTGGTCGATCGAATTGGAATCTATCTCGGCGATCACCGGTACGCGGAGTTCTCCGGTGGCGGTATTGAACATGATGTCGATAAATGTAACCGTGCCTATCTGTACGCCGCGTACGTTGACCGGGGCACCTACATTTAGGCCGTTGACCGAACCGCCGAAATACATAATGACACTTTCACGGCGGGTGAACAGACCTTCACCACCGAACATGATGATGGCGGTGGTAACCAGCACCAGCGCCCCAGTGACGAAGGCGCCTATGAGGGTAGGGTTGGCCTTTTTGCTCATGTATTGTCCCTGCCCAGAAAGGCCCTTACCCTGGGTTCCGGTGAATTATCACGCAATTGTTTCGGGTTACCACTCGCTATCATGGTCCTGGTTTCTGCATCCAGAAAGACTGAATTGTTGCCGATCTTCAGTATACTCTCCAGTTCATGTGTGACAACCACGATGGTGGTCTTCAGGCTGTCGCGAATTTCCAGGATCAGGTCGTCCATGCGGCGGGAACTGGGTGGATCCAGGCCCGCACTGGGTTCGTCAAAGAACAGGATTTCCGGATCCAGCGCTATCGCCCGGGCCAGACTGCCGCGTTTTCTCATACCGCCACTCAACTCCGATGGATAAAATTCCTCGTACCCGGCCAGGCCAACCAGTGCCAGCTTGAACGAAACTACCTCGCGTATTTCCGCCGGGCCCAGATCGGTGTATTCACCGAGTGGCAGGCCTACATTTTCTGCCAGCGTCATTGAACTCCATAATGCACCACCCTGAAATAATACGCCAAACCGGCGTTTGATCGCCTCCTGCTGCTGCTCCGGCGATTTCCAGAAGTTGATAGTATCAAACCAGACATCACCTTTAGCCGGTATTTTAAGCCCGATCAGGTTTTTCATCAGCGTGGTTTTACCGCAACCGCTGCCGCCCATAATAATGAATATGTCGCCACGGTTGATAGTGAAGTTCAAATTACGCTGGATGACGAAGTCCCCGTAGGCCATGGTCAGGTCGCTGACGGTGATATGGGCCTGGGTCTGTTCTACGCGGGTTGCAACGGGATTATCCATATTATATATCCAGTTTGTAGAATATGATCGTCATCGCCGAGGCGGTAATGACGATGTAGATGATACTGGTGACTACTGCGGACGTGGTAGCTTCACCCACGGCCAGCGCACTGCGGCCGCACTGCATACCGCGCAGGCATCCCGATACCGCAATGACCATACCATATACAGTGCCCTTGAATATACCGACCCAGAACTGCTTCAACTCGAGTGCACGCAGGGTCTGCTGGTAATACTCAAACAGGTTAATATCAAATACGGAGATTCCAACCACCATACCTGCCAGTGTACCGACCAGTCCGGAATAGAGTGTCAGTAACGGCATCATCAGGACCAGTGCGAGGATGCGGGGCAAAACCAGAAAATCGACGGTAGAAATACCCAGCGTCTTGTATGCATCGATTTCCTCATTGACCTGCATCGTGCCGAGTTCAGCAGCAAACGCAGCACCGGTACGACCGGCCATGATGATGCCAGTCATTAATGCACCGACTTCACGCACCATCGCGATGCTGACGAGGTCAGCGATATAAATTTGTACCCCGACACGTTCGAGTTGCACCGCGCCCATATAGGCGAGGATAAGGCCGACCAGAAAACTGACCAGCGAGACGATCGGTAACGCATTTGGACCGACCTGCTGGATAATCAGCAACATATCATATGGTCTGAACTGGGCCTTGCCACTCGCCAGCCGTACAAATGACATAATGATTTCGCCGATAAAACGCAGGTTGTGAGGCAGACCATCCGCTATTTTCAGCGTGAGAAGACCAATTTGCGCGAACATGCCCGGTTCAGCATGCTGTTTACCTGTAAGTTCTACAGCAGGAATTACCTTGGCCATATCAAGCAGTTGTTGCACACCGTCAGGCAGACCCGCGCGGTCCAGTTGCAGACCTTTCGACTCACAGAATGTGATCAGACGGGCGATAAATACTGGCAGACTGGTATCCCAGGCCCCGATCTGATGTTTGACGAGCCTGATTTTATTGACCTGTGGATGTGCGGCAAGCTGCTGGCTGATCTGGTCGACTGATACAAGCCCGTCACGTAGATGCCAGACTGACTTCAGCACAATATCCAGCGTGTAAATGTCGGTATGGACGTACTCAAGACGCGTATCGTGGATAGTGTTCAATGGCTACATCCATCAGAAATCAGTTACAATCAGTTTAATGCGAAATCCAGACGATTGTAAGGCGTCGCTACCGATGGACGGTAGCATACAATCAATAAAAAATCACAGGCCCGTTGCAAGGCATTTATAATGGCGGGCGATTTTACTGTTAACAATGGTTTTTGACGCATTGATGATTGAGCTTGATGATTAATTTGAGACACATACTGGTTTTACTGCTGCTGCTCTGCAGCGGTCAGGTATTGTCGATTGAACCGGTAGTGCCTGCAGTTACGCCCGTATCGGCACCGCCAGATGTACATAATTATGACGATATCGCGAGAGAAGTCTTCTGGAGCCAATTGTACGCAGGTGGTGGCTGGAGTCTGTATTGCGGTCACCGCTTTGACATGGAGGGCAGATCGCCGGATGGCTATGCGGTCGGAATTGATCAAATCTATGCCACCGAGTGGATGCTGGACCATTTGCAATGCCAGAACCGGTCTGAATGTTATGCGAAAAACAATCAGTTCCGCAAGATGGAGGCAGACATGCATAATCTGTATCCGGCCTGGTCTGACCTGATTGTTTACCGGAATGGCCGCAGTTTCGGCAATGTAGCAGGCAAAGAATCGCGGTTTGATGAATGTGAATTCGAATGGAATTCAGACGTGGTCGAGCCACGCGATCTGAGCAAGGGCAATGTCGCCAGATCGATATTTTATATGCACAGGCAATACAAACTGCCGGTATCGAATGAGTTGATGAAGGTATTAAAGGCATGGAACAGGCAAGATTTGCCAAGTGAACAGGAGAGGGTCAGGAATGACACTATCGAGAAGATCCAGGGACAACGTAATCCTTATATAGATAATTCCGGTCTGGCTGACAGGCTTGGCACGGGTCAGAAGAAATAATCGCGGTTAACGTGCCCGCCCGCATCCGCAGGCCTGGGACACAGGAAATTGTCAGCAGCATAGCTTGTCATGCCAAGCTCATGGCAGGCTCCGCGAATTGAGGCATCTTTAAAAAGATCCTTCGACTCGCTACGCTAAAAAGATCCTTCGACTCGCTACGCTCGCTCAGGATGACAATCCCTTCTGATTTCGCAAATGTGTCATCCCGAGCGAAGTCGAGGGATCCTGTTTTTTTATAGATCAAGATGCCTTGATCACTACGCTCGTTCAGGATAATAGAGGACGGTCGTGATAAGCATACCACTGTGATATTCTTCCCCGATGCAAACCCGTTGTCTTGAACTGATCCAGCAGGGCTATACCCTGGTCGCTGCCAGTGCCCGTCTGGCCAGTCGTATACGTCACGATTATGCCGGGCACATGGTACAGAGTGGCAAGACAGCCTGGGAGTCTCCTGATGTCTTGCCTTTGCAGGCGTGGTTCACGCGCTGCTGGGAGGCGCAGCAGTTGCTGGTCCGGGACGGCCGGATACTGATCAACGCTGTGCAACAGCGCTGTTTGTGGCAGGAGATCATCCAGGCATCTGCCCATAGTCGCGATCTGCTCCAGATTAATCCCGTTATCGACCAGGCCATGCAGGCCTATGAACTTTGTCGCTGCTGGTTGATTCCTGTCTTTCCGGACAGCGTCTATCTGAACCCGGACGTGCGTGCCTTCCGTTCCTGGGTGGACCTCTATACAAAACGTCTGGATAAAGAGAGATGGATCGATGTTGCCGGCGTGGTGGATGCACTTTGTCAGGACCCAGGCGGTATAGACACGGACAAGATAGTCTTTTATGGCTTTGATGAGCTGACGCCGCAGCAGCAGAAACTGGCCGATGCGCTTCGCAATTACGGCACAGAGGTGGTGATCCTCGAACCGGAACCGCGCAATGCCGACACACGTTATCTACGCATGAACGATCCCGGTGACGAGATCCGCTCGGCGGCGCTGTGGGCGCGGCAGATCCTCAACCGCGACCCGCAGGCCTCGATCGGTATCATCGTACCCAGCCTGCAGTCACAGCGGCAGAATGTCGAGACGCTGTTCGATCAGGTCCTGCACCCTGAACGACTCGTCACAGCGACTAATATTACCGAACGTTACTACAGCATCGCGCTCGGTCGCCCCTTGTCCGGTTATCCACTGGTACATGTGGCGATGGAGATACTCGGGCTGGGTCATGATACCCGTACTGTTAACCAGTACGGGGCCCTGCTGCGGTCGCCGTTTATCAAGGATGCTGATACAGAGGCAAATACCCGCGCGCAGATGGAGCTGGACTTGCGCTGCAGCGGAGAACTTGACTGGCATCTCGCCAATCTGGTCCGTTATGTGGAATCTCAATGCGGTGAACCGGCACTGGCCGGCAGGTTTCTTGATCTGCTCAAGGGCTTTGCCCGGACATTTCGTGCGACACCCGCACAGCAAAACCCCAGACAGTGGGCCGAGACAGTTGCTAACTGGCTGCAGGACTTCGGCTGGCCGGGGCAGAGGCCGCTGAACAGCAGTGAGTTCCAGCAGCTCGATGCCTGGCAGGCGGCGTTGAACAGCCTGGCCTCGCTGGGCAGCATATTAAAAAGGTGTAACTATCCAACCGCGCTGAATCAGTTGTCACAGATCCTGACGCGTACCAGTTTTCAACCGGAGTCCGCGGAGACCCCGATCCAGATTTCCGCACTACCGGGTGCGGCGGCGATGCAATACGATTACCTGTGGGTAACGGGCATGCATGATCAGGTGTGGCCGGCACCTGCCCAACCGAATCCGTTTATTCCCTTATCACTGCAGCGCGAGGCGGGTCTGCCGGGTTCATCTGCCGAGGTCTGCCACCGCAGTGCGTTGGCGTTGACCGAAGGGATGGTCGCCTCTGCTGGTGAAGTGATCTTCAGTTATCCGGTTCAGGACGGAGATCGTGAATGCCGGCCGAGTCCGTTGTTGTTCCGTTATATGGTCGATGCGGATGAACCCGTGATCGAGGCAACCGATGATTACCAGCGGATCATCCATCGCTCTGCCACACTGGAAACGTTGACGGACAGTATTGCCCCGGCTGTTAGCCTGCAGGAGAAATCTGCCGGTGGGAGTGGTATCTTTAAAGACCAGGCCGCCTGTGGGTTCCGTGCCTTTGCCCGTCACCGCCTGTATGCGGAAGGTCCGGCTGTAGTGAATGTCGGGTTGGACCCGGCGGTGCGCGGCCAACTGGTGCACCGTACCTTGCAACTGCTGTGGCACCGTATGCAGACATCAGCAACATTACAACGAATGTCAGATACAGAACTGGATCAGATCATTACCGACGTAGTGGAACAAGCAATTCGCTCGTACCAACCACAATACCCGGAATCGTTTACAGCAAGATTCACTGCGATCGAGGCCGGGCGGCTCCGTAGTATGGCACGGGACTGGCTGGTGCTGGAGCGTGACCGCCCCCCGTTCACGGTTCAGGGTCTGGAACAAAAGCACACCGTTAGCCTGGAAGGCCTGCAGGTAAACCTGCGCACTGACCGCATCGATGTGCTCGCGGACGGACGCCTCGTCATACTCGATTACAAGACCGGCAAAGTAAATATAAAGGACTGGGAAGGTGAGCGTCCTGACAATCCGCAATTGCCGCTGTATGCCGTCAGTCGTGAAAGTGACCCTTCGACTACACTCAGGGCAGGGGTTGCCGCCATTGCATTCGCCTGCCTTAAACAGGGTGAATACCGGTTCGCCGGACTTGCCGCAGATGATGGATTATTACCTGGTGTCACAACTGACCCGGCCACACCCTTCTGGGGTGACAAGCTGCAAGAATGGAAAACGGTACTGAAGCGCCTGGCCCGTGAGTTCCTGGATGGCCGGGCCGCTGTCGATCCGAAGAACAGCCAGACCTGCCGCTACTGCGACCTGCATACCTTCTGCCGTATTTATGAAGTGCGAACCACAGACGCGGTGAATGAATATGAAGATTAACACCATTGTCATCCTGAGCGAGCCCTTCGACTTCGCTCAGGGCAAGCTCCGCGAGTCGAAGGATCTGTTCAAAGATCCCTCGACTACGCTCGGGATGACAGATACATCAAGGGTAACAAAACAGAATGTCATCCTGAGCGAGGGTGGCGAGTCGAAGGATCTTGTGAAGATGCATCGACAAACGTTGTTGAGAGCACAATACTTTTTACGCCTTCGGCGATTGATTTTACCTGGATTCCGGTCGCTCCGGACATCCTGTCCTCACGCGACATTTCCCACATCCTGTGGGTCGCTTCCGCTAACGCGGCCCCGGAATGACGACTCATTTAATTCCGTCATCCCGGAAACCGGGTCTGCGGTTATCCGGGATCCAGATCGAACCAGCGTTGTTCAATTGGATTACGGTCTCGGCTTTGTCTCCATGAGTCGCTCTACCGAGTGCATTCATGCACTCGAATCCATGGCCGGTATGACGTGAACTATTGGAACTGAGTATGCCCACACACATCTCCGACCTCGACCAACGCCAACAAGCCATCCGCCCTGACCAGTCGTTCATCGTCCAGGCACCGGCCGGGTCCGGCAAGACCGGGCTGTTGATCCAGCGTTACCTCCGCTTACTGGCGACGGTGGACGCGCCGGAGGAGATCCTCGCCATCACCTTTACCCGCAAGGCCGCCGCAGAGATGCAGGGCAGGGTATTGCGTGCGCTGCAAGGTGCCGGCAATGGCGAGCAAGCGGCAGAGACACATGAAAAGCTGACCATTGAACTGGCCGCTGCGGCACTCAAACGTGGCGATGAACTGGGCTGGGAACTTCTGAATAATCCGGGACGCTTGCGCATACAGACGATCGATTCGTTGAGTAACTGGCTGGTAAAACAAATGCCCGTCGTGTCCGGTGTAGGTGGCCAGCCCGAGATCCTTGAAGACCCTGCTGCGCTATATCGAGAGGCGGCTACGGCCACACTGCTGGAACTCGAGTCCGGTGCCGAATGGTCGGACGCCATCACCCGCTTGTTGATGCACCTGGACAACGACCTGCCGCGCCTGCGTGATCTGCTCGCGGAGATGTTGCCCAAACGTGATCAGTGGTTGCGCTATGTCTTGGCCGTGCAGGACCGTCGTGATCTAGAATTATCACTGGTGAATCTGGCTGAAGAAAAAATGGCTGAGGCGGCAGTACTGATTCCGGATGACCTGCAGGATGAACTCTGCCACCTGTTGCGTTACGCGGGCAACAACCTGGCGCAGGATGGCAAGCCAAGTGCTCTTGCAGCCTGTCGTGACATTGAGCGGATGCCCGCTACCGATACCGCGGCATTACCTCAATGGTGGGGTGTCGTCGAATTACTGCTGACCAAAGAAGGATCGTGGCGTGCCAAGCTGGATAAAAGACACGGTTTCCCGTCGCCGGCCGACAATAAACTGGAAGGCGCGCTACGCAAGGAAATGAAAGACGCAATGCAGGCGCTGCTGCACGAATTGCGGGACAACCGTGAGCTTGAACAGGCACTGGCAACGGCCCAGCAACTGCCGCCAGTGCAGTTCACCGACGGGGAATGGGACGTGATCAGTGCGCTGTGCCAATTGTTGCTGCTCTCTGCCGCTCAACTGGAGGTATTGTTCCGCGAACAAAACTGCATGGACTTCAGTGGCATCGCCCAGGCGGCGGTCAGGGCGCTGGGTACGGAGGCCGTACCGACCGATCTCGCGATGCATCTGGATTACCGGATCAAACATATATTGGTCGATGAATTCCAGGACACCTCGATCAACCAACTGGAATTGCTTGAACGTCTGACCGCGGGTTGGAGTGGTGGTGATGGTCACAGCCTGTTCCTGGTCGGTGACCCGATGCAATCCATCTACCGTTTCCGCGAGGCGGAGGTGGCAAACTTTATACGTACCTTCCATCAGAAACGACTCGGACAGGTGATTCTGGAAACGTTGGTATTGAGCGCGAATTTCCGTTCCGAACAGGCACTGGTCGACTGGTTCAATACAGGTTTTGCCAGGATCTTTTCCGAGTCCGATGACCTGACCACCGGCGCGGTCGGCTTCCATGCCTCCAGCGCAGTTATAAACAATGAGTCACCGCAGAACATTAATATCTATCCATTCTTTAACAACGATGGCAGCGGCGAGGCGACAAAGTTGGGTGAGGTCATAATGAACCTCCGGCGTGACTGTCCCGACGACAGTATCGCGATCCTGGTCCGCAGCCGCAGTCATCTGGTCGATATCCTGCCCGCATTACGACAGATTGGCGTGAGTTACCGGGCCATTGAGATTGAATCGCTGGCAACGCGGCCCGCAATCCAGGACCTGCTGGCACTGACCCGTGCCTGGCTGCGACGCGCCGACCGCATCGCCTGGCTCAGTATCTTGCGTGCACCCTGGTGCGGTCTGGAACTGGCGGACCTGCTGGCCATTGCCGGTGGCAATCGGGATCGAACGGTCTGGGATGCTTGTCGGGATGAAGCGATAGTGGGACAAATTAGTGCAACAGGACGTACTCGTCTGCAACGGGTAACGACTGTCATGGCAGAGGCGCTCGAACAAAAACAGCGCAGTAGTGTCCGTACCAGTATCGAATCGCTGTGGTGCCGTCTGGGAGGACCGGCTACCGTCGCCAGTGATAATGATCTGCATGATGTGAATACGTTTCTTGAATTGCTTGAAATGCTGGATCAGGGCGGTGATATCCCGGATCTGCAATTGCTGGAGGAAGAAACTGCCGGTCTTTATGCTGCGCCGGACCACAGTGCCGGTGAGAACAGCGTACAGGTGATGACCATCCACAAGGCCAAGGGCCTTGAATTCGATCACGTGTTCCTGCCCGGTCTTGGCCGCTGGTCGCGTGGGCAGTCGTCCGAATTACTAAAATGGATGCTGCGCACCCGCGAGGATGGAGGGCACGACCTGTTTCTCGGGCCGATCAAACAGACCGGCCAGAGACAGTCACAGGTATACGATTACATCAGCACTATCGAGAGCAGCAAGGACAAATTCGAGGTGGCCAGGTTGTTGTACGTCGCCGTCACTCGCGCCAGGAAGACCTTGCACCTGTCCGGCAATACGCAGGTCAAGCAGGACAAGGAAGGCGAAATAAGCTGCAATGCCGATCCCCGAGCCCTGCTGTCCCATCTCTGGCCGCAGGTGCGGGATGCTTATGAAGCCGTCATGCCCGTCCGTACCGACACCCTGCTCGAACCGGTATCGGCGAATGCAGATACCGCCATCCGCCGCCTCACACTGGACTGGACACTGCCCGTACCGCCACAGGTAGTGCACAGGGCATTACCGGATCCACAGATGGAACCGGAACTGCAGCGGGTCGAATACGAATGGGCCGGCGAGACCATCCGCCATATCGGATCCGTGGTCCACCGCTATATCCAGTGGATCGCGAAGCAGGGCATAGATCAGTGGGATGAAGAAAAGATAAAGGCAAACAGCGATAAATTCATTTTAATGTTGAAACAGGAAGGTGTGCCTGCGCAGGAACTGAACAATGCCGGTGAGCAGGTACAGGTAGCACTGATTAAATTACTGGCGGATGAGCGCGGCCGCTGGATACTCTCGGCCAGTCACAATGACGCCCGTAACGAATACGCGATCAGCGGCCTGTACCGTAACCAGCTGGTGAATGCCATCATCGATCGCACCTTTATCGACGCCGACGGCACCCGTTGGATCATTGACTACAAGACCAGCCGCCACGAAGGCACCGACATTGAAGCCTTTTTGGATCAGCAACAGCAACGCTATGCCGGGCAGTTGCAGAAATATGCCGCACTGCTGCAGGCGATGGACAACAGACCAATTAAGACGGGGCTGTATTTCCTGTTGTTGCAGGGGTGGAGGGAATGGAAGTACTAGATTGTCATCCAGAGCGTAGTCGAGGGATCTTAATCCATAAACTAGACACCCATAATATTGACGATCTATACTCAGCCGCAAAGTTATATCATTAATTACAGGGGGATTACGATGTCGCCTGTCCGCACGCCTACATATTTATACGCGACACTCTGTCGCATAAAAACTAGTTGGGCATAATCGATGGAAACACCAGAACAACGATTTAAACAAGAGTTGGAAGTATTTCGTACTGAGGCCCAAGCAGGCGCTCAATTCCTTTATGCATATCTTG
>JBCKWF010000047.1:0-12274 GCA_038922895.1 Gammaproteobacteria bacterium
CCACCAGTCTATCAAGATCGCTTCTGTAAAAAAAAGATGCAGACACCCTCCCGCCCAGACTATTCAGGGATCTCACCATATTATAAACGCGATACCTGAAGGTGCCATTGTCCGGCATCAAGCCATAGTAAAAAGCAATTTTACGCTCTCCTCCAGCAAGGGCTTGCAATCTGGCGCTATAGGAGATGTCCCAGGGGTTCCTGTGTATAACAGCAGGCATATTAAGCGGAAACATAAGCCCTCTCTACCATCAAAAAACCATCCAGGATTTGAATTACCTGATTAAACTCATGTGAAATATTTTTACCACCACCAGCAATATCTGCCGGGAGATTTCCTTCAATCCACGTACCCCTTGCCCGGATATTTTCAAACCCCTCTGCAAGCAAATAATCATATAGTTTTCTGGAATTCACAATAAAATATATTCCTTCATTCCTTAAGATCTCCGAGCATGAAATTTTCAGATTAACATCCTGACACAGTGCCCTTTCATCTTCCTGGACAAGATAGATCACTTTTTTTTCATTTATGCTCCCGAGGACCCTGTGGGTAGTTAACCATGAAGTGGTTACAAATATATCGCCATTACAGACATCAATTTCCTTGTTATCCACCTCAGGCTCACAAGATATGATCTCTGCATTATTTCTAAAATCAATACCGGTCGATATCAACAACCCATGAAAATGATTTTTGTTTAATGTCGGGTTAGCGATAATACGTAGACCATAATTCCACTTGATTGCGGCCATAACTGAAAAAATAATTGCACGATCCATTCCAGCATTGATGTTATTGCCATTCTCCAATACCAGATTGACCCGGGGAGACAAACCTGGACAGGTAAATATCAGTATCGGCGCCAGCCGTGTATTTCCAGTCTTGACTTTTCCTGGCAAATATTTGTTCATGGCTTCTCTGAAGGCAAACCTGATCGATCGATCAAGTTTTACTGGAATTTTTCTCAACAGATTCAAAAAACCATATTCGTTCAGGTAAAATAACGTATCTTTAAATATTCGCATTTATGCAACGGAGTTCCGGAGAGTATCTGCAGGTCGGGGAAAGGATCGTTACTGACTTCATGGGGTGTAGAACCATGTAATGACTACTTGTACCGTGTGAAGAGGGCCAGGTACATGATTGCTCCCAGATACTGACATCCTTTAAAAAAGAAACCGATGTAATTATCTGTTGTTTTTGATTCACCGTCGGTCCTGGGCTCAAGCACATAAGGTATTTCTTTCACCTTGAAACTATTCTTGAGAATAAAATGCAATAAATAGAGCAGGTAATCTCCATGATCTCCACGGATCACATGGCCTTCCAGCACGTGCCTGCGCATGGCAATTAACCCACCGGTAAAGTCTGTATGATTGACCCGAAAAGCTTTCGCTGCAAACCAGCTTAGCCAGCGGCTCAAGACACGGTTGATACGTGACAATAAACTCGCTCCTTGCTTCCCATCACATCTAAGGTCCGCGCCACCTTCCATCCAGCGTGAACCAACGACCACATCATACCCTTCATCCAAAACCCTTATCATCTTTGGCAGATTGTCTGGCTGCATTTGCATATCACTATCCATGAAAATAATTATGCGACCGGTCGATAACCCGATACCATCACTCAATGCGGAAGCAAGGCCACGCTTGTCAGTCCTGTTTAACAACGTAACGCGATCGTCAGTTTTCTGCCTTTCAGCCACTACCTCGTATGTACCATCAGGTGAATTATCATCGACGACGACAATTTGCAGATACCAGGCAGCTAATACTCTTTCCAGACCTTCAATGAGCTGGATAATGTTCTCACGCTCATTGTAACTTGGCAGGATCACACTGATGTCAGGTTGCACCTGATCACGAACATATGATTTCAAATATCCCTCCCTGAAGCCGGCGCTACAACTGCCGAGATGCGTGAGCGCTGCGAATTTTATAAGCTCCCATCAATATAGCACCAATCACAAAATCGAACAGCATAATAAAGAAGTGCAAAATTACGATGAACCCCGCTGCGAGATCGATATCATAGTGACCATCAGTCATCAGTTTTATTGCGATCAAAAAGGCAAAATGCATAGTCCCTATCGCAGATGGAGCGCTGGGTATCGCGAGACTGAGCGCGGAGAAAACCATCAACACCAGTGGCGCATATAATGGCAGTTGCAACACGTCCAGGAACGGCCAGGAAACCAGATAAAAAATAATTCCAATGCTTGCCCATGCACCCAGGAAAAAGGTGCCCGACTTCATGATCTGCCGCAATGACCTGAACAGGTAAATACCATCCAATAACTCTCTGTTGAGTAACTCAATCCTGGAAAATATCGACTCCGGGATGAATATCGTAACGGCGCGCAGGATCAAGCGGTTGAATCGAATGTAGAAAATGAGTCCGATTGTAATGATCGCGATCACAGCGATAGAAACAGCCGGCATGGCTTCTACTACCCCGGCAGAAGTTACAACAATAATAAAAAATAATATAACAAAAAAAATGAAATCGATAAACTTTTCAATCACCACATACGAGAGCAGCTTGGCCTTGCCAAGTCCCGTTTTTTGTGACAAAAAAAAACCCTTAGCAATTCACCTATTTTGGCCGGAAGAAAAACATTATAACATTGTGCCATTGCAATTGAATTTATAGACACAGAAAAAGGGATATCATTTTTCAAAT
Source organism: Gammaproteobacteria bacterium (assembly GCA_038922895.1). Taxonomy (GTDB): domain Bacteria; phylum Pseudomonadota; class Gammaproteobacteria; order Eutrophobiales; family Eutrophobiaceae; genus Eutrophobius. The sequence continues at coordinate 2,689 of JBCKWF010000047.1, forward strand.
AGATTAAATTACTGTTTTGATACAGTGCGCGAAGTGAGAAGTAACCCAGATTTACACAGAGGGCTAAAACAAGTAGTGGAATACTGACATACGAAAAGTTGTCGACCAGAGCCCGGTAGTCTACATCTCTAAACGTAAGATACAGAAATGCCAGACTGATAAAATAGCCAATATATTTCAGTGATAGCTTCATAGTTCCTGGACCTGTATTGGACTAGTCATCCAACTCATCCCTGACGATCTCTACCACTTCGTCGACCAATTCTTCTGTTAATGTCATTCCGCTCGGAAGATAGAGTCCCCATTTGTATGCGTAGTCAGTGTTTGGATAATACTCATCCTTGAACAATCCAAGATCATGCAACGCCGGCTGACAATGCAGGCCCATAAAGAACGGACGCGTCGCGACATTTCGTCCTTTTAGACGTGCCATCATTTCTTTAGCGGTGACCCCCTTTGCAGGATCAAGCTCTATGCTATACATCCAATAGACGGACCTTGCCCATTTCTTCTCCGGCATAAATCGCAAACCTTTGACTGTCGAAAATTTATGCCTGTAATACTCACCGATCCGACGCTTGATCCCGATAAACCGCTCAATCTGTTCCGCCTGGGCCAGGCCTACGGCTGCCTGGATGTTGGTCATACGAAAATTGTAGCCAAGTTCAGTATGAAGAAATCGCGGCTCAATCTTGAAACAAAGGTTCCGGTATGAACGCGCGCGTTCTGCAATCCCCTTATCATTGGTGAGTACCATCCCACCTTCACCTGTCGTTATTATCTTGTTTGCATAGAAACTGGTTGTAGCGACATCTGACATACTTCCGCACTTGAGCCAGGCATTGTCACGTTGGACGCTCAGGTATTCTGCACCCTGTACTTCGGCCGCATCCTCAACAATTTTCAGACCGTACTTTGTTGCGAGCACGAATATGGGGTCCATATCCACAGGATGACCATAGATATGCACCGCCATGATCGCCTTTGTCCGGCTGGTAATCTTGTCTTCGATCTGTGAGACATCCATCGTCCATATCTCTGAATCGATATCCACCAGTACGGGTATCAATCCTAATCGTATACATGCTATTGCACATGAAATAATAGTAAATGAGGGCATAATGACCTCGTCACCGGGTTTGAGTCCAGCGGCATACAGCGCAACCTCCAGGGCAGCGGTGCCGTTCGATACTGCTATGCCGTATTTACAATCACAAAAACCGGAGAACTTGTTTTCGAAACGCTCCACAAACGGCCCTTCACTCGACAACCAACCTGTATCAATACATTCAGCCAGGTATTTTTTTTCATTACCGTCCAGCAGCGGTTCGATGACAGGATAGTTCTTCATATAACCTTGATGTCCAAAGATGAAGTATGGACAGGATCGAATCGTACCTTGTCTTGCACTCCAACATAGGGTCCTTGTTTTATTTCTACCATGACAGTATCTTCCAGCATAGTAAAACCGTGGCCGCCGCTGGAAAGAAAAATAATATCACCTGCTCCCACTATGTGACTTTCAAGGTAAGCCTGGTTTTCATCATAAAGATCCATACGCACCTTGCCTGTTTTGACTATCAAGACTTCCTGTGTACGCATCACCGTCCGTTCGATTATCCTGTGAATATGTGGTGTAACAACGTGTCCTTCCGGCCAGGACATTGCGCCAATCTGCTGGGATGAATCGTCTGATGTATAAAACTCTATCCCTTCAACCGGTGTGTTCTCGTGTATTATGATGGCAATAAGTTGTGATTCATGCATTATCTTTTCTACTGTCATATCAGTTCCCGTTTTGTGTAAATAGTATTTGTCATTCTGTATCATGTTTGCCCAGCAAGTAAAAATCAGGCTTAATATCAACACTTTCAAGTTTTTCATTAAAAAAACCTATGCTATGAGGATTAATGCGCACTGGAAAGTAGTAATAAAGATACTTATTCATAACATTGTCAAGGCGACGCGGGATTGCAATTACCTTGCCATTCTTATCATACGCTCTAAGAATTAAATCTTTCATTGAAAGATTATATTGATGGTTAACGATAACGACGCCTCTTAAATTGACATCAGCCAGAGCCCTGTCAAAATCTATAGCATCTATAGTATTTGCATCTTTAAAATTGAAATTAATCCTCTCGTTATCTTTTTGTAATGCCCACTTAAACCCATTATCTGGATTTATTGGAATGTAATAATCATTGTCCTTTAATAGTTCACGATACACTGCCCAGTTCGATAAAGATTCGTTACCGGCGTATGGATCATTATAGTTATAAAAAGGTCGAATATGAAAAAGAATCGGAAGCACTGATAAAAATATTATGGCAACTCTAGAAGAGATGTTCCGCAAGGTTAAATCCGGAATCCTGGACAGAATTTCCTGCACAGTATTACTGGCTAGTACCATTAATGATATATATATGGTTAAATTTGAATAAGCCCACCAACGCATAGGATCATACTGGATGAAACTCCAATCTACACGAACCGATGGCGAACTAAAAGCAATGAAATAGATTAATCCAAGTGCGAGAATTTGCGATAAACAAAAATAATAGAGAATAATAAATCTTTTCTTTCTATACAGGTAGTAGCAAGCTGTCAGAATTAAAGCCGTAAGTATAAAGATCAGGGCCATCATGACGTAACGTCCGGATACTTCCTTGAATACAACGGCAAGCAGCGTGCGTAAATAGTATACAATTGTTATAAATATAGGTGAAATAAAATTATCGATTCCCGTAATTTCTGTATATATGCCGGTATGTCTTTGTGATGACCAAAATAATTGTCCCATGATCATGGCGTAGGCCTGCAGACTGAGTGATGCAGATCCTGCTCCATAAAATATAATATCTCGAATTCGATTCGACTTAATCGCCATACCCAACAGGATCATATACACGGGCAAAAACGCAACCATATTGGGCCTGGCAATCCCTACCATGAACATTAAGAATATAAGGGAATAAAATAGCCAGCGATTGAATTGGTCCTTATCGACAAAGATAAACAACAGGAAAATCAGGAACCCGAAAAGATTTGCGTGAAGTAACTGATACACCTCCAAATAAGGTGTCAGTCCTATTGATATACCAATCATAAACCTCAAATAATCTGACGCAATCAATACCCGAAAGGCACGCAAATTAATCAACGATACTGAAAAAGCAACAAATAACAGGAATATAAAATTGACGATGCCGGGGAAGTATTCTATTACACCAAAAACCCTGACCAGGACAAAGGAAACCAACAGCTGAAACGTAATAAGATAATCAGCCTCTACATAAGTCAATATCTCCCAAAATGAACTTTGCGTCGCTTCCTTAAAAAAGATAGTCATGGTTTCTGCATAAAACTCTGCAGAGGTTACTAATGAAGGAAGTTTGACCAGAACCGCCGTAACTATAACCAAAAATGACGTGCAGTAATAATAGTTGATTCTGGAATTTGATAGCATCATTTCAAACTGACGCCAGTTTGATAAAACTTGATTAATGACAAACTGCATTTGATGAAGCTTCTGCTTTTTCATGCCCCCCCCCCTGAAGACTGCACATCTTATATTGACTAATTCAATTTCTGTTGTTATGTATAGTCCTTTAATTACATAGGTACTATTCGTCTTTACCAGAAATTAATATTCGTTCAACAGTATCGATTTTGCCAAACAAATGCAAATCTGGGCGTATATAGACTCTTTCTATTTTCTCATTGAAGAATATCAGACTATACGGACGTACTCGTTCAGTAAAATAATAATATAGGTATCGGTCTTCAAAATCATTAAGGCGACGCGGGATTGCGATTTCTCTCCCCTCCTTGTCATATGCCTTGATAATGAGATCTTTCATCGAATTGAAGTAATCATGATTTATAATCAGAATACTTCGAACTTTAAGATCGCCTTCGGTCTCGGAGAGCTGAACACCATCAACTTCACCCTCATCTTTGACATCAATACGAAGCCGTTCGTTATCTTTCCATATTCCCCACTGCAGGTGCTGTACTGGATTTGTTGGAATGTAATAGTCTTCTTCTTTTAACAGATGACGATATCTTTCCCAATTCGACAATGAATCACGTCCGCCGTATGGATCGACATACCTGTAAAATGGATGAATGTGAAAGACAACAGGTAACAGCGCTAATGCAAGAACGGCACCTCTGGTTGAAATCTCCCGCAGGCTAATTACAGGAATTCCGGATAATATTTCCTGTACTGTATTATAGGCAAGCACCATCAATGAAATATACATAACGTAGTTCGAATAAATCCACCAACGCATCGTATCATAGCGCATCATGTCCCAATCAATCGTTATAGGTGAGCTAAATGCAATGAAATAAAGCAGGCCAAGAACGAGAATCTGGGAAACACCAAAATAATAGAGTATCAGGAACCTCTTCTTACGATACAGATAGTAACATGCTGATAAAATCAAAACTGATGTTGTGACAATCAGTGCAACAATCAGACCGGTACCGTTTATCTGCTGATTAAATATTACGCCAAGTAAGGTGCGGAAATAGTGATTGATAGTCGCCTCTAGTGGTACAAACAGGCTTCCGATACCGGTAATATCATTATAAATTCCGGTATCTTTTCGAATAGACCAGTACAATTGTGCCATGATCATTACGTAGGCCTGCAAACTGAGCGAAACCGTCCCGGCTCCGTAAAATATTATGTCACGAGGACGCTTCGTATTGATTGCCATACCCAACAATATGATATAGACAGGCAAGAATGCGACCATATTCGGCCTGGAAATACCTACCAGGAATAACAGCAACGTCATGAAATAAAACAGCCGGCGATTGAACTGGTCCTTATCGACAAAGATAAACAACAGGAAAATCGTGATCCCGAACAGATTTGAGTGAAGCAGCTCGTACAACTCAAAGTTAGGTGTCAGACCGATTGATAATCCAATCATGAATCTCAGGAAATCTGACGCGATCAATACCCGAAAGGCACGCAAATTAATCAGCGATACTGAAAAAGCAACAAATAACAGGAATATAAAGTTTACTGTACCTGGAAAATATTCGATTACACCAAAAACCCTGACCAGGACAAAGGAAACCAACAGCTGAAACGTAACAAGATAGTCCGCCCAGGTATAGATCAATATCTCCCATAACGTTGCATCTCTCGCTTCCATAAAAAAGATAGTCATGGTTTCTGCATAAAACTCTGCAGAGGTTACCAGGGCAGGAAGTTTGATCAGAACGGCTGCGACTACTATTGTAAACGAGGCACAAAAATAATAGTTGATCTTCGATTCCAATAGCATCATTTCAAACTGGAGCCAGTCTGACTTGACCCGGGAGAGAATCAAACCGGTATTTTCAAGACCTTGTTTTACCATGGAGTTACTTCCTGGATCACTACTCATTGCGTAGCGACTTAATGTCAGCCTCAACCATCAGCTTGACTAACTCACGAAATTTTACCTTTGGTTTGAAACCAAACTTTTCTCTGGCCTTGGTAGTGTCACCAATCAAAACACTGGTCTTCGTCGGACGATAAAGACCCTTGTCTGAAATCACGTATTTTTCCGGGTCAAGATTTACGATAGAGAACGCTGCATCGACAAATTCCTTGATAGAATGGCCTTCTCCACTTGCAATAATATAATCATCAGGCTTGTCCTGTTGCAGGATTTGCCACGCGGCTTCCATGTATTCCCTGGCATATCCCCAGTCTATCCGCGCACTGAGATCACCCAGTCTAAGTTCCTTTTGTTGGCCGGTGGCAATCCGGGCAACTGAGCGCGTAATCTTTCGCGTTACGTATTCTTCTGTACGACGTGGTGACTCATGATTATATAGAATGGCCGTGGAAACAAAGATTCCAAACGCCTGACGATAGTAACGGGCAAGATAATAAGCATGTACCTTGCATACAGCATAAGGACTTTGAGGATTAAAGGATGTCAGTTCGTTTTGGGTAAGCTCTTCATTTAACCCGAACATATTCGACGTACATGGCTGGAACAACCTGATAGCTGGATCTATTTGTTTTATGATCTCAAGTATCCTTCCAACAGCTGCCCCTGTGATATCCATGGAGTAGTCAACCATATCATAGCTCCAGGCTACGTGATCCTGGTCGGCTTCATTATATATTTCATTCGGCTTTACCTGCGAAATAATCCGATATAGTGATGTTGCATCTGCCAAATCGCCCCGTTGCAGGAAAAAACGCACATTAAACACTGCGGGGTCATCAAGCAAATGCTGGATGTTCCTGGTATTCCCTGTAGCCGATCGACGCACAAGGCCATGGACCTCATAGCCCTTTTCAAGAAGTATCTCTGCCAGATAGGAGCCGTCCTGCCCCGTTACGCCCAATATAAGTGCCTTTTTCAAATTAGTAATCCACTCAGTGTGTTAAACGTTGTCATATTTTTCAAGCGGTCGGGAAGTTTATCAAACCAACCCCAATCATCGCTCTGTTCATCGATACGGACATTTTCGCTTGCTGCCATAACCAGATACACAATGCTGATTGTATGCAGTCCATTTTCAACACCCATAGGATTCTTGTCAAAGAAGTCTTCATATACGCCTATTGGCATGATGATGTTCGATTCAATGCCCAGCTCCTGTTGCACTTTGCGCTGGACGGCATCATGTAATTTTTCGTTCTTGAGAAGTCGACCTCCAGGCACCCAATACTCACCCAGTAGAGGTTCGTTTTTTCTTTTGACCAGCAAGTACTGGTTCTTATGATTCATGATGACCGCATCAATACAGACGATCGGCATCTGCTCCACAAACTTTTTGTACTGTTCTACCGGGATCATCGAACGTCGCGAATGGTGATCTCACGGAAATTGGGAAGAGGCACAATAAACGTACCGCCAGATGCCAGCCAGTCAGTTTCCCTGCGCACAAATTCATCCGTAAAGCCAAAGGGCAGGATCAAAAAGATATCCGCTGCTTTACGTGCTTGATCTTCAGAAATAATGGGTATGTCCGTCAAGGTATACTTTCCCCATTTCTCCGGGTTCTTGTCTGCAACTGCAATAATTTCGTCGTTTCCAATATCGTAATACTGGAGAATGCAATTGCCTTTGGTAGATGCGCCATAGGCATAGATTTTCTTGCCTTCAGAAACCGCCTTTTTGATGTAGGCCTTACAGAGTGCGCGATTTTCATCAAGCCGTTCCTTGAACGCATACAAATCCTTTGCAGTGTAGTTTTCAGCAAAGTCTATACTGCCCTTGTCCAGGTGTCGGGCAAAAATCCGGTAACTTCCTCCATTGATACTATTCTCCTCGATTTTGTATATCTCGAGCCCGTTGTGTTCGAACAAATATTTGAGAGACCTGTAAGTGTAATACTCGAGATGCTCATGGCATATATTACCGAGGTCATTGTTATTTAACATCGGCTTGAGTGTCATCAACTGGGCGATAAACACACCATCCTTTGCAAGGATTTTTGACGCATCCCGAATAAATTGATTGGGATCTTCCATATCGTAGAACATTCCCAACGCAGTAATAACTTTCGCCTTCGGTAGTCCTAACTTTTCATAATTCTCCACGTTCCAGAAATCCGGAATAACATGTGTACATCTGGTCCTTAATTCATCCTGAAGATTGGACGCAGGCTCACAACCGACTGTAATGGCCTTGCCAGCCAGATTACTCAGCATCGTTCCGTCATTGGCACCAATGTCCAGCACAACATCTTTGGTTGTAAGATTTACGATTTTACTTGCAACATCAGCAATTTCCTTAAGATCGCGTTTTATTGTCTCGCTTATCCCTGATTTGTACCAATAGTGTCTCGAATAAAGCAACTCCTGCGGTGCAGTGTGTCGCAATTGAAACAGGTCACAATTCTTGCAATGCACTACATCCAGAGGGCATTTACCATTTCTGCCTTTTTGAGAAGGATGATCAGGAAAGTCGTTAATGAATTGCTCACCGATCGAAATGACATGCACTAACTTGTCGAAACCACATAATCGACAGGTTTTGCGCTCAATATTTTCCATATTTAACCCTGGACTACTCTATTAATTGTAATTGATTGAAGTTATGCTAGTTCTTGTCAAATGTTTCAAGGTCATAACGCACCATGATCTTTACAAGCTCGTCAAATGACGTAGCCGTCGGGTTCCAGCCAAGCTTTTTCTTTGCCTTGGTGGAGTCTCCAATCAACAGATCTACCTCTGTAGGCCGGAAGTAATACGGGTCAACTTCAATAAGCACTCTGCCCGTTTTTGTATCTATTCCAACTTCTGCCAGACCTTCGCCCGCCCACTCAAGATTTATTCCTACCTCTGCGAAGGCCTTCTCGGCAAATTCACGAACTGAATGAGTTTCGCCTGTTGCAATCACATAATCATCCGGCTCATCCTGTTGCAGGATACGCCACATACATTCGACATAGTCTTTTGCGTAACCCCAGTCACGTTTTGCATTCAGGTTTCCAAGATAAAGCTTGTCCTGAGTCCCTTTGGATATCCTGACTGCGGATAGAGTGATTTTTTTAGTAACAAAATTTTCGCCACGACGTTCAGATTCGTGATTAAAGAGAATGCCATTTGAGGCGTGCATATTATATGCCTCACGGTAGTTTTTTGTAATCCAGTAGCCATATAACTTTGCAACACCGTAGGGGCTTCGTGGGTAAAATGGAGTGTTTTCATTTTGCGGAATTTCCACTACTTTCCCGAATAATTCCGACGTGGACGCCTGATAAATTCGCGTGTGTTGATTCAGACCAAGAAAACGAATCGCCTCTAATAATCTTAGAGCACCGATACCGTCCGCGTTGGCTGTATATTCGGGTACATCAAATGAAATTCTGACATGTGACTGCGCAGCAAGATTATAAACTTCATCGGGTTTGACGTCGTTGATAATCCGGACCAGATTAGAAGAGTCAGTCATATCACCATAAAAAAGCGATATCTTGATGTCCTTGTGCATGTCCTTAATCAATTCTTTTATGTACAAGTGCTCGATACGCTGGGTATTAAATGAGGAGCTTTGCCGTATAATGCCGAATATCTCATAACCTTTTTCATGCAATAGCTCGGCAAGATAAGAACCATCCTGACCGGTTATACCGGTAATAAGTGCACGTTTCGCCATAATATCCTTGCGTTACTGGAGAAGATTAATCGGTCTGTGAAAAGTACCAAACAAATGTACACCAAACGGCCAGGTAAAAAACCGTAGCATGTCTATTTCGAGCTTGAACCACCAAAAGCAGATCGCGTTAACCAGTGGACTGATCTCTTCATCGATATCAGATTTAGGTTCAATATTTCTCATGTCCTGTAACTTTCTGACCATATAAACCAGGGGGAAGAAAGCAACTGTGTAATATGATGAACGCTCATGCACAAATCCGGCACGAGCGCACTTGTCCCGTAATTCCTTGCGTGAATGTCGACGCGCGCCGTGCTGCACGATATCGTTCTTTCCGAACAAACATTGCATGGCAGATGTTGTGATAATAACTCGTCCGCCCGGTTTTAATACGCGGTATAATTCACGAATTGCATCATTGTCGTTCTCAACTCCCCGGTGGTACAAAACGTCCA
>JBCKWF010000048.1:0-12200 GCA_038922895.1 Gammaproteobacteria bacterium
TTTTAACACAGTATCGGCAAGCGCAGCTATTTTGAGAGGTTCAGTGGGTCATCGCATAGATTAGATAGTTGATCCCAAACTTGTACGCCAGTGCAGTCATCGGTTCCGGGTAGACCGGATCATCTGCATGTTCCCACGCATCACCCATGTCCATATTGTAATTGATGGCCACCATCAACCTGCCCTTGTCATCATAAATACCCTTCCAACTGACGGGACCTTGCATCTGGGCTGCGATCTCACCGGACATGGTCCGGTATAAATGCCGGCGACCCGGTATCTGGGTACGCTGGTCCAGATCGTAAAATACATGCAGTATCTCATCACCTTCCGGCATATTCATGATAGGCCGGTCCGGGAATACACGCCGGATACTGTCGGTAAATATGACCCAGTCATTACTGCCATGAAAATCATCAACAACCAGAAATCCGCCCTTTAACAGATATTCACGCAAGCGTGCCGCTTCTGCCATCGACAATGACCAGGTCCCGACCTGCTGCACAAACAACCACGGATGATCAAAAATCCGATCATCCATCAGTCCCAGATGAATACTGTCATCCGCCGAATCAATGCGGGTCAACCGGCGGATACCCTGGATAATATGGATTTCGGCGGACGGATAATCTATTGCCCACATCTGACGCCCGCGTCCCCTGCTGTTGGCGGCATCTGCATAAATCAGCCTCGCCATGTGGAATTCCGCCTCCGGCCCTGGGTTTGCAGGATCAGCCCGGGTCTGGCCGGACACTCTCAGTGTGGCCAATGCGATGATCAGCAACAACGAGGGCACTGTAACACGGTTGAATAGTGTCATTATTCGAGTTGCTTTTGATATTGCATAAACGGCCCGCGGGCACAGGCCTGCGGAACAATACTTCCAGAGGTGTGCCCGATAGAACAATCCAGGCATGTGTTCACTGCGGATTACTTCCTCTTATCGATAGCTACATATTCTCTCATGACCGGACCGGTATAAATCTGTCTGGGCCGGCCTATCTTGCTCTGCGGATCATCCATCATCTCTTTCCAGTGCGCGATCCAGCCCGGCAGCCTGCCAATCGCAAACATCACGGTAAACATATTCACAGGTATGCCCATCGCCTTGTAGAGGATGCCACTGTAGAAATCCACATTCGGATACAGATTACGCTCGATAAAATAGGGATCTGACAATGCCGTCTCTTCCATCTGTTTGGCGATATCAAGTAATGGATCCGCGATTCCGCGTTTGGCCAGGATCACATCGGCCATCTGCTTCAGGATCTTTGCACGCGGATCATAACTCTTGTACACCCTGTGTCCGAAACCCATCAGACGTGCCTTCGAATTCTTTTCCTTGACCTTGCTGATAAAGTCCGCACATTTCGTGCCGCTGTTATGGATAGATTCAAGCATTTCGATCACAGCCTGGTTTGCACCACCATGCAACGGCCCCCATAACGCGAGGATTCCGGCGCTGACCGAGGCATACAAATTGGCCTGGCTTGAACCGACCAGACGCACGGTAGAGGTGGAACAGTTTTGTTCATGATCCGCATGCAGGATCAGTAATATATTCAGCGCACGTACCATATCATCATCAACTTCATATGGCTCTACCGGTACGCCAAACATCATTTGCAGAAAATTGGCACAGTAGCTCAGATGGTTCTGCGGATAGATGATCGGGTGACCAATACTTTTCTTGTAGCTGAACGCCGCGATGGTCCGCAACTTCGACAGCAGGCGTGGTACCTGCATATCAAGCTTTTCAAATACATTCATAGACTCCGGATAGTACGCAGACAGCGAACACACCATTGATGACAATATCGCCATCGGATGTGCCGATGCCGGATAGCCATCAAAGAAGTGTTTCATGTCTTCGTGTATCAGGCTATGCAGGGTCAGCGATCTGGAAAATGTCTCAAGCTGTGCCTTGTTGGGCAGATTGCCATAGATAAGCAGATAACTGGTTTCAACAAAGGTTGATTTTTCCGCCAGCTGTTCTATCGGGATGCCGCGGTATCGCAGAATGCCCTTTTCGCCATCGAGATAGGTGATTGAACTCAGTGTCGCACCGGTATTCACATAGCCTGGATCCAGGGTGATATAGCCTGTTTTTGCACGCAGGCTGGAAATATCAATCGCTTTTTCGTTTTCGCTGCCTACGACCACCGGGAATTCATATTCTTTCCCTTCCAGTATCAGCTTCGCCTTCTCACTCATAAACAAGCCTCATTTTGATATTGCATCTGCAGTACAGACTTGTATTCTGCCTTGCCTGCAATATATGAAAAAACACTTTTCCTGATTTCCTGATCCAGATACGGCAGCAATGCCTGCGGAACCTTGTCAGCAAGCTTGAGTGATTCGATTATACTGGCATCCCAACCGGAATAGTATCTGGCAATATCATTACCGGTAATTTTTTTGCGGCAGTCCATTTTTGTACATATCACTTCCATTGCATACGGCAGATTGAACAAACCGTAATCATCGGTAAGCTGTTCACCAGTCACAATATCCCTGATTGCTATCTCAAAACCATAACCGGTACTGATCGTATTGGCATGACAACAATGGTTGACATACTTTGCGTGGTCCCAGCATAACACCCTGTTTCCGTCCTGATCAATAAAGGCATAGCGGTCTACGGTCTGCTTTTGCAGCGGACCCAGCGCGGCATATTGCCCTGCATCTATCAATGTATCCAGGCTATCCTGTGCGTAGGTGATTGTCCCGGCAGGAATATATCCGGTTACAAATACCCCAAAACCGATTTCCGGGCTGACGAACCTGAGTTCCGTATCGGGGTGCATCATGACAGGTGAACCTTATTCTAGACAGCTGTTTGCGAAAAAAGCGAGGGGTAGGAGATATTATCCAGAATCCGTTTTCGTTTGTTTGCATTCAGGGAGAAATACTCTCTCCAGTCGACATTATTCATTTCAAGGACAAAACAGTCATCTGCATCATATGAAAGAAAATAGTCTTCCAGCAGTTCCTCGCCAGCTTCAATATCGCGTAAGGCGACTTCATGGCCATCCTCGTTGAAACCGATATTCGCCGCCTTGGTAGAATGATTAATAAAGCGGGCATTGTCTGTCACGTAATAATACTGGTTATTCCGCTTGTACGAATACAGACAGAAATAATCGACCACATCGGGAGATTCCCTGCACAGCCGCACCAGCCAGCGTGAGCCGTAGACAAAATCGACCGCAGGATTATATTCCCAGATTTTTTCTCCTTTCTTTACAGCGATTCCCGCATAGACACCGATCCCGTGGATACCGGACTGGGAAAGATAGGTAGAAACTACCAGCATAGTTTATTGTGGCTCCCAAAACTGTAAATAATCTTCTGACAATTTTTATTCTTCTGCTGGGACAGTTCTGAAGTATGGCACGGCAAAAATATTATGCCGAATCCAGTAGACATAACAAGTGGTATTTTGGGCAAGGCCCTCAAAGTAAAACCTGGCGATAATGGATCATCCTGCACTGGTCTGGGACGTGATTCCCCGCTGCTCCGGAATTAGCCCCACCCCAGTGCAGATGAACTACAAACCAGGTCACCCGTCCAATCATTAATTGAATTTATCGGTATTGCTTATTACTATGCTCAATTCCTCTCGACTCCGGATCCTGTTCCCAACCATGAAGCAAGGTTTATGCGGGCAATTACTTTACCTCATTCTGCTACTGCTGCTATTTGGCAGTCAGACAGCGGCCGCGGACAATACCGGTGAGCAGGCGGCGTATACAGGTCGCTGGATACTTAATGAGAAATTGAGCGACGACACTGACAGACAGGTCGAAATCTCCATTCGGGAAGGCGGTGGCAAACCCGACAGTGGTGGCAGGCGGGGCAAGGGCCGTTACAAGGGCGGGCCTCCAGAACAGGCCCTGTATGACCATCTTTCCTACGATGAAGTGCTGGAATTCCACTATACCGAACCGGAGTTCCGCCTGGTCTATGAACAGGATTTCGAGCGGGTTTTTTATTCTGATAACCGCAAACGCGTAGTCAGTGCCAGCGGCAAGGCCGCATCTGACAAACAGGACTCCTCCTTCGCCTCCTGGGACGGGGACAAACTGCTGGTCGAGTCCAGACCACGGGACGGCGGCTGGATTAATGAAACCTATGAACTCATCCCGGTAACCGGTCAGCTACGGGTAATACTGGAGCTGAAACCCTCATCATTTGGCGAGCCTATCAACATTGTCCGCATTTATGATCGTGCCCTGCAATCCGATACGGCCAAGTCCAAAACCTCTAAAGACAACTGACCGCAGATCAATTGACATTTAACTGTTTCCCTGTAGATTCTGCCTGAATTTACCAACTGTAGACCCATGACTGTAAATCTGGCCACCACACTGATTAAATGTGCGTCTGTTACACCGGACGACGCTGGTTGCATGCCGCTGATCACCGCCCGCCTGGAAAAACTCGGGTTCAGGGCGGTCAAGCTGCGGTTTGCAGACACCGATAATCTCTGGATTGTTCACGGCAACGGCGATCCGGTGCTGTGTCTGCTTGGCCATACTGATGTGGTCCCGCCAGGTCCGCTCGAATTATGGCATAGCGATCCTTTTATCCCGGAAATACGTGACGGTTTCCTCTACGGACGCGGTGCTGCTGATATGAAAGGCAGTATTGCCGCGATGGTGACCGCGCTGGAGCGGTTTGTCGCAGCCAATCCGCAGCACCAGGGCACGCTGGCCATGCTGTTGACCTCGGATGAAGAAGGCCTTGCCATCAACGGGACCACGAAGGTGGTTGAGTATCTTAACCAACAAGGTATCCGCATTAAATGGTGCCTCGTGGGTGAACCTTCAAGCCAGTATCAGGTCGGTGATACGGTCAAAAATGGCCGGCGTGGCTCACTGACCGGACATCTGACTGTCCATGGCGTACAAGGCCATGTGGCCTACCCGGAACGCTCGGAAAACCCGATACACCGGGTCATACCGGTACTGAATAAGTTGTGCAGCATGGTCTGGGACCAGGGCAACCAGTTTTATGTACCGACCAGTTTCCAGATATCGAACCTCAGTGCGGGCACTGGCGCGGACAATGTTATCCCCGGTGCGCTAAAGGCCCGTTTTAACTTCCGGTATTCCACCGAGGTGACAGAGCTACAGCTAAAGGAAAAGGTCGAATCGTTGTTACTGGACCAGAAACTGCGCTTTGACCTGGAATGGCTGCCATCAAGCAAACCGTTCCTGACCACCTCCGGCGACCTGCTCCGCGTGACACAACAGGTCATACGCGAACTGACCGGACGCTTACCCCAGATCTCGACGTCGGGTGGTACCTCGGACGGGCGCTACATAGCCCCGACCGGTGCCGAAGTCGTGGAACTGGGGCCGGTCAACGACACTATTCACAAGCTGAATGAGTGCGTGAAGGTGGCCGACCTCGATCTGCTCTCGGGCATGTACGAAAGGATTATTGCGGGACTGCTTGCCAGTAAACCGTGAGGAGTAACAAAGATTCTGGATACTGCTTACGTCGTTCCCGCGCATGCGGAAACCCAGTAAAACAACCACGCAGTAAGCGACATTAATACTGTACAACGCTTAAATTAGACTGGCTGCTCGGCTTGGTCTCCATGAGTCGCTCTACCGCTTACATCCATGTAAGCGTCACGCGCATCCATGCGCTCCGCGGCATTTGCACATCCTGTACGGCAGATTCCGGTCACTTCTGCTAACGCAGCCCTGGAATGACGGCTGATCGTTATATACTGTGGAGACACAATTCCTCACCCCTCACCCTTGCTCCTGACTCTTTACGTCTCATTGCTCATCCCTAACTGCCTTTTCATCCATGCGAGCCGCACATCGCGGCGGTTTGAATCCTCACCGCGGACCCAAAGAAACAACTCGAGCAGGATCTCGGCGGTCAGGCCCCAGACATAACCCCCTTCCCAACGATATGCCTGCGATTCCCGATCTGCCAATGTATGCATACAGGAGGCATCCGGCCGCATCAGGGTTTCTACATCGGCGATAATGACCTCGGCTACCTCCTGTGGGTCCGGCCTGAAATCCGGCCGTTTATCCAGCCAGCCGACCACCGGTACCACATGGAACCCATAACGACTCCAGGCATCATCAAGCCGTCCCATGATACGGACCTGCTGCGGATTGATCCCGAGTTCTTCCTCGGCCTCCCGCAAGGCAGTTTGCCTGGCTGATTCATCATCGGCCCGCATACTGCCGCCAGGAAACGATACCTGGCCCTGATGTGATGGCAAACTGTCAGACCGCCGGGTCAGTGCCACCCTGACCGAACCGTCCGCCTCAGGCCAGAACGGCAACAATACTGCCGCACAACGGTACTTATCCGGGAAAATTTCCTGTGGAAACTGCTGGGCATTTCTGTCCGACAAGGACTGCAAACGGGTGTAAAACTGGTCACGGAATTGCATATTTGTAACGTTTCAGTGATTACCCCGATGGGAAATGTATTAAATCTGTCATATTTTCAATCAGAAACACACGCAAACTTCGGGTAATAGTAAAGTGTAGCCGTCGTCTGCATGTTTGTCATCACCAGCCTGGGCAACACCTGCATGAATGACGCATCGGCCAAGCTAATGATGACAAACCGGACAACCGTCACAGTTTGCATTTATGAAATTTTTCTGATTATGTATATTCTAAGGTAAAACAGGATAAACTATAGTGCAGGAATATGGCTGAAAAAACTGGAAATCAACAAGAAGAAGGCGTAGCGCTACAGGAGAGCAAACCGCAATGGCAACGGCCGCCTTTATACAAGGTGATCCTCATCAATGATGATTACACCCCGATGGAATTTGTCGTGCATATACTGGAGAGCTTTTTTGGTCTCGGCCGGGAGACCTCTACCAGGATCATGCTCGAGGTACATACCCGCGGCAAGGGCGTCTGCGGGATCTATATGCACGAAATCGCTGAAACCAAGGTTGAACAGGTAAACAGTTATGCACGCGACAACCAACATCCACTACTCTGTACTATGGAAAAGGCCTGACCCATGCTAGACAAAGAACTGGAACAGACATTGAATGAAGCCTTCCGGCGCGCGCGTGAGCAGCGTCATGAATTTATCACCGTAGAGCACCTGTTACTTGCCTTGCTAGAGAACCCTTCTGCAATCAGGGTTTTACAGTCCTGTGGCGCAAACATGAATGCGCTGCACGATGAATTGGCAAAATTCATTACAGAAAATTCACCTCTGCTGTCGGAGGATGATGAACGGGAAACCCAACCAACTCTCGGTTTTCAACGGGTATTGCAACGCGCCGTCTTCCACGTACAGTCTTCCGGCAGAAAGGCAGTGACCGGCGCCAACGTACTGGTCGCCATTTTCGGAGAACGTGAATCCCATGCCGCTTATTTTCTCAGCCGACAGAACATCGCCCGGCTTGATGTGATCAACTATATTGCGCACGGCATCGCCAGAGTGCCCGAAAATGAACAGGGCAAGCCGGAGGCCGGTGCGGGTGATGAAGAGGGCAAACAGGAAGACGGTGGCAATAATCCGCTGCAGGCCTATGCAGTCAATCTGAATGAGCTGGCCAAACTTGGCAAGATCGATCCATTGATAGGCCGGGAGGACGAAGTCGAGCGTACCATCCAGATCCTGTGCCGTCGTCGCAAAAACAATCCTCTCTATGTGGGGGAAGCAGGCGTTGGCAAGACTGCGATCGCAGAAGGCCTGGCCAAAAAGATCGTCGACAAGGAAGTCCCTGAGATACTCGCCAATGCAATCATCTATGCACTCGATCTTGGTGCACTGCTGGCCGGGACCAAATACCGTGGTGATTTTGAAAAAAGGCTGAAAGGCGTCATCAACCAGCTGAAACGTCAACCGGGGTCCGTACTGTTTATCGACGAAATCCACATGATAATCGGTGCAGGCGCCGCCTCTGGCGGGGTCATGGACGCATCCAATATCATCAAGCCGGTACTGGCCTCCGGCGACCTGAAATGTATCGGTTCAACCACCTATCAGGAATACCGTGGCATATTTGAAAAGGACCGGGCGCTGTCCAGGCGTTTCCAGAAGATTGATGTAACTGAACCGAGCATTGATGAAAGCATCAAGATCCTGCAAGGCCTGAAATCACGATTTGAAGAACATCATGGCGTCAAGTATACGAACCAGGCACTACGTTCCGCTGTTGAACTGACCGACCGCTATATCACGGATCGCCATTTACCCGATAAGGCCATCGACATTATCGATGAGGCCGGGGCTTCGCAAAGGCTGCTCCCGCCTTCGCGCAGGAAAAAGACCATCGGTGTAACAGAAATCGAGAACATCGTGGCGAAGGTCGCCCGCATCCCGGCGAAAACTGTCAACAGTTCTGACAAGGACGTCATGCGCAATCTGGAACGCAATCTCAAAATGGTCGTGTTCGGTCAGGACAAGGCGATTGAAACCCTCGCATCGGCAATCAAGATGGCGAGGACCGGTCTGGGTAATCCACAGACCCCGATAGGCGCATTCCTGTTTGCAGGTCCGACCGGCGTAGGCAAGACCGAAGTGACTCGGCAGCTGGCACGGATCATGGGTATAGAACTGGTGCGTTTCGACATGTCTGAATACATGGAACGGCATACGGTTTCGCGTTTGATTGGCGCGCCACCGGGATATGTCGGTTTTGACCAGGGCGGACTGCTCACTGATGCAATCAATAAACATCCGCATGCAGTGCTGTTACTGGATGAAATGGAAAAGGCGCACCCGGACGTATTCAACCTGCTGTTACAGGTGATGGACCACGGCACACTGACCGACACAAATGGACGCAAGGCCGATTTTCGTAATGTCATTATTGTAATGACGACAAATGCAGGCGCTGATCGTATCAGCCGTCCCTCGGTCGGCTTTACCCATCAGGATCATCAATCGGACGCAATGGAAGTGATCAAACGCACGTTCAGTCCGGAATTCCGCAACCGTCTCGATGCGATCATCGAATTTAACGCGCTCGATCCGGTCACCATCCAGAGCGTGGTCGACAAGTTTCTGGTTGAGTTACAGGCGCAACTGGACGACAAGAAGGTCACCATGGATATTGATGAATCCGCCAGGATCTGGCTCGGTACCCATGGCTACGACAAGCTGATGGGCGCGAGACAGATGGCGCGCATCATCCAGGAAAAGATCAAAAAACCGCTGGCGGAAGAACTGCTATTCGGCAAGCTTGAACACGGTGGCCACATCGTTATCTCCGAAAAGGACAAAAACCTGCATATTGAAATACTGGAAAAGGAAACGGAGAGTACCGTTAATTGAATCTAATCGGGTTCAGCGTATAAATCCGGTTATTTTTTAGCCCTGGCGCTTGAAGTACTGAACTTCACGCTCATGTTTCTCGGCCTCTGCGCGAGTTTTGAAGGTTCCAAGATTGCGTCGCTTGCCGGTTTTCGGGTTTTTCTTGCGTGAGTACAGACGATATTCGCCTGTACTGATCTTGCGTATCATCGTGCTTCCCTCCCTCGCGAATCAGGGTCTCCTGCAGGCTGCTGCTCATCAGTTTAAGGTCTGCTCATTTCCTTGGTTCCATCGGTTACCGGCCGTAGCGTTTACAATATTATCCGATTTTTTTCCTGGATTGAATGTATGAGAGCGTACATACAGTTCAGGCATCTGGCATTAGGCTATAAATCAGAGTGCCTTCATCCAAGGAGGTGCCATCATGGCAGTTACAGCGGCTGACCCGATTAAAATTATTTTTGCCATTATATTACCTTCGATCGGTGTATTTATGGAGGTCGGCCCGACGGGACAGTTCCCGGCTGAGCGTGGACGGGCTACGGTTCAAGCTCCGGGCGATGGCCTGCAGGCTCTCGCCCTGGACATACAGAATACTGAGTTCCTCGCGTTCAGCAAGACTCATGCGATGATAACCTTTTGACATGCAACACTCCTATGAAAATAATCATCATATCTATCAAGTGTTGCATTAGAATCTAGAGACCAGCACATTAAATATCTCTAAACCGATTGCCGGCCCTGTTGGCCGGTTTACGATTATTTAATTATTCCGCATAACATCCTTGCGCCGCCGTGCTGCTCATTATAATCATCCTTCCCCGCATGGATCATGAAGGACTTTCCTGCCAGATCTGAAAGCTTCAGGCGTGGGGCCAGCACGGGCAACTTTACCGTACCATCCTGCTCAACCGCCAGGTCGGGTGAATCTCCCAGGTGGCCTTGTCCATACGGGCCCTGGTGTTTGCCTGTTGTATTCGGATCGATATGCGTACCCGCTGCTCCGCCCGGCGTACCGTCTGCACCGGGGCCACAATCCGGATTCTGGTGCACATGCGAGCCGAGTGGTCCTGGCTTTAAGCCGGCCAGATTCGGCTCAATTATCAATCCATGCTCACTGTCACGAAAAGTTACAGTACCTACTGTCCCTTCAGTGCCCGTTGCAGTGACACGTTGCATGGTCGCTGACATTGTCGCCTCCTGGGCCGGCAGGCCGGTGCAGCCGATTGCCAAACCAATACCAAAACCTACTATCACCTTACGCATGAAACACCCTCCTGTTCGTTAACTAAAATGAAAAATTATGTTTAATCTGCGTTGACCATACAAACTACTACCTACAAATTTTTAAGCGTGGCGCAAACACAAGGCGATTACCCTCCGGCGAGCGGCACTAACCCGGATTCCGAAATCACCGGCGCCGCCTTGTTTGATGCGAGGAAGCGGATTAGCTCACCCGCAGCATCAGACTGCTTTACTACATTAGTAATGGCCGCCGAGAAAAAGAGTTCCTCCTGCAGCTCGGCCGGAATCACACCAACGTAGGTGACACCCGGCTCATGTATCAGTTCGCTGATCTGCTGGAAGCCAATCTCCGCTTCGCCGCGCGCGACTACTGCTGCAACGGGTTCTCCGGAGGGCGGTCCCCTTACCTTGCGGCTCTTGCCCTCGACCTGATCTGCGATACCCAGCCGCGGGAATAATTTGGTGGACAGATAGATACCACTGGCACTGTCGGAATAGGCAATTGACTTCGCCTCAATCAGTGTGCGCTTAAATGCCTCTACATTTGAAATATCCGGCTTTGCGGCCCCTACACGTACGACCATGCCGATCCCCGACCGGGCGAGGTCGACCTTACTGCCTGCGCGTACCAGGCCCTGACTGATCAGATCATCGACCGACGTCCCGGAGATAATCACCAGATCGGCTGGCTCGCCCCGCTTCAGACGGGCGGGAATTGCCTCTGGAGAATCACCGAGCGACGGCCCGCGCGTCGTGATCAGCTTGTGGCCCGTCTCCTTCTCGAATACGGGGACGAGTTCGGAATAAGCCTTATAGAAGCCTGCCGAAATCATCACATTTACATCGGCCGCAGGCACCGCTACCGTGAACAACAGGGCTGCGACGCAGATTAGCCTGGACAAGCATTGAACAAGTGATCCTGGTTTCATAAGGCCTCCTCAGTGGTAAATATTCAGGAATCAGAGTAACAAATCATTTTGATTACGGCCAGAAGCTTTGAGTACTCCACTACTTAATGCCGTCTAAAAGTGGCTTGCCTTTGTCCACGACATGGACCGTGTAGAGAACCATTGGTTTGTCACCGACAGACTTCCAACCAGCATGCATGACTCCCCTAAGATTGAAGATGGGTGAACCTGTCTCCAGCATTTGGGATTCCTTGCCGGGGTACTGAATCATGCCACCCTCAAGTACACGGCCGGACTCAATTCCGTTATGAAAGTGCATCGGAATCGTAACGCCCGGCTGCACTTCCAATACGCTACTGATGACTTCCATTTCAGGTGCACCGCTCAGATCTGCCTGGTGCAGTATCGTTCGCGTCGTTCCTTCCTGAGCATGCGCGGGAACCGCAATAACTGAATTGACAAAACACGTTATAACAACCAGGAGTCTAAGAACGGGATGCATGGTTTGCTCCTGGGAATTGAGATGAGCTTATAATATCAGCCCACTGCCATATATCAAACAACCATATTATGCAGCGGCCGCGTCTGTGGGCTCATGCCGCGTCACTATTATTACGCCCGGACTGTTTGCTTTGATACATTGCCCGGTCTGCCAGATTCAGCAGCTCCTCAATATCCTCTGAATCCGACGGATAGCTGGCGATGCCTATACTGACTGTTGTACTGATCTGGTTGCCCTTCAGATCAAATGAGGAATTGGTGACTGCCTTTCTCATT
>JBCKWF010000049.1:0-12166 GCA_038922895.1 Gammaproteobacteria bacterium
GATTATTTTTGAGACATTTGCCAGACAGAATCCTGCACCGACAACGGAGCTGGTTTACGCGTCAGTATTTGAACTGTTAGTTGCTGTGATACTGTCTGCCCAGGCCACCGATGTCAGTGTGAACAAGGCAACCGCAGTATTATTCAAGACTGCAAATACACCAACCGGCCTGCTCAAGCTGGGTATCGATCAGTTGAACCCGGAGAGATTAAATAATATCGAAAATATCGGAACCGATATAGCATAAAAGACCTGAATTTAAAGAAGGAGTCAAATGATGAAGATCGATATTGGCATCCCCGAGGACCAGCGTATCCAGATAGCTGATGGCCTGTCCAGACTGCTGGCAGACACCTATACCTTATATCTTAAAACACATAACTTTCACTGGAATGTAACGGGTCCGATGTTTACAACGCTGCATACGATGTTTGAACTGCAATACACAGAACTGGCGCTGGCAATCGATGTCATCGCGGAACGCATCCGGGCACTCGGGATATATGCACCGGGCACATACAAACAGTTCAGCGAATTGTCATCCATTAAAGAAGAGACCCGGATACCCTCGGCAATCCAGATGATCAAACAACTGGTCAAAGGTCAGGAGGCGGTCACCAGGACCGCCAGAAGCATATTCCCGCTGGTAGACAAGGCCCATGATGAGCCAACTGCAGATCTGCTGACCCAGCGGATGCAGATACACGAAAAAAATGCCTGGATGCTACGTAGCCTACTGGAAGAAAAATAAGGCTGATTACACCGGTACAGTCGTGCGATAACTGGCTGTATCCAGGTCAGGACGTTTTTGTGGAAAGGTATTCCGGTGATTTCTGCAACAGTTGTTCGAGTTCGGACAAAACCTCTGCATAAACCTTACGCTTGAATTCAATCACCTGGTTCACCGGATCCCAGAAATCTATCCAGCGCCACTTGTCAAATTCAGGATTCTCACTCAGATCAAGCCTGACCGCCTGTTCATCTCCGAGTAATCTCAACAGATACCATCGCTGTTTCTGGCCTCGACACACCGGCCTGGAGTTTTTCCGGATAAAACGTTCCGGCAATTCATATTTGAGCCAGCCCTGGGTGCAACCGATAATCTGGACATGCTCCGGCAGCAGTCCGACTTCTTCACGTAACTCACGGTACATGGCCTTCTCCAGCAGTTCACGCGGCCTGATACCCCCCTGCGGAAATTGCCAGGCATCCATACCAATACGTTTCGCCCAGAACAGCTGGCCTGTACCATTTGTGAGCACAATCCCGACATTGGCCCTGAAGCCCTCAGCATCAATACTCGAATTGGAAAAATCAGTCTGTTCCAGCACTACCGGTTACCTCACCTGCACCATTAAATATATCGAAACTTAGCCAAGTAAATGTTTGATTGCATCGCGCTCTTCTTCCAGCTCTTTCCGGGTTGCATCCATTCTTGCCCGACTGAATGGATTGATCTCAAGACCCTGGACAATTTTGTATTCACCACCCGCGCAAGTTACCGGGAATGAATAGACCAGGCCTTTTGGTATTCCGTAGGAACCGTCACTGTGTATGCCCATGCTGACCCAGTTGTCCCTGGCAGTTCCGCTAACCCAGTCTCGCATATGTTCTATGGCCGCATTTGCAGCTGAAGCTGCACTGGAGGCCCCTCTTGCATTGATAATTTCCGCACCGCGCTTGGCAACACGGGGGATAAAAGCTGTTTCATACCAGGACTGATCAACCAGTGTCATGGCGGGTTTTCCAGCAACCGTCGCATGATGGATATCCGGATACTGTGTGGTCGAATGGTTCCCCCATACCGTCATCTGACGGACGTCATTGACCGACTTGCCTGCCTTCTCGGCCAACTGGGCCACAGACCGGTTATGATCCAGACGCATCATCGCCGTGATATTGCGTGGATTCAGATCAGGTGCATTGTTAAGGGTTATTAATGCATTCGTATTGGCCGGATTACCAACCACCAGTACATGCACATTGCGGCTGGCATTCTTGTTTAACGCCTTACCCTGGACACCGAATATCGCGGCATTAGCCTCCAGCAGGTCCTTGCGTTCCATACCGGGTCCACGGGGTTTTGCACCGACCAGATAGGCATAATCGGCGTCCTTGAATGCAACATCCGGCTTATCACTGGTTTCTACTGAAACCAGATTGGAAAAGGCACAATCTTGCAGTTCCATAACCACACCTTCCAGCATCTTCAGGGCCGGGGTTATTTCCAGTAATTGAAGTATGACAGGCTGGTCCTTCCCCAGCATTTCACCCGCGGCAATTCTGAATAATAACGCGTAACCGATTTGTCCTGCCGCACCTGTTACCGCAATTCTTACTGGTGATTTCATACAGCTAATTTCTCCTGATTTGGGTGTATTTTCTTCTATTTGGGACATTTCAGACTTTTTATTCTAATCAAAAACCTGCGATGCCACGTCTTTTATTTTCACCGGTTTGCTGAACCTGCACAGTATGATAACAGGAGGCAAGCGCTGCAGACACAGCTGCTATAAGCAGGGGCGCACATACGCTAAGCTGCATAAAAACGGGACTTTGCGCGGGTTCACCCGTTTCCCATCCAAAACCCTGAAGATCAATAACCGGCGTACCTGGATATACCAGTTAAAACAGGACATTTCGCCTGCTTTCCGTTACGATCCCCAATGCTAATCAGCCACGATTGCCTAAACTTGTATGCAACTTGTGCCCAGGCACATAAAATAACTGCAATTAGCCCTTGAGAAATCTAATTAAATAAGGAAAATTACAATAATACTAAAAATGCTAAAAACGGGAATTAACCCGTAATTTTTAAGGTAAATAAATCTATATGCGTAATGACTCTCCATCGTGGTTATACAGCGGAAACGCTGATTTTATCGAAGATTTATATGAAAGTTTTTTACGTGACCCAGGCCTGGTGTCGGCAGAGTGGCGTGAATATTTTACAACATTACAGCCAGCTTCTGCGGGGACACCACCTGACAGGCCGCACTCGACCGTCCGCAATACCTTTCTGGAGTCAGCCAAAGGCAGGACAGCACCCGCCAGATCTGCAGTCGATACGACAGTGGATCACCAGAAACAGGTGTCTGTACTTCAGTTAATCAATGCATACCGGTTCCGGGGACATCAACAGGCAACGCTGGATCCGTTAAACCAGCACGAACGGCCACCTGTTCCGGAACTGGATCCGGCCTATCACCACCTGACTGAATCGGATCTGGACAAAACCTTCAATACGGGTTCATTGGTTGCGCCGACAGAAATTGCATTACGCGAAATTCTGAAGATAGTCCGCACAACCTATTGCGGCAATATCGGCACAGAATATATGCACATCAATGAGACAGAACAGAAACGCTGGATCCAGCAGCGTCTTGAAGAACCGCTTGCGACCCCGAATTTTCCGCATACAAAAAAACGGCGGATTCTGAACAGACTGATCGCCGCGCAAGCACTTGAGGAATATCTGCATACTAAATATGCGGGTCAAAAAAGGTTTTCTCTCGAAGGGGCTGAAGGCCTGATCCCGCTGCTGGACGAACTGGTCCAGCAGAGTGGCAAGGCCTCCGTAGCAGAAATCCTCGTTGGTATGGCACATCGGGGCAGACTGAATGTGCTCATAAATATCATCGGCAAGATGCCCGCCGAGTTATTCGGAGAGTTCGAAGGCAAGGCATTCAACAACATCAAGGATATTGATGACATCCAGTCAGGCGATGTCAAATATCATCTCGGCTATTCTTCCGATATTCAAACGGACACAGGTCCGGTCCACATAACCCTGGCCTTCAATCCGTCACACCTGGAAATTATCAACCCGGTTGTTGAAGGCTCAGTGCGGGCACGCCAGGATAGACGTAACGACAGATCCAGGGATCAGGTGCTGCCTATCCTGATCCATGGCGACGCTGCATTCGCAGGACAAGGTGTTGTTATGGAAACCTTCCAGCTGTCGCAGACGCGTGGTTACTCTACTGGTGGCACCTTACATATTGTCATTAACAACCAGATTGGTTTTACCACCAGCGATCCGCTAGATTCACGTTCGACCCTGTACTGTACCGATGTTGCCAAGCTGGTGCAGGCCCCAATCTTTCATGTGAATGGAGATGATCCGGAAGCATTGGTATTCATCGCGAAGCTTGCGCTGGATTTTCGTATGGAGTTCAAAAAAGACGTCGTTATTGACATGGTCTGCTACCGCAAGCAAGGACATAGCGAAACAGATGAACCTGCTGCAACCCAGCCGCTCATGTATAAACAGATTCGCAAACACATAGAGGCAAAAAAGACGTATACCGACAAACTGGTTAGCCAGGGCGTGATCAAGCCCGAAACTATGGCGGAAATGGCAAACGCCTATATTCAATCACTTGATTCAAACGAATCCGTGGCAGGTCCCAGGGCGACCAATGTGAACATGACGCATCTGATCAATTTTGGACCGTATAAAGGTACCTCCTGGAGAGATACCGTTGAAACAAAAATCAGCAAGGAAAAGCTTGAACACTATTCCCGTATCCTCACAACGATGCCCAAACACTATAAAATGCATCCTTCCGTCCAGAAAATTATCGATAACAGGGTCCTGATGGGCAAGGGGGAAGTACCGATGGATTGGGGCTTTGCAGAGAACATGGCCTATGCAACCCTGGTCGATGCCGGCCATGCGGTAAGGATCTCGGGACAAGACAGCGCCCGCGGCACTTTTTTCCACCGTCATTCGGTCATCCATAACCAGGACGACGGTGATACTTATCTACCGCTCCAGCATATCAGGAACGGTCAGGCCAATTATCTGGTAATCGATTCCATACTGTCGGAAGAAGCTGTACTCGGATTTGAATATGGTTACAGTAGTTCCGAACCGAATGCGCTGGTAATCTGGGAGGCACAATTCGGGGATTTTGCCAATGGCGCCCAGGTGGTGTTTGATCAGTTCATCAGTTCCTGTGAAGCAAAATGGGGACGCTATTGTGGTCTCGCCGTATTACTGCCGCATGGCTATGACGGGGCCGGCCCCGAACATTCCTCGGCAAGACTGGAAAGATTTCTCCAGCTGTGCGCCCGGGAAAACATGCAGGTATGTGTTCCCAGTACACCTGCACAGATGTATCACATGCTCTGCAGGCAGGTATTACGGCCTTACCGCAAACCTTTGATAGTGATGAGTCCGAAAAGCCTGTTACGCCACAAGCTTTCTGCTTCGCCGGTTCAGGAACTGATTAATGGTGAGTTCAGACTGGTCATAGACGAAATTGATAATATTGACAAGGCTGCAGTAAGACGCCTGCTGATCTGCTCCGGCAAGGTCTATTTTGAACTGCTGGAAGCAAGGAGAGAAAACAAGATCCAGAATATTGCAATCGCCAGGATCGAACAGTTGTTCCCGTTCCCGACTGCCGAGGTAAAGGCAATGATAGACAGCTATCCTGGCCTTCAGGAAGTTGTGTGGGTACAGGAAGAACCGAAGAACCAGGGCAGCTGGTACTTTATGCAGTCCCGCGGAACCATGATCGGCTGTCTGAGTGAAAAGCACACATTCGGTTATGCCGGCAGGTTCTATTCCGCATCACCTGCTACAGGTTCACTGAAATTGCATACGGCGCAACAAAAACATCTGATAAATGCCGCCTTGCAGCTGGACAAGCTTGAGGTAACTACACATAAAAGGGCGCTTAGTTAACATAAATCAAGATCAATAATGAGGAGAAGTGTGTGATAGTTGACATTAAGGTTCCGATATTGGCTGAATCAGTTGCAGAAGCGACACTAATCAGCTGGCATAAAAAGCAGGGGGACGTGGTCAAGCGTGGTGATAATCTGATTGATATAGAGACCGACAAGGTTACGCTGGAGGTTGCCGCATTAAGCGATGGTGTGCTCGCAGAAATCATTAAAGCGAATGGTGCTTCTGTCAAAAGTGATGAGGTCATTGCCCGTATCGAAACGGGCGGCAAATCTGACAGGCCGGCAGAACCGAAAAAGACAGCCGTACCCCAGCAGCAATCCCTGCCAGTCGACAATGGTACGCCACCGGAACCGAAACAGAGTCCTGCAGTCAGAAATATGTTAGCAGAGCACAAGCTGGATGCCCGCCAAATCCCGGATGGCAATGCAGATGGCCGTGTGACCAAGGAAGATATTGTCAACTATCTGGATAAAACCAAACCTGCGCCCAAGCCGGCCTCCAGGGAAACAAAGGCCCCGGCGGCGGCAGTAGTGCAGCCTGCAAAGGCGGAACCTTCTGCGCCTGCGGCGGTGCAACCGGTACAGCCCGTACAACTGACTGGCAACAGACCGGAAGAACGGGTTGCGATGACACGCCTGCGTCAACGTACTGCGGAAAGATTACTCTCGGCCCAGCATGAAAATGCGATTCTTACCACATTCAACGAAGTAAACATGAAACCGGTAATGGATCTGAGGACACGTTACAAGGAGTCATTTGAAAAGGAACACGGCGCAAAACTCGGCTTTATGTCGTTTTTTACGCGTGCTGCAATAGAGGCGCTGAAAAAATTCCCGGTTATCAATGCTTCAATTGATGGCAAGGATATCATTTACCATGGTTATTTTGATATTGGCATTGCTGTCAGTGCACCGCGTGGTCTGGTCGTCCCGATTATTCGTGATGTCGATACGTTCTCGTTCGCACAGATCGAGACCAAGATTGTGGAGTTTGGCCAAAAGGCCAAGGATTCAAAACTGACCATAGAGGAACTGACTGGCGGCACCTTTACCATTACCAATGGCGGTATCTTCGGATCATTATTGTCAACCCCAATACTCAACCCTCCCCAAAGCGCCATTCTAGGTATGCATAAAATCCAGGACAGGCCTATGGCAATTGATGGGCAGGTTGTCATCCTGCCCATGATGTATCTGGCACTGTCATATGACCATCGTATCGTGGACGGCCGGGATGCAGTCCAGTTCCTGGTCACTATCAAGAACATGCTGGAAGATCCGGCCCGCTTGTTATTGCAGGTGTAAGGGATTACGGACGATAGCGATGAAAAATTACGATGTGGTTGTTATCGGCGCCGGGCCGGGTGGATATGTTGCTGCCATACGTGCGGCCCAACTTGGTTTCTCCACTGCCTGTATTGAAAGCTGGCTGAATACTGAGGGCAAACCGGTTCTGGGAGGTACCTGCCTGAACGTTGGATGTATTCCGTCCAAAGCATTGCTTGATTCCTCACATCATTTCAGTTTCCTGAAGCACGAGTCAAAACAGCATGGTATCAATACTTCCGGTGTTACTATGGATGTCCGCAAGATGATCCAGCGCAAGGCATCCGTCGTTCATAACCTGACCCAGGGAATTGCAGGCTTGTTCCGTAAAAACAAGATTGAATGGCTGCAAGGGCATGGCAAACTGCGTGGTAACGGTCAGATTGAAGTCACCCCTGCAGGTGATGGTGCCACTGAACCTTACACTGTCGTGGCACGACATATTATTATCGCAACCGGTTCGGTCCCGACTAAAATTCCACCTGCTCCGGTAGACAATGAACTGATTGTTGATTCCACCGGTGCGCTTGAACTGACTGATGTACCCCGCAGACTCGGCATCATTGGCGCCGGTGTAATCAGTCTCGAACTTGGCAGCGTCTGGAAAAGACTGGGTGCAGAAGTCGTGATTCTGGAAGCACTGGACGAATTTCTGCCATCGGTTGACCGGCAAATAGCCACAGAAGCAGAAAAGATTTTGCGTAACCAGGGTCTGGATATACGACTGGGCACCAAGGTTATCGGTACCGGTTCGAACAACCGCGAGGTAACCATTACCTATGAAACCGCTGAAGGTAAACAGCAATTAACCGTCGACAAATTGATTGTTGCCGTCGGCAGAAAGCCGAATACCGACAGGCTAGGGACCAGGGAAGTTGGTCTGAAGGTGGATGAACGTGGTTTTATCGAGGTAGATGCTCATTGCAAGACCAATATCGACAACATTTATGCGATTGGCGATGTGGTGAAAGGCCCGATGCTTGCGCACAAGGCATCTGAAGAAGGTATCGCTGTTGCGGAACGAATCGCTGGCAGACCGGGCCATATCAATTACGAAACCATACCCTGGGTAATCTATACCTGGCCGGAAATCGCCTGGGTCGGCAAGACCGAACATGCGCTGAAAGCGCTGGGCATTGAGTACCGGGCTGGAACATTTCCGTTTGTTGCCAGCGGTCGCGCCCAGGCAATGGGCAGTACCGAAGGTCTGGTCAAGATCATCAGTGATGCCAGGACTGATCGTATATTGGGTGTCCATATGCTCGGGCCAAATGCCTCTGAACTTGTCTCCGAGGCTGTGCTAGCGATGGAATTTGAAGCTAGTGCGGAGGATATCGCCAGGACTATCCATGCACATCCAACCCTGGCGGAGGCCCTGCACGAGGCCGCTCTGGCAGTGGACAAGCGGACGATACATTTCTAGTCGCTGGTTGCTGGTTACCAAAACATCAGCCGCTTACTTAAGCACCCTGGTCAACCCTTCCCAATAACCAATAACTAATAACCAGAAACCTCTTTCAACCAATAAATACAACAAGTTATAAATATCCCGTCATCTTCTTACCCATGCGTTATGCCCTTTGCCGCAGCCTGCAGCTATACTTAAAAAATAATATGTGACAGAATTTGAAATTAATTACGAGTGAAGTTTTAGACATGAAATCAGCAGCTCAAAAAGACTTATTTCATATAGATAATACGGCCGTTCATTCGGATTGGTTTTCTTTATATTTGAAGAAGTTACATATAAATGATGAATCCACAGGATGGCCTGATAAGTTTGGAGATGAGCTTAAAAAATGGCGCCATGAAAACCTGAAGAGAAATATTAGAACCTTAAGCCTCTTTAGCGGCGGCGGCGGCCTCGATATAGGGTTTCATGATGCTGGGTTTAATATTGTAGAAAGCGTGGAAATTGAAAAGATTTTTTCAAAAACACTGGAGATAAATTCAGAAAAAAACAAAAGACTTAATGGAACAAAAGTCATCTGCAAAGATATTAATGATTATCAGCCAGAAGTTACAAATATAGAATTTATTATCGGTGGCCCGCCGTGCCAAACGTTTTCTGCTGCTGGAGCAAGGGCAGCAGGTGTAAATGGCATGGATGATGAAAGAGGTAATTTGTTTCTACAATATGCAAGAATAATTAATGCACTGCAGCCAATAGGCTTCTTGTTCGAAAATGTTTATAGAATAGTAGGCGCTCAATCAGGGAAGGCTTGGGAAAAAATTCAAGAAGCATTTCAGGAGCTTGGGTACACGCTATATTGGAGAATACTGGATGCTGCAGACTATGGGGTTCCACAATTTAGGGAAAGGCTGATTATCGTGGGATTGAAAAATGGCCAATTTTTATTTCCATTTCCATCGCATGGCCCAGGCTCGATAACTAGTCGCAAATATTATTCTGCTAGAAATGCAATTTCTGACTTGGTATATACAGGTGAAGTAAAAACTTTAAGTGGTAGGCATGGCCACCTCTTAAATGACATCCCTCCAGGGCTCAATTACAGCTTTTACACCGAACGAATGGGGCATCCGAATCCAATATTTGCTTGGAGATCAAAATTCTCTGATTATCTATATAAGGCTACTCCTGAGACTCCAGTGCGAACCATTAAGGCTCAAGGCGGGCAATATACTGGGCCATTTAGCTGGGAAAATAGACCGTTTACTTGCGAGGAATTAAAGAGGCTTCAAACGTTCCCGGATGACTACCATATACATGGAAACAGACAGCAGATAATTCACCAGTTAGGAAATTCAGTGCCGCCACAATTTGCAAGAATATTGGCGTTAAGTATTTTAGATCAAGTTTTCAATGAATGTACACCTGCAAAAATTGAGTACATGAACCAAAACCATCAACTTGGATTTCGCTCCAGAAAGTCAGCGCTAACAGAGGAGTATTCAGAAAAGGCAAAAGCCGCAATAGCAAAAAGTAATAAACCTAAAAAAACATTCGCTGCCGTTAACGGCAGCGAATGTTTCGATATTGAAAGTGATCTTAGCCTTACTATTAAGGCAGATGGAGAGAAGTCTAAATATATTGCGGAATATGACATAAGAGAGAACATATGCAAAGTTCATGTATCTGAACATAGCAATCAATCAAAAAAGACAAAATATAAAATTACCATCGAGCCACCACTACACCAAACAAATGGCTATCATGTACACGCCGAATTAACGGCAACGACGGAAAGTAAGCATGGGATACTAGCAACATGGAAAATTTTTGAACTGCTAATTAAAAGGTATTTTTCAAAAGATGATTTGATCCAATTATTTGGATATTACCAATATAAAAACCAATACAAAATAACAATGGATGTTGTGGATAAAAAATTAAAATGCGATAAGTTTTGGAATTTTATATCAGGCGTTACTAGCGGGGTTTTTGTCGGTGCTATTACAAGAGAAGATATTATTTGCGATGAGTTTGGATGCTCAACTGAAGAGTTAAATGGGCTATTGGAACGCCTAAAAGAAATTGGGTATGAAATTAGAAACCATAATACAAACAAACAGATTAAGGAATGGCATGTACTCATCCCATATTCTTTTCCGACACTAAATGAAAGAAGCCTTCAAAGGCTTACGAGACTTTGATATGAAATATAAGCCAACTAAAACAGAGAAGCATCTTCGCGTTTTTGAAGACAGGAGCGAATACCACAAGGGAGATGGCACAGTGGAGATTTTTCCGGAAGGAGTTATATCAAACGACGCAAAAAGAAGGATTAAAACAATCAAAGAAGGATTTGAGAGTGGTTTTCTTGATAAGTTAATTGAAAGCCTAAGGGATGCAAAGACAAGCATCGATATAAATAAAATTAGTGGTTCAACTCAGAGAAGTATAAAAAATCTTGTCGAGCTTGTTGCAAGTGAAGTTGGCAGGGCGCTAATTGGTCTTTCCGTTATGCAGCTAAGCATTAAGGCTATATCACCTACGCAAAGCATTCGACTACACAAAGCTAACTCTAGCAAGGGCTCGTTTTCTTGGTCTGAAGGAGTATCAATGAGGACATTAGATAAAAATCATGTAACTCCTGTTTTGCGTAAATATGATTTGGTAAGATTAAACGCTGATGGTTTTATGATGACGAGGAGCCTTGCAGAAAATTATCCATATTCTGATTTATATAAAGCTCAATTGCGAGGCGCTAGGGAAGATTGGCTTTCTGTCGTTGAAGAACTAGAGTCAAACAAAACAGATGCCCTTGAGTCTCTAAAGTATCTAATATCTCTACTGCTTAATTCAGCTCATGAGTTTGATGTTAAAGCGAATGAGCTTATTGAAGAAGTTGGCAAGAGTATAAAAAAATA
Source organism: Gammaproteobacteria bacterium (assembly GCA_038922895.1). Classification (GTDB taxonomy): domain Bacteria; phylum Pseudomonadota; class Gammaproteobacteria; order Eutrophobiales; family Eutrophobiaceae; genus Eutrophobius. Next base: position 11,359 of record JBCKWF010000049.1, read on the forward strand.
TAAATCCATGCCTGATGTGGTAAAGCTCATGAAGCTGCATGCTGATAAATCAGATTATGCTGCGCGTCTATTGGAAATAAGTATGCATTCGTTAATGCAAGCTGCTGTGGAAAGCGGGGCATTTGGAGACATAAACCTAAAGCCCCTATCGCAAATGAGATCGGCCAATAAAAAACATGGGAATATTGGCGATATAGAGTTAATGGAAAATGGAGACATCGTAGAATCTTGGGATGCAAAATACGGAAAGAGCTATCTTAGAGAAGAGGTTGAAGAGGTCTGCGAGAAAATATTAGACCACGACAATATTCAAGTTGTTGGCTTTGTAACAAATATTGAAATTCAGAGAACAAATGAGTTAGATAAAAGATTGGAAGATGCAATGGCAATTCATGGGGTTAAATTTTTAATAGTGACCTTTGATGATTGGTCAAATATGATTCTTAGGAGATGTTTAAGCAGCAAAATGATAGATGAAGAAACATTGGCTCAGTCTTGGCTAATGGCATATGCACATACACTAGCACTGAAAAAAAGAGAAATAGCGCCAATTGATGAACCATGCATGGAGTGGGTTAAATTATTGATCAGTGTATTGAGGGCATAACAAGGCGCTCAAGCTCGTTCGCTGTCACTCACTGGACAGCTCCAGTCGGCGCATGCTTCGCATTTTATGCGCCGCCTTCCGCTGCCGCTTAGCTTTGCGTTCTCCGCTAGTCACAACTAGCAGATTTTGTTACTATGCAACATATATGGTGTACTGCAATGTCGACGATATTCAGCGCCAAAGTACAGATTCCACTGAGTA
>JBCKWF010000050.1:0-12126 GCA_038922895.1 Gammaproteobacteria bacterium
CAGTTGCTCCCCCTGCCAGGGGGAGCTAGATAAGACAGAGGTAGGCAATGGGTAAAGTAACCGGCTTTATAGAATTTCAGCGTCAGAAAGAATCGTATTTACCGGTCGCTTCACGCGTCAAGAACTACAAAGAGTTCATTCTGCAGTTGAACGATGAACAAGCGAAAACAGAGGGTGCGCGCTGTATGGATTGCGGCACGCCGTTTTGCATGACCGGTTGCCCGGTCAATAACATTATCCCCGACTGGAACGACCTGGTTTATAGCGGCAATTATCGCGAAGCGTTAGAGACGCTGCATTCGACCAACAACTTCCCCGAATTCACCGGCCGCATCTGCCCGGCACCGTGCGAATCTGCCTGTGTGCTTGCCATCAACAACGACGCGGTTGGCATCAAATCAATCGAGCGTCTCATCATCGATAAGGGCTGGGAAAACGGCTGGGTTATGCCGCAACCGGCCGCCTTCAAGACGGGTAAAAAAATTGCCGTGGTTGGATCCGGCCCTGCTGGTCTGGCTGCAGCCCAGCAACTCGCGCGTGTCGGTCACGACGTGACTGTGTTCGAGAAAAACGATCGGGTTGGCGGTTTGCTGCGTTACGGCATTCCGGGCTTCAAGATGGAAAAGTCGCATATCGACCGCCGCGTCGAGCAGATGCAAGCCGAAGGCGTGTGCTTCCGTACCAGCGTGTTGATCGGCAAAGATTTCCCGTCCAACGTCACCAACTTGGCCAAAAAAACCATCTCGCCAGAGCAACTCGATAAAGAATTCGATGCCTGCATCATCGCCGGCGGTGCTGAATTGCCACGCGACCTGCCGGTACCTGGTCGTGAGCTGAAAGGCATCCATTTTGCGATGGAATTCCTGCTGCAGCAAAACCAGGTGGATGCAGGTGACAAGCTCAAGGACCAGATCATGGCGAGCGGCAAGCACGTGGTTGTTATCGGCGGTGGCGATACCGGCTCAGACTGTGTGGGCACATGCAACCGCCATGGCACTGCCAGCCTTGCCCAATTTGAGCTGATGCCGCAACCGCCGGAGCAAGAGAATAAGCCGTTGGTATGGCCGTACTGGCCGATCAAGTTGCGCACCTCCTCGTCACAAGAAGAGGGTTGCGAGCGCGATTGGGCGGTCGCAACCAAGCGTTTCGAAGGCAAGGGTGGCAAGGTCGAGAAGCTGATTGCGGCGCGCGTCGAATGGAAAGACGGCAAGATGCAGGAGGTGCCGAATTCCGAATTCGAAATGAAAGCGGATTTGGTATTGCTGGCGATGGGTTTTGTGTCGCCAGTGGCGCAAGTGCTGGATGCGTTCGCTGTCGAAAAAGATGCGCGCGGCAACGCCAAAGCAACCACCGATGGCGACGGTTGCTACCAGACTTCAGTCGACAAAGTATTCGCCGCGGGGGACATGCGGCGCGGCCAGTCTCTGGTGGTATGGGCAATCCGTGAGGGTCGCCAGGCCGCGCGTGCGGCGGATGAGTTTTTGATGGGTTTCTCGGATTTGCCACGCTGAAATCGGATTGCTACAAAATTTCTAGCTGAAAGCGACCAATCCACAAGGATTACGGCGCTTTTTGTTGACATTTTCAGCAGGAGCCGGTGTTTGCCTCCTTGTGCGGCGTGGACAGGCGGCTGCAGAACGACAATCGTTTTATATGCGAGCCGTCAGCGGCTGCTTGTGATCGATGGGGGCAAAGCACTGCGCGCGGGGGCATTGTCAACTTGCCGATAAAGAATCAGGATTTCATTTGTGAAGGTCGAGTTTCCCCTTCGAGATGATGGATCTGCTGCCTCAAGCGCCACTTTGGGCGCACGTCACCTCTTGCCACGTCAAAAACGACTGTGTGCGAGCAGTCCGGTAAGTTACAGCACATGGATGGAATCGACGTACGCGAAACAGGTTATTGCTGGTGCCGTGAGCCTATAGAAATCGCTGTACATGACGCGCTGATTTGAACCGCCGCATCTGCCGCTCTCTCTCTGTCTGGTCGGTTGATGTGATACTTCGGCCAGATTGTTTAGCCCCTTATGCTGACGATGTTCCACTCCCGGCATGCTGTCGCGTTTAGCCGCCGCATAACTCTTGAGTTTGTCCGTGATCGGAACGCGGGGAGAATAGCGCAATCCTTTGAGCAGCTTACGGAAAAAGTGCTTGGCCGCATGCCGGTTGCGCCGGTTTTGCATCAGGATATCGAGCGTGTGACCGTCCTGGTCAACTGCCCGCCACAGGTAATGATGCTTTCCTTTGATGGTCAGTACCACCTCGTCGAGATGCCACTTGTCACCGCGCTTTGGTTGCTTGCGGCGTAGCGCATTAGCATACAACTGGCCGAATTTAAGCGTCCACTGGCGAACGGTCTCGTAGGAAACGATGATGCCCCGGCTGGCCAGCAGTTCCTCTACATCACGAAAGCTCAGGCTGAAACGAAAATAAAGCCAGACCGCGTGACTGATGATCTCAGCCGGGTAGCGAAAGCCACTGTAAAGATTCGAATTGTCCATCGCCGAACCCTACAGAAATTCGGCTCCTTCAACAAGTTGACGATACCCTTTCTATGTCTTGTGCGCCATCCAGCACGCAGCGCGCCTGCGGTAGCAGAGCCCGGCCGTTGTCGTTTAACACCAGCCGCTTGCCGACGCGGTCAAACAAGCGCGCGCCCAACAGGCTTTCTCGTTCGTGCAAAGCGGCGCTCGTCGCTGATTAGGAGTGCGCGACGCTACGCGCCCATTCGAGCGTTCTGATCACGGCGAGCGGCGGTGAGAGGACCGAGGTTGGTCGTGAGTTAGGGGATCAGTTCTTACTGGACGGATCCCCAATGGAAGAGGCTACCGCTGGATTCTTCAACGCAACGATGTTATCGTTACTCACGGCGCATTCTTTATTTTCCGAGAGGTTGATGATTCCGGAAGAACCATCAAAGATACGCCGCCGTCTCAATTCATTACATACACAATTTTCGAGGATAGCTCATGGCAAGAATCGTCAAAAGAACCCGGACAGGCCCGTATCCGGTGACAGTGGGCACGGAAACCAAGTATATATGCGGCTGTGGGTTGTCGAAGAATCAGCCGTTTTGCGACAGCACTCATAAAACCACCGCAAAGACTGAAGAGCCCGATAAGCTCTACTGGTACGACGCGGAAGGCAACCGCCACGAAGTGAAAGAGAATTATCCCGACCTACGCGCTCCGGCGGAGTAGCCGGGTTTACGTCGAGGAATTCGCCTGATTGACGGGAATATCCGCCTGGATTTCGAAGACCAGTCGCTGGTGCGCTAGTCGCAGACTGGATTCAACCGCGTGCGGCGACGCGCCATGCGCAAAGATGAAGCCGAGGTAGCTCGCGCCTTCCGGCGGTGGTGCAATGACCTGACCCGGGCTTGCGGTGATCTGGATGTCGCTGATGCCGGCGACTTGCAGCGCGGCTTCGAGATTCTGCGCACCCTGGAAAATACCACGCCCTGGAATCGGGATCATCATCACGCCGGGCCGCTAGCCTCCCCGTGTTGCGTCCGCGGCAATGGCCGGTCCAGGGCGTGGCGCAGGATCAATTCTTCCAGGCTCATGCCCAGCGCATGCCGCAGCATCCTGCCGATGGCGCGCGCGGCGATTTCGTCCTGCTTTGCTTGCAGCAGTCGTGTCGGCGTGACGTACAGGGTTTCCTCGAAATAGGGGCCGTCCAACGTCGGGTTTGTCGAATAGCGCCCGCACCCGCAATTGGCCGTGTTGCAGCAGCCCTTCCAGCGCATGTTCGCGGCCGGGGATGAAGCCTTCCACGACCAAGCCAAGCTTGGCGGCGTCACGGTCGGCCTTGGCCTGTATGCCGCGAATCCATTGCACCGCCTGGGCGTACGCCCAGGCGTATCAGCGCGGATCACGCCGCGGCTGGAACAAAGCCAGCGCGCTTTGACCACCACGGGGAAGCGAAGCGGCAGCGGCAGCGATGCGGTTTGGGCATCGTTGCCGAGCTGATGGAACTGCGGACAATGAAGACCGGCGTTTTGCAGCAAGCGCCGGAACTCGAGCTTGTCGCGCGGTCAGCCGCACCGCCCGTGACGAGTTGCCGGGCAGGCGCAGGTGTTCGCGCAGCAGTGCCGCCAATTCCAGGCCGCTATCGTCCACCGCCAGCACCGCGTCCGGCTCGCGTCCCAGCGCAGCCAGCACCTGCATAACAGCGACTTCAGGCTGATCGAATGGCACCGACTGAATCGGACTCATGCCCCATAGCGGCGCGAGTTGATGGCAATAATTCGCGACGCTGATGATTTCCACATCGAGTGTTTTTGCGGCGGCGAGAAAATCGTCGTTACGGTAACTGGCGGTCGGCAACCACAGCAGAACGCGCTTCATGGCCGGCCGCTCAAAAGCTCTGCAGTTGTTGCTCGGTGGGCTCGGCGCAGCAGTACCAGGGCTCGGACAGGCGTGCGATGGGTTCGCCAAAATCCGCCAGGGTGAGTGGCGGCCCTTCGATGCCGAGCGCGGCGTGCGCGAGCCGCCAAATCTGCTCGAATATGTCGCTGCGCGCTAATCCCTGTTGCCCGCCTTACGCGGCACAAGCTTGCACCGCCTGCTGCAAGGCGTCCACGCGAGGATCGGCGTGCCGCCTCGGATAGCCGAGCAATTTCACATCGAACGCCCCGATCATTTCCCGGAAACCGGGCAACTGCAGCAAATAGGAGCCTTCCGGCACGAGCAGGCGGATGCAAATCCGAATCGGCGGCACTGACTCCACTAAACGCAAGCGCACCAGCGTGCGCAGCAGGTCGAGGTAGCCATCCAGTGTGGTCCAGGGCGTGAATGCCACAAACGTTGGAGCCAGGGATATGCCAGCTTCACGGCATAGTTGCAAAGCGCGTTCGAAGTCGGCGTGTGTGTGGTTTTTGGCGAGGTACTCCAGCACCTTATCATCCACCGACTCAACCGCCGATTGGATGAATACACAACCCGCCGCCTTCAGCCGGGGCAGCAGTTCGGCGTGGTTGATGAGGTGCTGAATCTTGATGGTGGCGTCGAAGCTCAGGTCGGGAAATTTGGCGTGCATCGCCGCAAGCACTTTCATGGCATGGGTCGGGCCGTTGAAAAAATCCGGGTCGCCGAAGGAAATATGCGCAGCACCCGCTTGCACCTGCTGCACGATGTCCGCCATTACCACCTCGACCGGCACCACGCGAAACTTGCCCTCATAGACCGGCACCACCGGGCAGTGGCGGCACAGGTGCTTGCAGCCTCGGCTTGCGTCAATGAAACCCAGTATTTTTTTAGCCCTGTCCGGCAATATCAAATGGGCGTAGCGGTGCAGGTGCGGCAGGCCGTAGCGATCAGGCGTTATGAAGTCTATTTTGGCTAAATTCACCACGGGCTCGATTTGCACATCGCACGTTTCCCCAGCGCGCAGCCGCTGCCAGGCTCAGCAGCCCCGGTTCAGACTCGCCGCCCAGAATGGTTTTCACGCCGAGGCCGCGCAGCAGCTTTTGATTCATCGGCGCATACAGGCCGTACACGCACAGATGCGCGCGGCGCCATTTCACGAATGCGCGGAATGGCTTCGACCGCGATGCGGGTGGCGGTGTGCATGCCGACATACAGCGCCACCAGTTGCGCGTCGGCAAGCAATGCCGGATCGAGTTTTTGCAAAGAGAGGTCGATGCACTGCACGCTGAATCCGGCCTGCTTCAACCATGCCGACGGCTGAGCCAGGCCGAACGGCTGCCGGCCCAGCTCGTAGGGATTGATCAGTACGACCTTGAGCGACGTAGCAGGGTCTGCCCGGTTTTCTTCGCTTGCGCTGTTTGGCAAGCAGGAATCGTTGTGGCTGTCCATGCGTGGTTATTTTGATTTTGGGCGTTCCGGGATGGCACCCAGCACGGGCTCCCGTGCTTGCGCCCGCCTCTTGCATGCGCAGCAAGTAGTGTTGCCACATTTCGTCCTGTTTCATGCCCAGGCTATAGATATAATCCCAGGAATAGAGACCGGTATTGTGGCCGTCGGAAAACACCGGTTGCACCGCATACGTGCCAACCGGCTCGAGTTGGGTGATCTCGATATTCTTCTTGCCGATTTACAGCACCTCCTGCCCCGGCCCGTGACCGCGCACTGCCGCCGAGGGTGAATAAACGTGCAGGAACTCATAGGGCAACTTGAAGTGCTTGCCGTCGGCGAAAGCAATTTCCAGCACGCGCGATTTTTGATGCAGCTTGATATCAGTCGGGGAAGGAGTGTTTTTGTCCAAGTCTGCCATGAGAGTTCCTTTGCTTCAGCGGATTCAATGCTTGAATCAATCCCAGCGGCTGTCGCGTACATGGACCTCGCCGTTTTCGATGCGCACGGGGAAAGTGGTGGTCGGCTCGTAAGCCGGCGCGCACAATGCCTCGCCGGTGCGAATGCAGAAGCGCGCGCCGTGGCGCGGGCAAACGATCTCGGCGCCCTCGACGCTGCCGCCCGTCAACTGCCCGCCGTCGTGGGTGCAGACGTCTTCGATCGCGTAATACTCGCCGTCGAGGTTGAATACCGCGACCTGCGCGCCGTCCACATCCGCGACCCGCCACTCGCCCGGCGCGAGTTCGTCGACCCGCGCTACCGTTACCCATTCACTCATTTAAATCTTTCATATATACCTACCCAGCCAAATTGCGTGTTCGGTACGACCTGGTGTCATGAGAGATCCACTCCTGCGTACCGCCGAAACGGATCGGGCGGCATCGGCGAATTCAGGTTTAGTGCGGATCAAAGTGTCAGCCGCCGATATAAGACATCTCAACTTTCTTCATCCGCGCAGTCTCTGCTGTGCGAATTTCCGAATAATTGTCTTCACGCTGGTTCCAGATCAAACCTATGGCACCAGCGATTTGCTGGTCGCTCTTGCCCGAACGCATGAGCGCGCGCAAATCATGGCCGGACTGCGCGAACAGGCAGGTGTACAACTTGCCATCGGTCGAGAGTCGGGCGCGCGTGCAGCTGGAACAAAAGGCTTGCGTCACGCTGGAGATGACGCCGATTTCGCCGCCACCATCCGCATAGGCCCAGCGCTTGGCGACTTCACCGAGGTAGTTGGATTTCGCTTGGATGATCGGCATCTCTGCGTTGATCATGCGCACGATCTCGGCCGAGGGCACGACATCGTTCATACGCCAGCCGTTGGAGGAGCCCACGTCCATGTATTCGATGAAGCGCACGATGTGGCCGCTACCCTTGAAGTGCCGCGCCATCGCAACGATGTCCTGATCGTTGACACCTTTCTTGACCACCATGTTGACCTTGATGCCCGTAAAGCCCGCGTCGTGCGCAGCGTCGATGCCATGTAACACATCGGCCACCGGAAAATCCACGTCGTTCATGCCGCGGAATGTAGCTTCATCGAGCGAATCGAGCGAGACAGTGATGCGCTGCAGGCCTGCGTCCTTGAACGCCTGGGCTTTCTTGGCCAGTAGTGAGCCGTTGGTGGTGAGGGCGATATCCAATGGTTTGCCTTCATACGTCTTGAGGGCGGCCAGCATCCCGATCAAAACCTCGAGGTTTTTACGCAGCAGGGGTTCGCCGCCGGTGAGGCGAATTTTCTGGACACCGTGTGCGACGAACAGGCGTGTCATGCGCGTGATTTCCTCGAAGCTCAACAGTTCTGCTTTTGGCAAATATTGGTAGTCCTTGTCGAATACTTCCTTGGGCATGCAGTAGGTGCAGCGGAAGTTGCAGCGGTCGGTTACTGAAATGCGCAGGTCGCGCAAGTGCCGGCCGCGCGTGTCCGCGAGCGTGCCGCCGGGGGCGGGCGGGTGCGCCGGAATGACCGGTAGGGGGCTGGCGGCGCGCTGGTCAACGATGGGAATTACCTTATAAGTGGTCATGAGGGGGCCTTGTTGTGTGGATTGACTGCTTTAACATAACGTGTTTGGCTGCGCTAAGTGTTGCAAATGTTCTTTGGCGGTGGAATAGCCTTGCAGTGCTGCGAGACGATACCAATGAGACGCTATGGTAATGTCCAGCGTAATACCCGATCCGCTTTCGTAAAGCTCGCCCAGGTAGCGCATAGCCAGTAAACGTTGCGCGCGGGCGATGCCCTGCCGAGCATCAGTTTGTAATACTGCCGCCGATTCTGCCCACGTCAAAAAAGCCTTTTGCTCGTTGAGTTCATCAGCCATGCTTATGGCTCCTATCAATCTCTTCGCAACGCCTCATTCCAATTCCACTTTATCGGTGCTACTGCGTTGGCTTCCTCACTCGCTCCTAGCCGTACTAAATGTACTGTCTTCGTCGCTCGTTCGTCGCCGCCTTGTATCACCTTCAAACTGGAATTGGAATCATACCACCTCCAACAGGTGACTTCCGATCAATTTTTGCGTTACTTTTTTAGCCATGACCAGACACTCCTGCGGGTTTTGTGCCATGAGTTCGTAGATCTGCTGGCGGAGGGGCTCGCTCAGCGACATGGCTGCTCCTTTCGGGTCTGCCGGGGTTCTGGCCGAATTGCAGGGACAGTGGTTGGGATGCTCATTAGTTCTCCCTCGAAATTGTACGCAGGCAAGGTCGTGAGCCGACTGTCTTCAACCGGGCCGCCCACAGAATGCTTCTTCAAAGCCTTTGGGAAGCCGCACACGTCCTTGGTTCTTGCGCCGCCACAACTCCTTCGCGCACTCAAGAATCAAGGTACGGTAAGCGATCAGTTCCTGCGTACACTCCACGTCAAGCGCGTTGCCCTCGAACCGCTTGCCATCGAAACGCAGCGAAGCAAGTTCAGTCGTGATGTCGGCAGCCATAATTTGTACCTCCTGTTTTTATTGTCCCGTATCTTGGGAGTATTGCGATTATTTACAGGCGGCGGAGCGTGGTTGTCGCCGCCTTGGCGGCTTACAACCACGGCCTACCCCTTGCGGGTGCAATGCCCTTCGGCTATTGCGCCCTACGCGCTCGACCGCCGGGTGAATCGTGACATCCGTTGCGACATGCGCCGCATCCGGGACGCCGCCGTGCGCGTCGAGCCGCCTGGTCTCCTTATGCATGTTGACTAGCGTGATGTGTGCAAAAGCTCCCGGCATGGTTATCTCCGCTCTTGTTATCGCTTATCATTCAGCGCAATACGCTTCAGTACCTGCTAATATTTTAGATATGGATTTTTAAACAACAGTCCAAGCAAGTTCAGGGGATGAGATGAAGAAACTTTTTACCATCGGCTACGAGGGCGCCGCGCCGGATGATTTCATGCGTGCGCTCAAGGTGGCCAGGATCGATGTGCTGTTGGATGTCCGCGAGTTGCCGATCTCGCGACGCAAGGGATTTTCCAAGACCGCCCTGGGTTCTGCCTTGACCGAGGCCGGCATTACCTACCGCCACGAGAAGCAGTTGGGCTCGCCCAAGGCTATTCGGCACCGACTGCGCGAAGACGGTAACTACCCGCGCTTCTTCCGCGAGTTCGACCGGCACTTGATTGAACAGTCGAACTTGCTGGTGGCGCTCACCGGGGAACTGAAGGGCAACGTGGCATTGATGTGTTACGAGAAGGACCACGAAGCGTGCCATCGACGCTCGGTCGCAGACGCCCTGGCCGAGCTGCTTGGCAAGACACCGATCCATCTGGGAGTGGATGACCATGCAGGGAAAGCATCAAAAGCGGCGCGTTCGTATCCTCGTCAAGGCGTTTCCGCAGCCTAGCACGAAGCACGAAGAGACCGTCTGCTGTGCCGGCGTCACCGAGGACGGCCGGGAGCTGCTCCGGCTCTATCCGATCCGCTACCGCCGGCTGGCCAAGGGCGATCAATTCGATCGCTACGATCTCGTCGAGATGATTACCACCAAGGCCTCCTCGGACGCGCGGCCCGAGAGCTACCGGGTCGATGAAGGCTCGATCCGGCTGATCCAGCACGGCGGGATTTCCGAAGAGGCGAAGGTCAAGCTCTGGCGACCCTTCATCGCGCCGTCGATTGGGATACTGATCGAGGAGAACAAAACCGACGGTCGTAGCCTCGGCATCATCCGGCCCCAACCCGAGAGCATCAAGTTCATCGTCAAGGAAGCGAAGGACAGCAACGCCGAAGACCAGGAAGTCGCCGATCTGGTCTTTCACGAGCAGGCCTCGTTGCTCGAAGACCCGCTAAAGCCGCTGGAAAAGCCCAAGCACAGTTTCTCCTACCAATTCACCTGCGCGGACCCGACCCGCTGCACCTGCGCCAACAACCCGCATACGCACCAGATCCACGACTGGGAAGTACAGGCGACCTACTTCAACTACCAGCGCAAGTACAAGACCGAGGATGAGACGCTCGCGAAGATGCGGCAGGCTTACCAAGAGAACATCCCGACCCGCAACCTGCATTTCATCATGGGCACCATGGCCTCGCACCCGAAGACCTTCATCGTGATCGGTCTGCTGCGCTCGGGGGTGGACCCGGAGGAGCTGTCGAGACAGCGGGAGTTGTTTTAGCGGGTGACTTGGCTGACGATTGATAATTGGCCCTCGGGAAAACGTGGTCTGTCCCTGAGGTTTTGCAATCTCGCCTGCCCTGTCTCTGATTGTTTATTCATATCGTCGCGAGCCGCTGGACCGTGTCCGGATACCGCTTGACGAGATTGATCAGCAGCGCGGCCTGCGCATTCGGCTTGGCGCGCCCCTGCTCCCAGTTTTCCAGCGTACGAACGTTGGTCCGAAGATAGACGGCAAACAGGGCGCGCGAAATCTTCAGATTTTCGCGCACGCGAATCAGTTGCTTCGGCGTGACCTTCGGCGCCGGCTTGTACTCGATCGCATGCGTGCGCAGGGTACGCTTGCCCCGCCGTGCTTCGGCGAGCGCCGTCATGCCCTCGCCCAATTCGGCGAACAGGTCGCGCTTGGCGGCGCGCGTCGGTTTGGTTTTTACGGGTGTCTTCATCATTTTCTCCTTGCTTCCAATTCCGCCTTGATCATTGCCTTGAGCGCCTTGCGCTGCTGCGGCGTCAGGTCAGCCATCTCGTCTTTGTCGTACAGCGTGAAGAGCCAAAACTGAAATCCCGCATCCCACCAATAGTAGATTACCCGCAGGCCGCCCCGTTTGCCCTTGCCGCGCCGCGCGTCGGCAAACCGCAGCTTGCGCAGTCCCCCGGTGTCCGGCATCGGGTCGCCCGCCTCGGGATGCTTCATCAACAGATTCTGAAGCGACCTGAAGGCGTCGTCGTCCAGATAGTCCGCCCGGTGACGCGCGAAGGCGGGCAATTCGACGAAAACAGCCTTCATGACGCAATTATACGCAAGTTACGTATATACGCAAGGTGCGTATAGTTTGGGTGGTGCTCGCACTGCCATCGAAACGGGCGCCCCGGGCCTCGCCCGCCATACTTCATGCCGGCCAGAATCGCGGCTTTCACCAATTCGGCTTCATGTTTTAGTGGCTTCATGGCGACCTCGGTTATTCACCGGCGTGGGGCGTCTTCACCAGGAGAGTGGTTCCTGAACACCTTTTTTCCGCACATCCGGGAAGCCGTCGAGCGCGTCGAGCCGCCTGGTCTCCTTAAGCATGTTGACCAGCGTGATGTGTGCAAAAGCTCCCGGCATGGTTATCTCCTTTCGGGTTATCGCCTATCATTCGGCGCAATACGCTCGCGCTATTGCGCCCTACGCGGGCTGCGATCTCACTCAAACCCGAATATTTGATCTCCTTTCTCCGTCGCAATCAGGACTTCCTTTAGCTTTGTGGCACTGTCTCCCAGGAAGGTTTTAAAGAAGTCATTGGCAGTCATTTGATAAATTTCGACACGGGCTGGACTTATCTTGGTAAGGTTGATGATCTCGTTCATTGACTTCAGTGCCTGAAATCTCTCCACCCTATCTATAAACTTCATCTTGTCCGGTGCTACTGCAGGGTCGATCACCAACATCCTCTTGTTTAAGCCAGAGCTCAGGCTTTGAATAAGAATGTTGTTGATGTATTTATCCTGAAAGCTATACCCGACAACGACGAACAGGCTAGCGGCTTTAAGTTTTTTGCGAAAGCCGCCCAGCAACGACAAAAATGGATCATAGGATTGCAACTTCGGGCCTGAGCCAAATACGATTAGTGGCCTAACTTCATCCGGAACACCCTGCTTTACCTCTTCATCGGATTCATCGAAGTACCAGTCCACTGAGCCGTGCAGCTTGAATAACTTCACTTTTGCCGAGCTATTCGGAT
>JBCKWF010000051.1:0-12033 GCA_038922895.1 Gammaproteobacteria bacterium
AGCACCAGTGTTGTTGGCGAGATATTCGGGGTAGTCTTCTTCTATAACGTGCCGGATTGAGCAAGCCGACATATTTGCAACAATTAGAGTAACGATAAATAAGCGTCTAAACGTCTTCATGAATATCCCCCTCGATTAAATGTTAATTGTAGATAATTTCTAAAACAGATGCGTGATCATATAGCCCCCTCGCCTTCGTAAAGCGACCAATGACGCGCCTGAATGCGATGGATCAAGGTGCGCAGTGTGCCTTCAAGCGACTGATCCTCAGCAATATACGGAATATCCGCACCCAGATCTTCAACGAAGGAGGCCAGACTATTACGTCCTTTCCCCAGCTGGGATTGCTCAAGCTGCACTCGATCGAGGCGGAGCAGGATTGCCTGCCGCACTGCAATCAGCAAAGCGGACGCGACTTGTTCGGTCAGTTGCAGTACGCGGAGGCAATCGCGCGCGGCGATCGTGCCCATGCTGACCTTGTCCTGATTGTGACATTCGGTTGATCGGGAAAATACGCTGGCGGGCATCGTGTTTTTGAGTGCCTCGGCCGTCCATGCCGATACCCCGATCTGTACCGCCTTCAAACCATGATTGATCGACGCACGGGACTGATCTGATCCCGACAGGTTTGAGGGCAGACCGTTATTGAATTTGGTGTCGACCAAAAGCGCCATCTGCCGGTCCATCAGATCGGCGAGATTGGCAATTAAAATTTTCATGCCGTCGGCGACAAAGGCGACATGGCCGCCATAAAAATTCCCTCCGTGCAGGATGATTTCGTTCTCGATATCAATCAGGGGATTATCGTCGGCGCTGTTCAACTCAATTTCCAGCGTGGTGCGGAAGGTGGGCATCATATCAGCCAGCACCCCGATGATATGCGGGGCGCAACGAATCGAATAGCGATCCTGAAGCCGGGCCGGATGATAAGACTTGCCCAGATCGGCCAGATCGCGGGCAATGCGCTCAGCAGATTTGGCCTGCCCCGGATGTGGTTTGGCTGCAAACAGTCTGGCATCAAAATGTGCAGGATTGCCTCGTAAGGCAATAGTGGCAAGCGATGTGATACGGGTGGTCAGACGGCACAAATAATCGGCGCGGACAAAGGCGTGGCACATCAGGGCCGTCATAACGGACGTCCCATTCATAATCGCCAGTGCCTCTTTGGGGCGCATAGTTATCGGGGTCAACCCTGCTCGTTTCAAGGCATCTGCCGCCGCCATACGTTCGCCGTGCATTATCACCTCGCGTTCTCCAATCAGGACAGCCGCAACATAAGACATTGGCGTCAGATCGCCACTGGCGCCAACCGATCCTTCCTCAGGGATGATGGGGGTTATGCCTTTTTCCAATAGAGCGATTAACTGCGCTAACAGATTGAGACTGACCCCCGAATAACCGGTACATAAGGAGGCCAACCTGACGGCGATGACAGCGCGCGCGCTTGCTTCCGACAGGTCATCGCCCAGACCGCAGCCATGAAAACGAATAAGATGCAGGGGCAGTTCGGCAACCAGCTCCGGTGGTACCTGGCTCAGGACTGAATCCCCATATCCTGTAGTCACGCCATAGACACAGCCATTATCACGCAATTCACGATCAAGGAAATCTGCCCCTTTCTGAATACGCGCACGAAAAACGGCATCGGTTGTCAAGGCAACGCGTGTTCGGCCTTCGGCTATTGCAACAACGTCCTCAATGAATAAGAAGCGCGCGCCAAATTCGATACATTCAGGGGTGTCGGTCATCTGTATCCTTATTTTTGCCGCCCGGAAGTCGTAAAAATTGAATCATAACCACAGGCGGACGACAGTATTGCCAACCATGCGGCATCCTCGTAGACATAAGATGTTGTTTTTTTAACTTATTGAGCGCAGGGCAACTCTATCTTATCGGAAAGTAGCCAATCAGTACAACGGCCACAACCATCGCTACCTTTAAACAATACCAATAAATTCACTTGACCAACTCTCAAGCCATTCCCCCATTCACTGAAATCACCTGGCGGGTAATGTAGGCAGCATTGTCAGAAAAGAGATAACTCACCATGCTGGCCACTTCATGTACCTGCCCCATTCGCTGGGCCGGAATCACTTTCAGTATTTCATTTAATAATTCTTTGTCCACCATTCCCGTATCGACAAGTCCTGGTGCTACACAGTTGACTGTAATCTTCCGTTTGGCAACTTCTACCGCCAGCGACTTGGCGGCGCCAATCAACCCGGCCTTCGAAGCACTGTAATTAACCTGGCCCCGATTGCCCATCACACCAGACACCGAAGCCATGATCACAATTCGTCCACCCTGTTTGGCATGGATCATAGGCATGATTAGTGGCTGGGTAACATTGAAAAAACCATCAAGATTGGTATGAATGACCTGATCCCAGTCGTCATCGCTGAGGGCAGGAAAGGCGTTATCGCGGATGATGCCGGCATTGCAGACCAAACCGTAAAACGCACCATTGTTATCAATTTCACCCTGAAGTTTTGTCCGTGTCTGCATGCGGTCGGCGACATCAAATTGCAGTAGACTGGCAGTACCACCAATACTATTAATTTTAGCCACCACAGCTTCTCCTTCTTCGATCCTGGTACGGCAATGCACGACGACTTCAAAACCATCGCGTGCAAGGAACAGCGCAATTTCCTTGCCGATGCCACGACTCGATCCGGTCACCAATACACGTCTAGTCACTGTTTCTCTCCAGTATTTTTTCAATTTCATCTGTTTCGAATACATTGACTTTTGCTTCCACGCACAGTTCCTGATCGTGAAAAATCTCACACTCGAAATTGGCCATCCCCGATTCGTCCCAGAACATCTGTTTCACATGAATGCGATAACGCTGACCTGCTACCAGCACTTTATATACCAGCAACAGCTTGCGAGTGCCTAACAGGAACCCGAGTTTTATGCCCTGATTTTTTTCTTTAGCACGTAACCCGGCCAACGCCGAAATCGCCTGAGCCATATATTCAATGCCAACCCAGGCTGGCACTCCGTTTAACGTTGCGTCATAAAACATACTATTGACACTTATATCAACTTCAGCAGTCAGGTTCATACTGTCATAATGCAGAACTCGATCCAATAACACCATAGGTGGTGAATGTGGTAGCAACTCTTCTACTGAGTATTGCGAGCAATCAAGCATCGCGAAATCTTCGCAGAATTAGGCTGACATTATTTCCACCAAAAGCAAAGGAATTGCTCATCACATAGTTAATCGGTGCTAATGCAGCAGACTCTTCACATAAATTGATTTTGCTGAAATCCGGATCATGCTGACCATCATATATATGGGGCAGGACCTGATGTGTATTGTTATCATTTAAAAGCAACCAGCACAAACCGGCCTCTGTGGCTCCGGCGGCCCCCAATGTGTGTCCGGTAAGTACTTTGCTGGAACTGGCAGGCACCTTGTCACCAAACACTGAATAAACAGCATGGCTTTCCATTATGTCATTAAGTCGAGTGCCTGTACCATGCAAGTTTATATAATCAATTGCCTGTGCTTCAAGCGCCGCATCCTTCAGTGCCGCCAACATGGCTAAACGCGCACCCTCTCCAGAAGGATTCGGTGCCGACATATGATGAGCATCTGAGGATTCGCCGACACCTGCCAGGACTACTCCACTCGCTTCCCTGCTCATCAAAAATACAGCAGCAGCTTCACCTACATTAATACCTTTGCGATTGATGCTGAACGGATTACAACGTTCATCGGACATAGCTTCCAGAGATTTGAACCCGTTAAGTGTCAGTTCACACAGTGAGTCCGCTCCTCCAACGATTACTGCATCGCAGATATCCAGTGCGAGTAAACCACGTGCCGACGCGAAGATTTTACCACTGGATGAACAGGCAGTGGAAATTGAATATACAGGCCCTTTGGTTTGAAAATATTCGGCGATGAATTCAGCACTGACACCGGCTTCCTGTTGCTGATAAAAATATCCTTCAGGAAGGCTGCCATTTTTTTTAAGGGCCGCCATGGCCAGTTCAGTTTCAGCAACCCCACTGGTACTGGTACCCATGACCACGCCGATACGTTGTGGCGTATACTTCTCCAAGGCGGCAACTATGGCCTGTTCTATCTCCTGCAAGGCCAGCAGAATCAGTTGATTATTTCGGCTGGTAATCGAGGCGAGATTTGCGGGAATCGATGGCAGCGGATCCAGTACCTGGCCAACATAGAAGGTCTTTCCTGTAATAGCGGTAGTTATCTGGCCCATGCCTGGTGCTAGGCCGTCAAGCATTCTATGACGTACCGTGAGTTTGCCGCAGCCTAAAGCATTGATAATGCCGAGTTCATTTAAATACACAGCATTGGTCACAGAATTTCCACCGCCAAGGTCTCAACCCGCAGGCGATAGTGCCGAAGGTGATGTTCGTATTGAGTGGTATGCTGATAATGAGGCAACCCATCATATTTAATACTTATCATTACTTTACCGTCTTTACTTACGCTACGCTGCATGTGATCAGCAGTTTCATTCAGTACGCAGCTACCTTGCTTGAAACAGACATTTGATGCAGCAAAGCTACCGGAAACTTCTGCGAATGGCCACTGGGCGATCTGTAAATCGGCCAGAAAATATTCCGGTTTGATTCGGGTTATTACTTCCATATAACCTTCGCTCTGAATCGTTTGTCCATCGTAGACTATACTGAATAAACGGATACCTCCTGGCAGCGAACCTACGATGGTTATGGCCTTGGCAGAGATTTCCGTATAGAATAATAAATCATAGAGTTTTTCTTCAAACCAGACAGTTACTGCCTGGGTCAGTAACAGATTTTGTCCGAAGGTATCTGGTGGCAGTAAATTAAATACCAGGGCATCAGTGAGGAAAACCTGATTGTCCGTACTGTTATGTGCACATCCGTTTAATATCAGGACGAGACAAATAATTATTCTCAGTTTTTGCATATTTCAGCTAATATTTTCAAACGCTGCTCTGTTTTTTCTGTATAAGGATTGGATTCGTCCCAGGCATAGCCAGCAAGAATAGAACACAGTTTTGCCCTGACATCCTCGTTAGCATCCTTATAAAAAATTATATCCTGCAAACTACCATCATACCAGCCGCTGACAAATGCCCTAAATGTATTAACCCCCTTCATCAACGGCGCAGAGTATTCGCTCTGCCAATCCACATATTCTCCATTATACATTTTGATTAACAATGTGCTGGCCAGGACTGCGGATTTAAATGCGATAGTTACTCCAGATGAAAATACGGGATCGAGAAATTCACCAGCATTACCCAGCAGAGCAAAGCGTTTACCGAAGAGAGATTTCACATTGGCTGCATAGCCTGTAATCTCACGCACTTCGGTAATATTTTCTGCCCTGCTTAAAAGAGATGCCAGGCTAGGCTCTGCGTTTTGGCACGCCAGTATTTTTGCTTTAGTGTCGCCCTTAATCATGTCGAAGAATTTCGGTTCACCCACCACGCCAAAAGAAGAAACACCGTCGGAAAAAGGAATCAGCCAGTACCAGACACTGGCGTCCTGGGGGTGGACACATATTAGGATTTTATTGCGATCATGGTCAGGATCACTGATGTTGTCCTTGAGATGACAGGAGATAGCTTTTCGCGGAGGGAATCCCGACGGACTTTCCAGTTGTAACAATCGCGGCAGCACCCTCCCAAACCCGCTGGCATCAAGTACAAAATCAGCCTTCACCTGATAGTGTTTACCACTCTTGTCTTGTACAGAAACCAGCACATGATCTGTGCCTTCTTCGAAATTCATGATTTCATGCTCGTAACGTATAGGCACACCCTGTCGTTCTGCCTCATTCGCCAGACGCATATCAAAATCAGCACGCTTGACCTGGTAGGTAGTGCCGGGACCTGTTGAGAACTTATTTTCAAAATTGAATTCACTGTGCTGATCACCCTTACGAAAGGCGGCCCCGTTTTTAAATTGATAGCCGCCAGCTATTACAGCATCCAGCATGCCGGCCTTTTCCAGAAACACCATCAGTTGAGGAAGCAAACTCTCGCCAATGGAGAAACGTGGGAACTTTTGCTTTTCCAACACCAGTGTTTTAATCTCGGCCTTATTAAGCAGGGCTGAAGACAAACTGCCGGCCGGCCCCGCACCAATGATCAGCACAGTGAATTCAATTTTGAAAATAAGTTCTCAACAGGTCCCGGCACTACCTACCAGGTCAAGCGTGCTGATTTTGATATGCGTCTGGCGAATGAGGCAGAACGACAGGGTGTGCCTATACGTTACGAGCATGAAATCATGAATTTCGAAGAAGGCACAGATCATGTGCTGGTTTCTGTACAAGACAAGAGTGGTAAACACTATCAGGTGAAGGCTGATTTTGTACTTGATGCCAGCGGGTTTGGGAGGGTGCTGCCGCGATTGTTACAACTGGAAAGTCCGTCGGGATTCCCTCCGCGAAAAGCTATCTCCTGTCATCTCAAGGACAACATCAGTGATCCTGACCATGATCGCAATAAAATCCTAATATGTGTCCACCCCCAGGACGCCAGTGTCTGGTACTGGCTGATTCCTTTTTCCGACGGTGTTTCTTCTTTTGGCGTGGTGGGTGAACCGAAATTCTTCGACATGATTAAGGGCGACACTAAAGCAAAAATACTGGCGTGCCAAAACGCAGAGCCTAGCCTGGCATCTCTTTTAAGCAGGGCAGAAAATATTACCGAAGTGCGTGAGATTACAGGCTATGCAGCCAATGTGAAATCTCTCTTCGGTAAACGCTTTGCTCTGCTGGGTAATGCTGGTGAATTTCTCGATCCCGTATTTTCATCTGGAGTAACTATCGCATTTAAATCCGCAGTCCTGGCCAGCACATTGTTAATCAAAATGTATAATGGAGAATATGTGGATTGGCAGAGCGAATACTCTGCGCCGTTGATGAAGGGGGTTAATACATTTAGGGCATTTGTCAGCGGCTGGTATGATGGTAGTTTGCAGGATATAATTTTTTATAAGGATGCTAACGAGGATGTCAGGGCAAAACTGTGTTCTATTCTTGCTGGCTATGCCTGGGACGAATCCAATCCTTATACAGAAAAAACAGAGCAGCGTTTGAAAATATTAGCTGAAATATGCAAAAACTGAGAATAATTATTTGTCTCGTCCTGATATTAAACGGATGTGCACATAACAGTACGGACAATCAGGTTTTCCTCACTGATGCCCTGGTATTTAATTTACTGCCACCAGATACCTTCGGACAAAATCTGTTACTGACCCAGGCAGTAACTGTCTGGTTTGAAGAAAAACTCTATGATTTATTATTCTATACGGAAATCTCTGCCAAGGCCATAACCATCGTAGGTTCGCTGCCAGGAGGTATCCGTTTATTCAGTATAGTCTACGATGGACAAACGATTCAGAGCGAAGGTTATATGGAAGTAATAACCCGAATCAAACCGGAATATTTTCTGGCCGATTTACAGATCGCCCAGTGGCCATTCGCAGAAGTTTCCGGTAGCTTTGCTGCATCAAATGTCTGTTTCAAGCAAGGTAGCTGCGTACTGAATGAAACTGCTGATCACATGCAGCGTAGCGTAAGTAAAGACGGTAAAGTAATGATAAGTATTAAATATGATGGGTTGCCTCATTATCAGCATACCACTCAATACGAACATCACCTTCGGCACTATCGCCTGCGGGTTGAGACCTTGGCGGTGGAAATTCTGTGACCAATGCTGTGTATTTAAATGAACTCGGCATTATCAATGCTTTAGGCTGCGGCAAACTCACGGTACGTCATAGAATGCTTGACGGCCTAGCACCAGGCATGGGCCAGATAACTACCGCTATTACAGGAAAGACCTTCTATGTTGGCCAGGTACTGGATCCGCTGCCATCGATTCCCGCAAATCTCGCCTCGATTACCAGCCGAAATAATCAACTGATTCTGCTGGCCTTGCAGGAGATAGAACAGGCCATAGTTGCCGCCTTGGAGAAGTATACGCCACAACGTATCGGCGTGGTCATGGGTACCAGTACCAGTGGGGTTGCTGAAACTGAACTGGCCATGGCGGCCCTTAAAAAAAATGGCAGCCTTCCTGAAGGATATTTTTATCAGCAACAGGAAGCCGGTGTCAGTGCTGAATTCATCGCCGAATATTTTCAAACCAAAGGGCCTGTATATTCAATTTCCACTGCCTGTTCATCCAGTGGTAAAATCTTCGCGTCGGCACGTGGTTTACTCGCACTGGATATCTGCGATGCAGTAATCGTTGGAGGAGCGGACTCACTGTGTGAACTGACACTTAACGGGTTCAAATCTCTGGAAGCTATGTCCGATGAACGTTGTAATCCGTTCAGCATCAATCGCAAAGGTATTAATGTAGGTGAAGCTGCTGCTGTATTTTTGATGAGCAGGGAAGCGAGTGGAGTAGTCCTGGCAGGTGTCGGCGAATCCTCAGATGCTCATCATATGTCGGCACCGAATCCTTCTGGAGAGGGTGCGCGTTTAGCCATGTTGGCGGCACTGAAGGATGCGGCGCTTGAAGCACAGGCAATTGATTATATAAACTTGCATGGTACAGGCACTCGACTTAATGACATAATGGAAAGCCATGCTGTTTATTCAGTGTTTGGTGACAAGGTGCCTGCCAGTTCCAGCAAAGTACTTACCGGACACACATTGGGGGCCGCCGGAGCCACAGAGGCCGGTTTGTGCTGGTTGCTTTTAAATGATAACAATACACATCAGGTCCTGCCCCATATATATGATGGTCAGCATGATCCGGATTTCAGCAAAATCAATTTATGTGAAGAGTCTGCTGCATTAGCACCGATTAACTATGTGATGAGCAATTCCTTTGCTTTTGGTGGAAATAATGTCAGCCTAATTCTGCGAAGATTTCGCGATGCTTGATTGCTCGCAATACTCAGTAGAAGAGTTGCTACCACATTCACCACCTATGGTGTTATTGGATCGAGTTCTGCATTATGACAGTATGAACCTGACTGCTGAAGTTGATATAAGTGTCAATAGTATGTTTTATGACGCAACGTTAAACGGAGTGCCAGCCTGGGTTGGCATTGAATATATGGCTCAGGCGATTTCGGCGTTGGCCGGGTTACGTGCTAAAGAAAAAAATCAGGGCATAAAACTCGGGTTCCTGTTAGGCACTCGCAAGCTGTTGCTGGTATATAAAGTGCTGGTAGCAGGTCAGCGTTATCGCATTCATGTGAAACAGATGTTCTGGGACGAATCGGGGATGGCCAATTTCGAGTGTGAGATTTTTCACGATCAGGAACTGTGCGTGGAAGCAAAAGTCAATGTATTCGAAACAGATGAAATTGAAAAAATACTGGAGAGAAACAGTGACTAGACGTGTATTGGTGACCGGATCGAGTCGTGGCATCGGCAAGGAAATTGCGCTGTTCCTTGCACGCGATGGTTTTGAAGTCGTCGTGCATTGCCGTACCAGGATCGAAGAAGGAGAAGCTGTGGTGGCTAAAATTAATAGTATTGGTGGTACTGCCAGTCTACTGCAATTTGATGTCGCCGACCGCATGCAGACACGGACAAAACTTCAGGGTGAAATTGATAACAATGGTGCGTTTTACGGTTTGGTCTGCAATGCCGGCATCATCCGCGATAACGCCTTTCCTGCCCTCAGCGATGACGACTGGGATCAGGTCATTCATACCAATCTTGATGGTTTTTTCAATGTTACCCAGCCACTAATCATGCCTATGATCCATGCCAAACAGGGTGGACGAATTGTGATCATGGCTTCGGTGTCTGGTGTGATGGGCAATCGGGGCCAGGTTAATTACAGTGCTTCGAAGGCCGGGTTGATTGGCGCCGCCAAGTCGCTGGCGGTAGAAGTTGCCAAACGGAAGATTACAGTCAACTGTGTAGCACCAGGACTTGTCGATACGGGAATGGTGGACAAAGAATTATTAAATGAAATACTGAAAGTGATTCCGGCCCAGCGAATGGGGCAGGTACATGAAGTGGCCAGCATGGTGAGTTATCTCTTTTCTGACAATGCTGCCTACATTACCCGCCAGGTGATTTCAGTGAATGGGGGAATGGCTTGAGAGTTGGTCAAGTGAATTTATTGGTATTGTTTAAAGGTAGCGATGGTTGTGGCCGTTGTACTGATTGGCTACTTTCCGATAAGATAGAGTTGCCCTGCGCTCAATAAGTTAAAAAAACAACATCTTATGTCTACGAGGATGCCGCATGGTTGGCAATACTGTCGTCCGCCTGTGGTTATGATTCAATTTTTACGACTTCCGGGCGGCAAAAATAAGGATACAGATGACCGACACCCCTGAATGTATCGAATTTGGCGCGCGCTTCTTATTCATTGAGGACGTTGTTGCAATAGCCGAAGGCCGAACACGCGTTGCCTTGACAACCGATGCCGTTTTTCGTGCGCGTATTCAGAAAGGGGCAGATTTCCTTGATCGTGAATTGCGTGATAATGGCTGTGTCTATGGCGTGACTACAGGATATGGGGATTCAGTCCTGAGCCAGGTACCACCGGAGCTGGTTGCCGAACTGCCCCTGCATCTTATTCGTTTTCATGGCTGCGGTCTGGGCGATGACCTGTCGGAAGCAAGCGCGCGCGCTGTCATCGCCGTCAGGTTGGCCTCCTTATGTACCGGTTATTCGGGGGTCAGTCTCAATCTGTTAGCGCAGTTAATCGCTCTATTGGAAAAAGGCATAACCCCCATCATCCCTGAGGAAGGATCGGTTGGCGCCAGTGGCGATCTGACGCCAATGTCTTATGTTGCGGCTGTCCTGATTGGAGAACGCGAGGTGATAATGCACGGCGAACGTATGGCGGCGGCAGATGCCTTGAAACGAGCAGGGTTGACCCCGATAACTATGCGCCCCAAAGAGGCACTGGCGATTATGAATGGGACGTCCGTTATGACGGCCCTGATGTGCCACGCCTTTGTCCGCGCCGATTATTTGTGCCGTCTGACCACCCGTATCACATCGCTTGCCACTATTGCCTTACGAGGCAATCCTGCACATTTTGATGCCAGACTGTTTGCAGCCAAACCACATCCGGGGCAGGCCAAATCTGCTGAGCGCATTGCCCGCGATCTGGCCGATCTGGGCAAGTCTTATCATCCGGCCCGGCTTCAGGATCGCTATTCGATTCGTTGCGCCCCGCATATCATCGGGGTGCTGGCTGATATGATGCCCACCTTCCGCACCACGCTGGAAATTGAGTTGAACAGCGCCGACGATAATCCCCTGATTGATATCGAGAACGAAATCATCCTGCACGGAGGGAATTTTTATGGCGGCCATGTCGCCTTTGTCGCCGACGGCATGAAAATTTTAATTGCCAATCTCGCCGATCTGATGGACCGGCAGATGGCGCTTTTGGTCGACACCAAATTCAATAACGGTCTGCCCTCAAACCTGTCGGGATCAGATCAGTCCCGTGCGTCGATCAATCATGGTTTGAAGGCGGTACAGATCGGGGTATCGGCATGGACGGCCGAGGCACTCAAAAACACGATGCCCGCCAGCGTATTTTCCCGATCAACCGAATGTCACAATCAGGACAAGGTCAGCATGGGCACGATCGCCGCGCGCGATTGCCTCCGCGTACTGCAACTGACCGAACAAGTCGCGTCCGCTTTGCTGATTGCAGTGCGGCAGGCAATCCTGCTCCGCCTCGATCGAGTGCAGCTTGAGCAATCCCAGCTGGGGAAAGGACGTAATAGTCTGGCCTCCTTCGTTGAAGATCTGGGTGCGGATATTCCGTATATTGCTGAGGATCAGTCGCTTGAAGGCACACTGCGCACCTTGATCCATCGCATTCAGGCGCGTCATTGGTCGCTTTACGAAGGCGAGGGGGCTATATGATCACGCATCTGTTTTAGAAATTATCTACAATTAACATTTAATCGAGGGGGATATTCATGAAGACGTTTAGACGCTTATTTATCGTTACTCTAATTGTTGCAAATATGTCGGCTTGCTCAATCCGGCACGTTATAGAAGAAGACTACCCCGAATATCTCGCCAACAACACTGGTGCT
>JBCKWF010000052.1:0-12019 GCA_038922895.1 Gammaproteobacteria bacterium
ATGGCTTCTTCACTGCCGATAGTGACTTCCAATTGTTCATCCATGCCGGAACAAATCATAGATGGTAAGGGTGGTTTCCTTTGCGGGCCTGGGAATACGGATGACTTTGCTGCGAAGCTTAATCTGCTCGCAGACTCCCCTGAGACTTGCCGGACCATGGGACAGTTTAACCGGGACAGGGTCATTGCGAACTTCTCCTTGTCCGCAATGATTGACGGCTATAAGCTTGTTATCGAAAGACTATCCAATTAGGTGTGATATGCCACGGGCAGAATCAGGATCTCTCAATCTGATTCCGTCATTGTGGTAGCCAGGATTTTCACCATTTCCTCATGCAGTTTCGCATTCGCAGTCAGTATATTGCCGCTCTTCATATAGTTACTGGCGTTATTGATGCTGGTGACAATACCGCCTGCCTCCTGGATTAAAAGGGCGCCTGCTGCCATGTCCCAGGGTTTCAGGCCAAATTCCCAGAATCCGTCCAGACGGCCGCTGGCGACATAGGCCAGGTCCAGTGAGGCTGCGCCGGCGCGACGTATCCCCGCCGTCATGGGAAAGATTGCACGAAAGGTAGTGATGAAGGTTTCCATGTTGAAATCATTTCCAAACGGAAATCCGGTTCCAAGCAGGGAACCATTCAGATCCTTGCGCTTGCTTACACGAATGCGCCGGTTATTCAGATATGCCCCGCTACCCCGGCTCGCAGTAAACAGTTCCTGTCGCAATGGGTCATAAATTACCGCCTGTTCCAGCGTGTCAGCGTGCTTCAAACCGATAGATACTGCAAACTGTGGGAACCCATGCAAATAATTCGTCGTGCCATCCAGCGGGTCAATTATCCACTGATAGTCTCCTTCACCACTATTTCCGCTTTCTTCCGCCAATATACTGTGGCGCGGGTAGGCCTTCAGTATCGTATCTATGATGACGGATTCAGCCTTTCTGTCTACTTCGCTGACATAATCATTCAGACCTTTTTCATGGATCTGGATATCGGAGACTTGTTCCAGATTACGGATGATAATCTCACCCGCTGCGCGTGCTGCACGTATACCAATATTTAACATCGGATGCATGATTATTTCTTTATGTGATGGCTTGTTCCGGGGCGCAATTCTATTTTATTCTGGCCTGATTGTATCTACAAATCGTTGCAACAGGTAGATTACTGGCCATTTTCAGGATCGCTGGTATGCATAAACCATGGCTACGGGAATAGTTGGACGCGAGCAGGTATACTTTGTCAAAATGTCAGCTTACTGATGAATCATGCGAGATACTGCCCTGGATAAAATTAAAATTGTACTCACCGGTACCACCCACCCCGGAAATATTGGTGCGGCCGCCAGGGCGATGAAGACTATGGGTTTGACCAGACTGGCGCTGGTAGCGCCCAAGATCTTTCCTTGCGCTGAAGCAACGGCCAGGGCAGCCGGGGCAGATGATATCCTTGCACGAGCTGTCGTGTATGACACACTGCAGGAAGCTGTAAGCGAATGTGTCATGGTCTATGGAACCAGCGCCAGACTCCGAAACCTGGCTTGCCCGATCCTGGCCCCGGAACAGGCTGCCGGACAACTGCTCGAACGGGCGCGTCAGTCTGCCGATGTAGCAATAGTATTTGGTCGGGAAAGGACAGGCCTGACCAATGCAGAGCTCGATATTTGTCACAGGATGATAGTGATACCGGCGAATCCGGAATTTTCTTCCCTGAATCTGGCAGCGGCGGTTCAAATCATGTGCTATGAGTTATGCAAGTCAGAATATGTGGATACAGAGACCGGTCCAGATATTGCCGCTCAGGGTGGTACGGTAAGCGTGGAGGCACTGGATCATTTGTATGCTCATTTGCAAGAAGTAATGATCCAGATCAGGTTTCTGGATCCACAAAAGCCGAGAAGATTAATGAGACGATTAAAACAGCTGTTTAATCGCGCCGGTCTTGATGAGAATGAATACAATATTCTTCGGGGCATACTTACAGCGGTGCAGGAATCGCTCAGGAAAAAATAACCGGAATCTCCGGGTTTTCACGTTTGCTGATAGTCCCGAGTTCCCAGACGTGCTCTCCCATTGCAGTAAGAGTATCGAGCGCAGTCTGGCAGTTTTTATTGTCAATAACGAGAACCAGACCGACTCCGCAATTAAATGTCGTATACATTTCCCGGGTATCAATATTGCCTTGCTTCTGCAGCCACCTGAACAGCTCCGGCCATTGCCATGAAGCGGTGTTGATATTTATCTGTACATCGTCAGGCAGAACGCGGGGTATATTTTCCGTCAATCCACCGCCGGTAATATGGGCAATACCCTTGACCTGAATCTGTTTGAACAATTCACGCACCGGTTTTACATAGATGCGCGTGGGTTCCAGCAGTACGTCAATCAGCTTCTTGTTACCCAGCGTTCCCTCCAGGCTGGCAGATGAAATTGACAGTACCTTGCGTATAAGTGAATAGCCGTTTGAATGGGCCCCGCTGGAGGCAAGACAGATGACGGCATCACCCGCTGTAATCGTACTGCCGTCGATTATCTTGTCCTTATCGACTATACCGACACAAAATCCGGCCAGATCGTAATCGTTGGCGTGATACATGCCTGGCATTTCTGCAGTCTCGCCGCCGACCAGGGCGCAACCAGACATCCTGCAGCCTGCTGCGATACCCTTGATGACCGATTCGGCAACATCAACATCAAGGCGGCCACTGGCATAATAGTCGAGAAAGAATAACGGCTCCGCACCCTGTACCAGCAGGTCATTCACACACATGGCGACCAGATCAATACCGATGGTATCGTGCCGGTTGGTTTCTATCGCCAGTTTCAGCTTTGTCCCGACACCGTCGGTTCCAGCCACGAGGACCGGATTTTTATAGGACAGGCAGGAGATGTCAAACAGTGCGCCAAATCCGCCGATATTTCCCATCACGCCAGGCCGGTTGGTCGAGCTGACCAGAGGTTTAAGTCGGCGAACCAGCTCATTCCCGCGGGATATACTGACGCCCGCATTTTCGTAATCAAGTTTTACAGGTGGTTTCTCCATAGTGAAGTGCAATAGTATAGAGCCGGAGCGGAAGTCGCAATCCTTGACTTGTGAGACACAGTTGCATAGCGTGTTATTTATGAAATTTAAAGTGTTACTACTGGCTGTCACTCTGGTGTTGCTTCCACTAGCCGCAAAAGCTGTCAGGGTGCCCGGACTGTATGAGGCCGAAGTGCCAGTCACAGGGCAACAGGCGAACAGTCGTCTGCAAGCAATAGAACTGGCGATGAAGACTGTACTGATCAAGCTGACCGGGGATCGAAATGCACCCGGTCGGGCTGACCTTGCTCCTCTGGTAAAGACTGCCGAAAGATTTGTGCAGCAATATCGTTATGTGGAGATCCCGCCGGGGATCGCGGATCCGCTTGGGGCAGAAATCCAGCTCAGATTGAGAATCAGCTTTAACGAATCGAATCTTGACAATGCATTACGTGATCTGGGTGTACAGGCATGGAGCCGGGAAAGACCATCAATACTTGTATGGCTGGCAATGGAAAAGGATCAGACCAGAAAATTACTGAACCCGGAAGAGGATCCGGATTATTTTTCTGTAATAAACCAGCAGGCAAACTCAAGGGGAATTGTGTTGATGTATCCGTTGTTTGATCTCGAAGATACGTCCGGTCTGCAGGCAAGTGATATCCGGGGTGAATTCCAGGGCCCGGTAGTAAAGGCTTCCAGACGCTACTCTCCTGATACAGTCCTCACAGGGTGGATTGAATCCCCGCTTGATGGAATCTGGGAGGTGCGCTGGACTTTGTCTGTAGGCGAAGACAGGCAATCCTGGATGACACAAGGGTCCTTTCCGGAGACAGTATTAACTGAAGGGATTGACGGGGTAGCTGATTTGCTGGCCACCCGATTTGGCAAGCAGACTGATACTGCTACCAGCAACACCCAGATGAAGATACTGGATGTCTATACGGTCGAACAATATGCTAGGGTACTTGGCTACCTTGAATCCCTCAGCCCTGTCAGCCGGGTTGAGGTAATTGAGGTGAATACCGGTTATATAGAATTTCGGCTGATCGCACATGGAGGTGAGCAGGCGGTCCTGCAGGCCATCAGTTTTGGAAGAATACTTGAACCGGTCGGCGGGAATAATCACTTGTATAGATTATTACCCTGATCATGACAGACTCCCAAAAATGGCTGGTCCTGGCCTCTATATTTTTTACTGGCTGGTTGTTATACCTGCTTGCGCCAGTAATTGCCCCGTTTCTTGCTGCAGCAATGCTGGCCTATCTGTGTGATCCCCTGGTAAACAGATTGTCTTGCAGGCTACCCAGAACAGCCGGAGTCATCCTTGTTTTTGCAGCGATGCTGACAGTGTTACTGATACTGTTATTGATATTGGTACCGTTGTTACAGGAACAAATACTGGCACTGATACAACGTCTTCCTGAGCTGATTACATGGGTACAGCAGGCTCTGCTGCCATCACTGGGTTCAATACTCGGGGTTGAGGTCGAAACTATTAATCTGGATTTACTCCGGGATACCCTGATGGAAAACTGGCGAAATATTGGTAATGTTGCCGGATCAGTATTTGTCCGGATCAGTGATTCAGGTCAGGCTATCATGGCATGGCTGGCATATCTGGTGCTGATACCAGTGGTGACATTTTATCTGCTATGTGACTGGGACATACTACTGACCAATCTGCGTGCAATGATACCGGCAAGATATGCAAAAACAGTTATCAGCCTGATAGTTGAATGTGATAGCGTCCTCTCGGAGTTTCTACGCGGACAGTTGCTCGTAATGCTGGCGCTATCATTGATCTATACTACAGGACTGTGGCTTGCCGGGATTGAATTTGCGCTGCTGATTGGAATGGCTGCCGGCCTGATCAGTTTCGTCCCTTACCTCGGATCCATCATCGGTATCTGTATCGCCGGTACGGTAGCGTTTATGCAATATCAGGACTTCACACATGTGATCTATGTGTTTGCGGTGTTCGGCGCAGGTCAGGCGATTGAAGGGATGCTTCTGTCACCGTGGTTGGTAGGTGAGCGGATAGGTTTGCATCCGGTTGCTGTAATCTTTGCAGTGCTTGCGGGTGGCCAGCTATTTGGTTTTGTCGGTGTGCTGCTGGCCTTGCCGGTTGCGGCTGTTTGCCTGGTCCTGCTCAGGTTTGTGTTTGAGCAAATCAAACTTAGTGATTTTTACGCGTAATCCGCGCAAGCTTGTCTAGATGTCCAGCCAGATCCCGCTTCCATTTGGAAAATTTGATCGGTTCAATTTTGACCTTTACTGGCCAGGGCCTAACCTGCAGGCAGTGTCTTATCTGCAGCAAACAATAGGCCAAAGTCCGGGCAACAATATCTATCTGTGGGGAGATCACGGTACGGGTAAAAGCCATTTATTACAGGCGACCTGTACGCTGGCAGCGTCCCGGCAAAAAAAGGTTGTCTATATCCCCTTGATGGAAAAGACGCAGATGGCTCCTGAGGTTCTACATGGAATGGAATCACTGGATTTGGTCTGTATAGACGATATTGATGAAGTAGCAGGTGATACACAGTGGGAGCTGGCGCTGTTTAATCTCTATAATCGTCTGGCGGCCTTACAAAACACCATGATAGTCTCTGCCCGGACCAGTCCGGGCGGTCTGACGCTGCACCTGGCGGATCTGAAGTCACGTCTGGCTGCGGGAGTCACATGGCATTTATCAAACCTTGATGAAAAAGACAGACTGCTGGCATTACAAGAGCGGGCCAGGCTACGTGGGTTCGACTTATCTGATGAGGTTATGGATTACTTGTCCAGAAGGGTCGCACGGGATATGCACACCCTGTTCAGTTGGCTGGATCGGCTGGACCAGGCTACACTGATTTCCAAAAAAAAAGCTGACAGTCCCGTTTGTGCGGGAATTGCTTGAACAATAATGGTGTTTCTATTCAAGCTTCACTTGCCTTGCAGTGACAATGTAATCGTTGCCAGCCTTTTACCCAACGCAAGGCATAATTGTTTTTCCTCATCAGTCACTGGCAACTTGCCATCCGGGCCACAGACATGGCTGGCCCCATAGGGTGTGCCACCCGAAGCGGTCGAACTGAGGGCGGGTTCGGAATACGGTAGACCCACAATAAGCATGCCATGATGCAACAGTGGCAGCATCATCGATAATAAAGTGCTTTCCTGACCGCCGTGCATGGTTGCCGTGCTGGTGAAAAATGCCGCCGGCTTACCTATCAGTGATCCTGATACCCAGAGCGCTGATGTGGAATCGAGGAAATATTTAAGCGGGGCCGCCATATTACCAAATCGGGTCGGACTGCCCATGACCAGGCCATCACATTCACGCAGGTCATCAAGGGTTGCATAGGGTGGGCCGGATCCCGGTATTTCCGGTTCAACTGTTTCAAAGCCAGGTGAAACCGAAGGGACCGTCCTGATTCTTGCAGTGCAACCGGGGACAGCTGCTATGCCACGGGCGATAATATTCGCCATCTCCGCAACATTGCCAGAACGGCTGTAATACAACACAAGAATTTCGGGCATCAGAGGATTTCCAGAACGCTTGCAGGTGGTCGGCCAATTGCAGCCTTGCCATTTGCAAGTACTATCGGACGTTCCATCAGGATCGGGTGTTCAATAATGGCAGAGATTAGTTGATTACGGGTAAGTGAAGCATCATCCAGCTTGTTTTCCGTATACTCTGCTTCCTTGGTCCGTATCAGCTGACGCGCAGATATCCCGAGTTTATCCAGGATTTCAGTCAGAGTTTTTCTGTCAGGCGGGTTTTGCAGATACTCGATAATGACCGGTTTTATACCTTTGTCCTGCAGTAGTGCCAGTGTCTCCCGTGATTTTGAGCAGCGCGGGTTATGATAGATAGTAACAGACATAGTTATCTCCTGATGCGTATTTTAGAACTTAACCAGTATGGCGGGTATCCAGAACCTATCTCAACTGATTTTGAGACAGGTTCTACTTATCCAGCAATCCCGAGTACAAACTGTTCAAATCCTGTCGTGGACTCCAGCAGTGATAATGCCTTGGCCTTATATGTATCCATAGCTTCGGCAATTTCAAGGTCGCGATTGTTGATATAAAGGCCCTTGCTGGTGATTATTGATATGTTTTGCTTGTCATTCTGATTATGTATGAGTAATCCTCGTCTGAAACGGGTATCCAGCGAGCTGCCGTTGCATGCCCTGACTGCAACCGGTCTGGTATTTGCAGAAAGTATCTGCACACCGATTTTGTATATCTGGCCCTGTCTGATCATCAACCAGCGTATTACACCGATAGCCCATTTTCCGGACTGACTCTTGATATTGATGATTATCAGATCTCCAACCCGGATATGGTAATTCGGCCGATCATTTTTTATAACAGCAAATCCACGCGAACTCTGGTCGACCAGGCTCCATTTATCAACCCTGTAATTTTCACGCGGGGTGATTTCCGTATCTTTATGTTGCGAGACATCCTCAGCATGAGCCGTATCCGGAGTGACAGTTATCGGTTCACTGAATTCTTTCTCGTTATTGAGCAGATAGTATGCAGCATTAAGTCCACAGGCCAGCTCCAGCGTGCCGACACGCCCCTGGCGCTGGTTGGCCCGTTTTGGATGGGTTCCCCATACCCTTGCCATATGACCAAGTATAAGTTTTGCAAAGTAAGGCGAAAGAATTACAGACTTGTCCAGTGAACCACCTTTTTCCAATGTGGCAAGGTTCGTATGTATCTGTCTGACCAGGGCCGTTCCATCAAGCAGGCGGTGTTTGTCATCGGTACGACTGGTATTGAATTTGACGTAAGGTAGCGGGCATGAATCACTGTCGAGCTTCATCACAAAGTGGCAGGCCGGGTCATCAAGTGGTTTAAACTTGTAAAGTTTTACCAGTCCAACCCATGAATTCAGCTGTTCATATATTTCCCAGATTGCGCCATAGGGCAGATGATTAGGATCTGCCAGCGCGGCCAGACAGATTCGGGTATAGGCCTGGGCAATAGTGGTTGCCTGATTACCTGTGTGGTTCTTTGCGGTTAACAGGGTCGCATTTTTCTGGCCTAGGGATTCTGCAAAATCATAAATAAAATTAATTTCACGCCAGACATTTTTCGGGGTCGGAGCGTATTCGAGAAAGCTGAATATCAGCGCATGTGACAGATACTTGAGTGAGTGCAGCATATTCAGTAATGGCGGTTTTGACTGCCCCCACAGGGTTTTCTTCTTCAGGATTTCATCCGCCGAGATTTTGCAGGCGAGGGCGAGATTTACTGCTATCCGTTTCAGAACCTGGGTCTGTTCTTGCATGGTTTCTATCGACTGCAGGGTATGCTGGGCGCCTGCTTTGACCTGCGAGTCGATATAATACTGATACGGTCTGTTATATAATTCGACCAGCTCCAGCCTGACTGCGGGTTTCAATACTTGTGCATTGGTGGCCTTGGTCGCTTCATATAGCAGCTGACTGGTTTTTTTAAAATCAACATAAGGTAATGAGTCCAGCCATTCTTCGACATGGAGTGGACGTGTTTCAATTTGCGCCCCGGAGGAGGTAGACCGCATTGGCAGGGTGTACGCATCATTTTTCATTTATTGTTATCACTTTTTTAAAGAATTTTATTTACACAGCAAATATTGTTCCAATCCGTATTGCGGCTAGCATAGTGTAGTTAAGTATGATGTAAATGCCGCGATTAGACTGGATAAGCAATAAGCTAGTATAAGACGGCCAATCGATTATGTCGCTAGCTGGAGACATGCATCAGAAATTATGCACAATACAATCCATTTTATCGTTTCAGGCCGGGTGCAGGGTGTGTTTTTTCGAGCAGCATGTAAAAACCTGGCTGATCGGCACCAGATTACCGGATGGGTCAGGAACCTGCCAGATGGCCGGGTCGAAGGTGTGGCAACTGCAGATACGACCAGATTACAAGTCTTGCGTGACTGGTTAAGGCATGGCCCGGAGCTGGCGAGCGTGTTGAAAGTCGAGATTACTGAGCAGCCTTATCAGATCTTTAACGGTTTTGATATCCGTTAAGCTCAAGTGTGGAGGGAGGTGTGAGGAATTAGGTGTTTTACTCTTCACACCTCACTCCTGTCCCCTCACCCTAGTTTCTGCTTGATAAAATCGACGATCGAATCGATTGGAACATCGCTACTATTAGTATCCCGGCGTCCCTTATATTCGACTGTACCAGCGTCCAGCCCTTTTTCGCTGAAGACAACACGGTGGGGGATCCCCAGTAATTCCATATCGGCAAACATGACACCGGGACGCTCACGTCTGTCATCGAGTAATACCTCTATACCGGCAGAGTGGAATCTTTCATATAAAGCCTCGACTGCCTCACGCAAACGTTGCGATTTATGCATATTAATAGGAACCAGCGCCAGTTCAAACGGCGCTATAGTAGCTGGCCAGATAATGCCTCGTTCATCATGGTTTTGCTCGATAGCAGCGGCAACAATGCGACTGACACCAATTCCATAACAGCCCATGATCAGTGTCACAGCATTGCCGGATTCATCCTGACATGAGACTTTCATGGCCGCACTGTATTTGGTGCCCAGTTGGAAGATGTGTCCTACCTCGATTCCCCTGGCCAGTTTAACCGGCCCTGAACCGTCAGGTGATGGCTCCCCCTCACAGATGTTACGCAGGTCAGCCGTCTGCGGTTCAGCAAGACCCCGGCCCCAGTTCACGCCAGTCAGATGATATCCCTCCTGATTTGCACCACAGACAAAGTCAGTCACCTGGGCAGCACTGTAGTCAACAATAGTCGGTATCGACACGCCCACCGGTCCCAAAGATCCGGTGCCACAACCGGTTTGTTTACGAATCAGGTCGTTCGAGGCGAACTTGAGCGGACTCTCAACCAGGTCCAGTCTTTCGGCCTTCACCTTGTTTAGCTCGTGATCACCACGTAATACCAGCGCCACCAGGGTATTGTCGATGCCGTGCACGATCAATGTTTTCAGACACTGGCTCGCAGGCGCACCCAGAAAATCACAGATTTGTTGAATCGAATGTTGCCCGGGTGTGGCCACCTTGTTCATGGCCTTGCCGGCAGCAGGCCGGCTGTTTGAGGGTTTTTCCAGCCCTACCATTTCAATATTGGCGGCAAAGTTGCCTTGCTCGCTAAAGACAATCAGATCCTCGCCTGAATCTGCCAGTACGTGAAATTCATGGGTTTTGTCGCCACCGATGTTGCCGCTGTCCGCCACCACAGCACGATAATGCAGGCCCAGTCGTTCAAAGATCCTTGAATAGGTCTGGTACATTTCATCATAGGTGTGCTGTAAGGATGTTTCGGTCAGATGGAATGAATAAGCGTCTTTCATTATGAATTCGCGCGCGCGCAGGATGCCAAAACGCGGCCTGATTTCGTCCCGGAATTTGGTCTGGATCTGGTAGAAGGTTGCTGGTAATTGCTTGTAGCTACGGATTTCCCGGCGGACCATATCGGTAACGATTTCTTCGTGGGTCGGTCCGAGACAGAAATTCCTTTCATGCCTGTCCATGAATCGTAGTAATTCCGGACCGTATTTGTCCCAACGTCCTGACTCCTGCCATAACTCAGCCGGTTGTACCGCAGGCATCAGTATTTCCTGGGCGCCGGTACGATCCATTTCTTCACGGACGATGTTTTCCACTTTTCGGAGTACCCGCAAACCGATAGGCATCCAGGTATAAATACCGGAGGCCAATTGGCGCACCATACCTGAACGTAACATCAACCTGTGGCTGACAGTTTCTGCCTCTGCCGGTGCTTCTCGTTGTGTTGATATCAGTAATTTTGATGTACGCATCAGGTGTCAGCCTTGATTGTAAAGCCGGATATGTTAACCGATCCCGGTTTGAAAAGTGGAATATCCGGAATATTTGCTGGTCATTGCAGGGAGAAAAAACACTTTTTGTGCAAAGCACGACTTGACCTTGCTGGTGAATATCAGTAGTTTATCAAGGTTTATCCATCTGGAAAATTCAGGGTACAAGTTTGGCTATATCTGGTGAAAAATTGCGTGGTGCGGATATCTTCGTAAGGGCACTGAAGGATGAGGGAGTAACTCATCTGTTTGGTTATCCTGGCGGGGCTGTGCTGCATATATACGATGCCTTGTTCAAACAGAATGCGGTTGAGCATATTCTGGTCAGACATGAGCAGGGTGCGACCCATGCTGCGGACGGCTATGCACGTGCAACCGGCAAGCCTGGTGTCGTGCTGGTTACCTCAGGGCCCGGTATAACTAACGCTATCACCGGTATTGCCACCGCCTATATGGATTCCATACCACTCGTGGTTTTTTCAGGCCAGGTGCCTACCCATCTGATCGGCAATGATGCGTTTCAGGAGGTCGATGCCGTTGGCATTTCCCGCCCCTGCGTCAAACATAACTTTCTGGTCAAGGATGTACGCGATCTGGCAAGCACAATAAAGAAGGCCTTTTTTATCGCGATGACTGGTCGACCGGGACCGGTACTGGTTGATATCCCGAAGGACGTAACCGCAGACATGTGTGAGTATGAATATCCTGCCCAGGTTGAGATGAGATCGTATAGCCCGGTTACGCATGGTGATCCCGAACAAATCAGACGTGCGATCAAATTGTTGCTGTCCGCAAAGAAGCCGATGATCTATACGGGCGGGGGTGTCATTCTCGGTAACGCCAGTGAGGAACTGACCGCGTTTACCCGCATGCTCGGTTATCCGATTACGAATACGCTGATGGGACTGGGGGCCTATCCTGCGACTGATGGGCAGTTTATAGGGATGCTGGGTATGCACGGTACCTACGAAGCAAACATGGCAATGCACCATTGTGATGTACTGATTGCCATTGGTGCCCGCTTCGATGATCGTGTTACCGGCGATCTGGAAAAATTTTGTCCGTACGCTAAGATAATCCATATGGACATAGATCCCGCATCTATATCCAAGAACGTACCGGTTGAAATCCCGTTAGTAGGCAATGTCAAAAGTGTATTGGCAGAGATCAACCAGCAACTC
>JBCKWF010000053.1:0-12010 GCA_038922895.1 Gammaproteobacteria bacterium
ATGAACCATCCTGATTAACGACAAGGGTGTTGCCGCTGCAGTTTTGCCAAGCTTGCTATATAAACTGTTCGGCGAAGTGACAGGCCACCAGCCAATCGGGCTTGGCTGCTGAAACGGCACGTAACTCGGGCCTGTCTGTCCTGCAACGGTCCTGAGCATAAGGACAACGGGTATGAAAATAACAACCTGACGGCGGATTTATCGATGAAGGGACCTCACCTTTCAACACCTCATGTTGCACTGCTTTCTCCGGATCCGGTACCGGAATCGATTTCAGCAAGGCCTGCGTATACGGATGGGCTGGTTTTCTGTACAACTGTTCAGCATCGTTTATCTCAACAATCTTGCCCAGATACATAACCGCTATCCTGTCAGACACATGTTTGACAACTGCCAGATCGTGCGCGATAAACAATAGGGTCAGCCCAAGATCACGCTGCAACTGCAACAACAGGTTAAGAATCTGCGACTGGATAGACACATCCAGTGCTGAGACAGGCTCATCGCATATAAGCAGTTTCGGGTTCAAGGCGATGGCCCTCGCAATACCAATACGCTGGCGTTGACCACCGGAAAATTCGTGCGGATAGTGGTCAGCGGCATCCTGCTGCAAACCGACCTTATCCAGCAGTCCGCTTACCCATTGTAATCGTTGCTTCCTGGTCCCCATCTTGTGGATGATAAAAGGCTCTTCCAGGATAGTGCCGACCGTATGTCTGGAATTCAATGACTCCATCGGATCCTGAAAGATGATCTGCATCTGTCGACGCAACAGGCGCATGTCTGTTGCAGGTAACTTCACAATATCTATACCCTCAAACTCGACCGAACCTGCGGTAGGTTCATATAAACGCAGGATAGTCTTGGCGAGGGTACTTTTGCCGCAACCGGATTCCCCGACGATACCGAGCGTTTCACCTTTTAGTATCTGGAATGAGACGTCGTCTACAGCATAATTTGTAGCCACGTGCCTGAAAAATATCCCGCCGCGTATTGGATAATGCTTTTTCAGACCTGTTACCTTGAGTAATACCTGTTTGCTCATCAGTTGATTTCCCGCCAACGTATGCAGGCCACCCCATGGGCAGGCTTGCCATCTATTACTTCAACAACCGGGTCTGTTTGACTACATTCTGCAATAGCAAAATCACAGCGCGTACGAAACCGGCAACCCTTGGGGATGTCCTTCAGACTGGGAACGATGCCTTCGATGACCTTAAGTTCAGATTTGGGCAGCGCGTCCAGCTTTGGAATCGACTCCAGTAAACCGCGGGTATACGGATGATGCGGAGAACTGAACAGTTCCTTAACGGGTGCCTGCTCGGCAATCCGGCCTGCATACATGACAATCACCCGATCACACATCTCGGCAATAACGCCCAGATCATGAGTAATAAACAGAATCGACATATTGAACTCCTGCTGCAGGTCCCGCATCAGGTTCAATATCTGGTTTTGCGTCGTGACATCCAGCGCAGTCGTAGGTTCATCTGCAATCAGGATATCGGGTTTGCAACTGAGCGCCATCGCAATCATAACGCGTTGACGCATACCGCCAGATAGCTGGTGAGGATATTCCCGCAATCTCTTTTCCGGCGCAGGGATACCGACCTTTTTCAGCATTTCAAGCTGCGCCGCATGCGACTCAGCGGCTGTCATTTCAGGGAAATGGATCCGGTAGACCTCGCCCAGTTGTTTACCGATACGCTGGACGGGGTTTAACGCCGTCATCGGTTCCTGAAAGATCATCGCAATCTTCTTGCCGCGGATGCTATGCATCTGCTGCGTTGGTAGAGACAACAGGTCTTGCCCGTTATAAATAATTCTGCCACCGTCGATTCTACCTGATGGTTTTGGCAGTAATCTCATGATGGAAAGGGCGGCGACACTTTTGCCACAGCCTGACTCGCCGACCAGGCCGAGTGTCTCACCACGGTTTACCTGGAAGCTTATACGGTCGAGGACATTGACCCGGCCATCATCCGTTTCGAATGATGTGGCAAGATTATCTATCGAGAGAACAGCCTGATCTGATAACGACATCAGTTAACTTTATATGTTTCATCAATGATAGTAACGGGTTCGAATGTAGCCCCTTGTTCTTTTACCTTCGAAGTTTCATCCTTAATTTTTTGATCTATCCAGAATAAACCACCAATATCGCTAAAACTACCTTCATCCCCGAATGGCCAAAAAAGCGTCTCACTCAGTTTAGTCCCATAAAAATCAGGTAGCTTAACCCAACGCCAGTAAGCGCTGCGAGTATATGGCGCCAAGTAGGCAGGTATAAATGCGCCCTGATCATAAATCATCTGATCCAGTTGTTTCGCAAGCATTTTTCTTTCGTCTTCGTCAACAGAATCTCTGAATTTTATAATTGCGGCATCCATTTCCGGGTTATCGGTATTGGTTATGTTATTTGTATCGTTTTTATGGGCATTCTCTGAATGAAAATGCTCCCAATATGCAGGGCGAATACCGCCACCAAATCCCATGAACATTATATCGTAGGTCTTCTCTGAAACTTTCCTGAAAAATGATGCTGCATCAAGCATTTCCAGTACCAGTTCTACGCCTGCTTTCTTCGCTTCCTCCTTTAAATAGACAAGGTTGTCAGTATGCAGGCCGCTTCCATAGGTAATACGCACAGAAAACCGTTTACCATCCTTTATACGAATACCGTCCGGGCCACGCCCCCCCCCAACCGGCCTCGGTAAAATATTTTTCAGCAAGGTCAAGATTATATTGCCTTGCCCTAATTTCGGTATTTGAATAATCCCCGTATCCGGTATGGAATGTATTAAGCCTTTGATAATCCCCACGAAGTACAGAAGTGAGCAGCTGATCAATATTGAGGGAATGAGCTAATGCATAACGCATCGGCTTATCTTTAAAAACATCCTTGTCCTGATTTAAATAAAATCCGAATGGCGACCGCGGAACTTCATTATAGAACCAAATCTTATGGACATACCCATCATCGAAAACTTCGCCAGATGCCTTCTCATGCCAGAAGGCAGGTGTTAATAGAGCATAAAGATCCAGTTCACCTTTTAAAAAATGTTGGAAAGCAATTTCATCGTCTCGAATAACTATAATCCTAACATTATCGACATTATATCTGTTTTTCATATATCGAAGATCGCCTGCCCACCAATCTTTTTTACGACTTAACGTAATTGACTTACCATTTTCTACATCAGTGATAATGTAAGGACCTGTATTTGGTTCAATTTTCCAGTTATAGTCGGTTACCCACTTTTCATCCAGAACATGGAAATGTCTTGGTATCGCACTAATCCCGTAATAATTATGCAGGTCAATCTTTGGTTTTGGTGTCGCACCGGTAATACTGATTGTGTAATCATCGTATTTTTTAACTTCGAGCACTTCCTTCGTATAATGATTGTTATACCAGGGGTCGACTATATGCTCTGACCGCATGAACTCCAGGGCAAACATATAATCATCCGCTGTAACCGGCCTGCCATCCGACCATTCAGCCAACGGATTAAGTTTGTAATACACAGTTCTCATGTCATCAGAGTAGGCCCATTCTGTTGCCATAACCGGGATCAACTTCCCGGTAAGCGGTTGTATTGTCGTAAGCGATAATTGATTGCCCAGAATTATACCCCGGTACATATTCCCCGCATCGGGTCCGACAACACGGAATGTCAGGGGAAAGGAAGTAATGTACGTTGTGATAGTCCCGCCCATAACTGCATCAGGTGACGAAAATATCGGATCCTCGTTATTGGTCTCCCAAACCAGACCTTCGGGTAATGCAACTAGTGGGTAGTCTTGCAAGTCTGGTTTGGCAACAGACTCCTGCGTCGGCTGTTGGACAACAGTTTGATCTTCCCCTGGAGAACATGCCGATAAAATGTATGTAGATACAAATACAACACTAGCAATCAGGTATCGATTCATATCAATATTTCACCTTATAGGTTTCATCGATAATAGTCACAGGCTCGAATTTCTCACCTGCTTTCATAGCAGCAAGTGTTCGCACTTTTTCCTCTTCATCAATCCAGAACAAACTGAGTCCCACTGGATCAAACAATACATCAGACATACGGATCCCATGTCCTTTCGGCAACTTCATCCACTTCCAGTAACCTTCACGAACATAGGGTACATAATAGGTAGGTATAAACGCCCCCATTGCGTGAATTTTTAACTGAATGTCCCTGGCCAATTGTACCCGTTCAGATACATCATACGAATCATTGTACCTGGTGATCATTGAATCCATGTCCGGATCATCGGTATTAGTAATATTATTAGTCTGTGGTTTATGCGCATTATCAGAATGAAAATGCTCCCAATATTCCGGCCGCAGGCTGGCTGCCCATCCCATCCATGCGGCCTGGTGTTTCTTCTCAAGCATGCTTTTAAAAGCAGTAGCGCTGTCGAGCAGGTTCAACTGCAGATCGACACCGGCCTTCTTGGCCTCCTCACGTAATACTACCAACCGGTCAGTATGCAACTGGGTCGAGTAGGTCAAGACTACGGACATACGATTACCATCTTTTATACGTATACCGTCTGATCCGCGTTCAGCCCAGCCAGCCTTCTTGAAATATTCCTCTGCCTTGTCCAGGTCAAAATCCCTTGCGCGTATATCCATATTCGAATACTCACCGTATCCAGTATGATAGGTATGTTGCCTTTGATAGTCTCCTCTTAGCACTGTATCGATCATTTTCTGTATATTCATCGCGTGGGAAAAACCTAATCGCACATCACTATCTTTGAACAAGTCATTATCCATGTTCAGATATATCCCGTACTTCGGTTGCGGCAGATCGTTGTAAAACCAGATCTTGCTGATATAGCCGTCCTGAAAGACAGCATCGCCAGTCTTATCGTGCCAATAGTTAGGGGGCGTTAATCCAGCGGTATCCAGTTCACCTAGTAGAAAATGACGGTAGGCTATCTCCGGTTCCCTGATCACCGTCAAACGGATTTTATCCACATTAAACCGTTGATTGTTGTACTTCCGATCATTCGCCCACCAGTTTCTGTTGCGGGTAAACTCTATATACTTGCCCTTCTCAACCGTGCTGATCTGGTAGGGCCCAGTCACAGGTTCGATTAACCAGTTAAAATCCTGAACCCATTTCTCATCGAGCTTGTGGAAATGGCGCGGTGTCGGTGAAATAGTATAGTACAGCAGCAAGTCTTCTTTCGGCTTTGCCGTACCACCTGTAACACTGATGGTGTAATCATCATATTTATTTACCGCAACAATTTCTTTTGTAAAGTAATTATTTGAAAATGGATCAACGATATACTCGGAACGCATGAAGTCCAGGGTAAACATATAATCATCTGCGGTGATTGGCTTGCCATCAGACCAGCGTGCGTCCGGATCCAGTTTAAAATACAGTGTCTTTTTGTCCTCCCCATATGCCCAATGAGTAGCCAGAGATGGAAGAAAGTTTCTCGTCACAGGGTGAAAATCAACCATAGATAAATGGTTTGCCCTCAAATAATAAGCAAAACCTGAATTCGAATCAGGCCCATAAAGCCTTAACGTCAGCGGGAAACTTGGCATATATCCCCGAAATGTTCCACCTGGTATTGCCTCAGGATCTGCATACACGGGATCTTCGTCATTGGTCTCCCACACCATGCCTTCTGGTAACTGGCTGACTGGATATTCAGGTACGGTATTTACCGCTGGCGCAGTTTCACTCGTGACTGGCTGCGTACTGTTTACGGTATTCACTGCTGAAGTATTTTCGGAGGCATCCTCACCTGAACAGGCAGCAAGTGCGAAAAGGATCATAACCAGTCCGGCGTTTGCCAGTATGTTTCTTATACGTAGCTGTCGTTGTTTATTCATAAATCGTATACCTCTTAGGATCGTAAGCTTCCCGGATAGCCTCTC
The DNA here is from genome assembly GCA_038922895.1 of Gammaproteobacteria bacterium. Taxonomy (GTDB): domain Bacteria; phylum Pseudomonadota; class Gammaproteobacteria; order Eutrophobiales; family Eutrophobiaceae; genus Eutrophobius. The sequence goes on from JBCKWF010000053.1 coordinate 5,903, forward strand.
CAATAAATGTCACCATGGTCAGAACCAACACCAGCGAGGTAACAATCGATGCAACTATCCAGGGTGATTGCAAATTATCTGTCCCCTGCCGCAACAACTCACCCCAGCTCGGTGTAGGCGGTGGTAAACCAAACCCGAGAAAATCCAGCGACGTCAATGCACTAATCCCCCCGGCCACGGAAAACGGAATAAAGGTAATTATTATCGACACGGTGTTCGGGAGGATATGGTGAAAAATAATCCGTGCTGTGCCAGCACCGAGCGCCCTCGATGCCATTACATAGTCGCGCTCCTTTTCCTTGTACGTGGCTGTACGCATATACCAGGTCATACCCATCCAGCTGAACATTAGCATAACCAGTACCAGCGACCAGAAACTGGGTACGATGATTGATGCAATAATCATGATGACATAAAGAAACGGGATGTTGGACCAGATTTCGATCAGGCGCTGGAACAGCAGATCAAACGCACCACCCCAGTAACCCATCAGGCAGCCTATCGCCGTTCCGACCACGTAATTACAGACTAGCAGAAACAGAGAGAAAAAAATGGCTATCCGGAATCCATAGACCAGACGGGCAACGATGTCCCTCCCGACCGTATCAGTTCCCAGGTAATGCTGTCTGGATAAAGATGGCGCATTCGGTGGATAACTGCCTTCAATGAAATCGGTTTCAAATGCATTATAGGGGGCCGGTGGCATAATCAACCAGTTCTGCCCGCCTGCTTCGCTGAATTTCTGCTGCAGATCACGATAGTTGGTTTCATATTGATAGCCGAGCCCAAATTCATTACCTGGCACGACGGCACCATAGGTTGGGAAATACCAGTCTCCTTCATAACTGACCAGCAATGCCCGGCTGTTCACCAACAATTCGGCACACAACGACAACAGTATCAGGCTGACGATAATAATGGCCGACCAGTAACCACGCCGGATGGAACGAAAACGCGTTAATGTCTTCAGTGTAAGCGGGCTAAGCTGAAAATCAAACATGCGACTAATTGCCAAACCTCACACGCGGGTCCACCAGCGCAACACAGATATCAGACAGGATATTGCCAATCAGTGAAAGTAACGAACCAATAACCAGTATACCCATGACGACCGGGTAGTCCCTTTCGACCAGCGACTCATATCCCAGTAACCCAAACCCATCAATATTGAATATCTTTTCAATCAGAAATGAGCCTGCAAGAAACAAGGTGACGTTTTCACCAAAATTGGTCGCTATCGGGATAATACTGTTGCGGAAGGCATGGCCGATAACGGCCCGTTTGAACTCCAGTCCCTTGGCCATTGCGGTCCTGACATAGTCCGCAGCGAGATTGTCCATCAGTGAATTCTTCATCAAAAAAGTCATGACGGCAAAACCGCCGGACATGTAGGCTATCAGCGGCAGGACCGAATGGTGCAGCACATCGCCCACCTTGGCAAACAACGACAACTCATCGAAATTGTCACTGACGAACCCGCTCAACGGGAACCACTCAAGATAAAAGGCGAATACAGTGATGACAATGATCCCGACAACATAACCGGGTATGGCATAACCGACAAACACGAGTATAGACGTTACGTTATCGATGACAGTTTTGTGTTTGATGGCCTTCAGGATACCCAACGGGATACAGACAACATAGGTCATGATGATCGTCATCAACCCGTAATAAATGGATATGGGCAGACGCTGCTTGATGCTCTCCCAGACAGGTTCGCCATAGCGGGTCGAGTAACCCAGATCGAGTCTTACGACTTTCCCAAGCCATATCAGGTAGCTTTCCAACACTGGCTTATCAAAACCATAATAAACCTTTAGTTGCTGCAACTGCGATTCTGACAGGGTTGAACCCGCTATACCCTGGTTACCACTCTGAAAACTGACCTGGTCACCTGAAGCAAACTGGGCAGCCGTCAGCATCCGCTCAATCGGCCCGCCGGGAACCATACGGGTCACCACAAACACCAGGATGGTAATCCCGAGGAAAGTCGGGATAATCAACAGGAAACGCCGGATAAAATAGGCTGTCATAACGGATTGCGATTAATGCATGACATAAGTACTATTAAAATTCATGGTCTGGGTAGATATTGCCCGATATTCAGTATTTATCCGGATATAATACACTGCAGCAATGAGAATACATAAAATATCATACCGGGTTTCACTTGCCATAATTATCACCTGTCTGATAAGCATGGCTGGTTGCTCCAGTGAGTCACCATCATCTGGTCAAACTGCAGCTAACGCCAATATCCTGCATCTTGGGAATGGTGCTGAACCTCAGGATCTCGATCCGCATGTCGTTACTGGCAGTATCGAACATAATATTATAAATGCACTGCTTGAAGGGCTGGTTGGGAAAGATCCGATTGATTTGTCCCCGCTACCTGCTGTAGCCGAATCCTGGGAGGTACTAGACGAGGGCAAGTCCTATCTGTTTCACTTAAGGGCCAATGCCAGATGGTCGAATAATGACCCTGTGACCGCGCATGATTTTGTTTATGCCTGGAAACGGGCGTTGATGCCTGCCCTGGGAAACCAGTATGCGTACATGTTGTATCCTGTGCTTAACGCAGAAAAATTCAATAAAGGCGAGATTAGTGACTTTTCCCAGGTTGGGGTACACGCAATAAACGATCGTACGCTGCAAGTACACCTGTCCAGTGCAACCCCGTACTTCCTCGGGTTGCTCGATCATGACAGTACCTTTCCCTTACACAGGGCAACCATAGAAAAATTCGGAAACATTGACACGCGTGGCAGTGAATGGACACGGGCTGGCAATTATGTCGGTAATGGCCCGTTCATGCTTACCCAATGGGAACAGAACCGGGTCATTGTCGTCGAGAAAAATCCGTATTACTGGGATGCTGCAACGGTAAAACTGGATGCAATCCATTTTTATCCGGTAGAGCAACTGAACACCGAAGAAAGAATGTTCAGGACCGGACAACTGCAAATAACCTACGGGATGCCCGAGGAAAAAATATCTGCCTATCTGCAGGACAACCCTGACCTGATCAAAATCCATCCTTATTTAGGCACTTATTTTTACCGGTTAAATACCACGATACCACCGTTGAATGATGTCAGGGTCAGACGTGCGCTTGCCATGAGCATAGATCGTGAGTCTATTGTAAAAAATGTGACCAAGGGTGGTCAGATCCCGGCCTATACATTAACGCCGCCTGACACACTCGGTTATACAGCCAGGGCCGCAATTCCCTATGACATTGAACAGGCCAGACAACTGCTTGCTGAGGCAGGTTACCCGGACGGCAGGGGTTTCCCGGTATTACAACTTTTATATAACACGCTGGAAACACATCAAAAGATCGCAGTAGCGATACAGCAGATGTGGAAGCAAGCGTTGAATATAGACATTACCCTGCAAAACCAGGAATGGAAGGTATTTCTCGACAATGAAAGAATCATGAATTTTCAGATAACACGGGCATCCTGGATAGGAGATTATATTGACCCTAACACCTTTCTCGATATGTTTTTGACTGACGGAGGCAACAACAAATCCGGCTGGTCGAACCCACACTACGATGAATTGATCGCAACAGCGGCGAACACGCCAGATCAGCAGCAACGCTACGAGTTGTTTCAGCAGGCAGAAGAAATTCTGATGAATGAAGTCCCGATTATACCTGTCTATACCTATTCCAGGGTATATCTGCAGTCACCTGAGGTGAAAGGCTGGCATTCGAACATTATGGATTATCATCCCTATAAATATGTCTATCTGGAACCGACGCCGACCAACTGATTTGTGAGATGCTGAAATTCATATTCGTTCGTTGCCTCCAGGCAATACCGGTTTTACTTCTGGTAGTTTCAATTACATTCTTCATGGTTCGGGCTGCTCCCGGCGGTCCGTTCAGCAGTGATCGCGCCGTTGCACCGGAAATACTGCAACAATTGAATGCACGCTACCATCTGGATGACCCTGCATTTACTCAACTTGCTGATTACCTGCTGAATGTATTGCAGGGAGATTTTGGGCCATCGTTTAAATACCCCGGCCGTAGTGTCAATGAACTCATTTATAGCGGTCTGCCAGTCACGCTTGAATTAGGCAGTTATGCATTGTTATTTGCTTTGTTGCTGGGAGTCGTTACAGGAATCATCGCCTCTATCAGACCTAACTCGTGGCAGGATTACCTGCCAATGTCGACATCGATGATTGGGATCTGTCTGCCAACGTTTGTGCTGGGTCCTGTGCTGGTACTGGTATTTGCGATATGGCTCGAATGGTTACCTGTGTCGGGATGGGGCCAGTTCCCAGGAGACAAGATATTACCAACAATCACTCTGGGCACCGCCTATGCCGCCTATATTTCCCGCCTGACCCGGGCAGGGATGCTTGAAATTATGACCATGGACTTTATTCGAACTGCACGTTCAAAAGGCCTGACCGAGTTCTCTGTAATCTTGAGGCATGCACTTAAAGGTGGGTTGTTACCTGTTGTCTCTTATCTCGGACCGGCTACCGCAGGATTATTGTCCGGATCGTTTGTAGTGGAATCAATATTTCAAATCCCTGGTCTCGGCCGCTTTTATATCCAGGCGGCCTTTAACCGGGACTACACGATGATACTGGGGACCACTATTTTGTTTACTACATTGATAGTATTAACCAACCTGTTATCTGACATTATTACTGGCTTGCTGGATCCTCGTATCAAATATCAGAACAAGAAAATCTGACAATGAAAAGTTTGGAGAATCTCAAACAATTTGGGCAGGGACATTCCCTCTGGCAGGATGCCTGGACACGATTATCTCGCAATAAAGCTGCGGTATTAGGTCTGATTACGTTGATTTGCATGGTGCTGCTAGCTGTATCTGCTGGATGGCTCACTCCCTACTCATATGAGACCCAGGATCTGGCACTGGGTGCTACACCGCCGTCTGCGGCACATTGGCTTGGAACAGATACATTAGGCCGTGATCTACTTACAAGGCTGTTATATGGAGGCCGTGTATCGCTGATGGTTGGCTTCCTTGCGACCGCAGTCGCATTAATTATTGGGGTGAGCTGGGGTCTGGTAGCCGGTTATATTGGCGGTCGGGTTGATCATGTCATGATGCGCATCGTGGATATACTGTATGCAATGCCATTTACCATTTTTATTATTCTGTTAATGGTAGTGTTCGGCCAGAATATCTTTCTTTTGTTTCTGGCAATAGGTGCAGTGGAATGGCTGACCATGGCCAGGATAGTCCGGGGACAAGTTCTGACAATACGCCACCAGGAATATATTGACGCTGCAATCACGATGGGACTATCCAGCAATGTGATTATCTGGCGACATATACTGCCTAATGTACTCGGGCCAATTATAGTCTATACAACCCTGACCATTCCCAATGTGATCCTGCTGGAGTCGTTCCTGAGTTTTCTGGGCCTCGGCATACAACCACCACACAGCTCCTGGGGCGCACTGATATCTACTGGTGTTGATACAATGGAAGAATATCCCTGGCTGCTGATCTATCCCGGCTGCGTACTCTCGCTTGCCTTGTTCTCCCTGAATTTTCTTGGAGATGGGCTGAGAGATGCGCTCGATCCCCGCACGGCAAAGAACTGATAGCTTGTCCCTGCTCACTGTTAATAATCTTTCTATCTCCTTTCAAAGTCGTGCAGGCAGGATTATTGCTGTCGATGGCGCCAGTTTTGAACTCGAACCAGGCAAGACACTGGGTGTCGTTGGAGAATCCGGCAGCGGCAAGTCCGTACTCTGTTACAGCCTGCTGGGACTGCTGCGCTCGCCTCCAGCAATAATTGAAAAAGGCACCGCACTGTTCGATGGTATGGACCTGCTCACCTTGCCGGAACACAGACTGCGCATGATCCGGGGCAACCGCATAGGCATGGTGTTCCAGGACCCGATGACATCACTGAATCCCTATCTGAGCATTGGCAAGCAGGTGATTGAACCGCTGTGTCTGCACAGGCAGATATCCCGTAAAACCGCCTGGGGTATCGCCATCCAGGCGCTGGAAGAAGTCGGGCTTGACGGCCCCGCCCGATTGATGAACAACTATCCCCATCAGTTACAGCGGAAGCCAGATCCGAACACAGGAATGC
>JBCKWF010000054.1:0-11691 GCA_038922895.1 Gammaproteobacteria bacterium
GATCCTGTCAGGAATGGCGGCGGTACCGGCATTTCTGTCCAGCGCCAGGCTGATGTCGGGGTTTTCATGTCTATAGTCCAGTCCACAGTTTCATGGTTAAAGCGGAACGTATTGCCCCGCAATTCCGGTGCTTCATAGTTAATCTTGCCGCCGATCATCGTCATGATTGAAGTTAACTTATCAAGTTCGTCCACAGGTGTGTCCATGTAATTGCCATTCAGGATGACAATATCTGCGAGCTTGCCTTTCTCGATTGACCCGATTGATTTCTCCTTCCAGACTGGGCGGGCCCCATAACGTGTCATCATCAATAACATGGTCATCTTGTCCGGCACGGCCTCTTCAGGTACGCCCCAGGCATCTCCATTATCATCAATCCTGGTAAGCCAGTTCTTGCCATCTTCAAATGGTGACGATCTGACCTTGCCATAGCTGCCAAATGTGCTGATTACTACATTAACACCAGCCTTTAACATACTGGCAACTGGTGCGTTCATGGTCAGATATTCTGTGCCATAGTCTTCCTCAATAATCTTGGTATTTTCCGTATCAAAGTTGCAGGAGAAGGTGTGGCCAAGTCGGGCCGCCATCGCTATTTGCTCCGGTTTAACCCCGAAACAATGATCAGCCTGCGTACGCAGCTCGCGGATGCGCTCGTCAGACATATACGTACGATAAGTCCTGAACATAAGCTCCAGGGCACCATCTCCTGCCACATGCCAGCCCGGAATACTGCTGAGACGGTTTTCACCGGCAAGCTGGGCCAGCGTATCCAGATGTTCTGTTCTACGCCCCCGGTTTGGGGCAATGTTTTCTTCTGAAATTCCTTCAATTTTCATCCCAGGTAACATGGCAGGACACTGCTCGCGTGCCTTGATCTCGTCTTTTGCCGGGATAGTGGAACACCAACCTACACCGCCCGCATCAAGTCCTCCCACACTGCTGCCGGTACTCCAGAAGAAGTCTGAGCCATAACCGGTCCAGTCTCCAATGCGGCGATAAGATTCCCTGATCTTGTCAGAAAACGGTTGCCACCACCTGTGGTTCCATGCCAGCCTGATCGGCATCAGATCATGACGGTCCAGATGCGCAGAAGCGCTGAATCCACCTTCACACTGCAGGTGGGTACTGTAGGCCGTTACACCAATCTGGGCGTTGACCTGCATCGTCTCCATGTAACCCTTGATGTAACGATCAAAGCTGCCTGCCTGTAAATTTATGATGTCTATCTTGGCGCAACGATCAAAATCGTTATATTCGCCGGAAGTGCCCGTCTCACGGTCTACCAGCCAGTAATCCTCCGGCATGCGGTTACCATAAAATTTTTCAAATTCATCAATCGTCTTGCTGTTTACTACTGAACCACCGCGTGTCGTAATGTAAGCAGGATGATTAGGAGTAATCGCATCCAGACTTTTGCGGGTGAGGGTCGTTCCAAACGCCGCTACAGCGGTATCTGCAGGGCGTACTGCAACCCTTATCCAGTTTCCTGCTGGTATCTGGGAAGCCCTGGCCTTGATGGCCTTTTCGACATATTGGGCAAAATCTTCATTTTCCGGGACATTCAGGCGTATTTCCTGCATCTCGGGTATTGCCTTTAATGACCATTCAAAATCAAGGGTGTGTTCATACAGGTGATTGTGAGTATCAATCAGGCCGGGGATGACGGAATTGCCTTTTGCATCGATGACTTCGGTCCAGTCGCCAACCAGTTTACGGATTTCGTCGTTCGTACCGACAGCCATAATATGGTCGCGCTGTACGGCTACTGCCTCGGTAATTGTGACGGATGCAGGATCATCGGAATCTGCGGTAATGACCTGACCATTCAGGAAAACGGTGTCCGCATAGGGTGCCGTACCCGCGCCGGCATCAAAACAGAGACCCGACATAAATGCGCTAATAGTCAATTGACTGAAGACCACATTAAATAAATTGCGATACCTGCTCATTTAGTTCTCCCCCGGATTGTTAGAGACTTCAAGTTTATTCCCGGCGGCTGCGCCGGGATCTGAAAAAACCATATGCGTCTGGCGGGGAATTGTCAAGAATCTATATTTATTTCAGGGTTAAACGGACCAACTTCCCCGATTCGTAAAGTCCTGTAATAATACCGTCAAATATTGAATATAGTGATTTGATCAATGCAAGCTTCAAAACTGCTTTTAATCACCGGCGCCTGGGTCTGTATTATGTTTGCGGCGCAGGCGCAATCCTTGCCTGAAGGTGAGGGGAAGCAAATCGTTGCGGATACCTGTGGTCAATGCCACCAGTTGCGATTTGTTACCGATGCCAGGCATACACGTGAGCAATGGGTATACATTGTTTCGATGATGATAACTATGGGCGCACCCGTGCCGGGAGACAAGATAATGACTGTCGTTGATTATTTGTCCAGGAACTTTGGGAGGCCTGAGGGCGCGTCAGCAGGACCGGCTACAGTGGAGCAGTGACATGCTCCCTTCAGTACTTGCCGGCAAGTCTTTCCTGAATCTTATCCTGCGACAGTAACAAGAAATCTTCCCTGATAATTGCCACTATCCTGTCCTTCGCGGTTTTGGGCAGGTGCTCATTTACAATATCGACAATGTTACCGGGAGCGACCAGGATTAGATGTTGAAATGCATTCTTTTCCTGCTGTTTCACCAGAAAGTCAGCCAGTAATTGCAGGAAAAAGCCTTGCTCTTCCCGGCGAGTATCGTGGCCGGAATTATTCATGGTCAGGGCACGTTTTCTGGTAACCATTTTATAGGCGATTTCGCTGGTGTGTTCGAAATCACCGTCCCTGAGTGTTTTCAGCTCACTACCCCGGGAATTATTAAACATTATTTTAATAAAATTGCCATCGGTAAGAATTACCCATGTTATACCGTCATTCATTATTTGACCTCTCGACTATTTATTTATATCTGGCCAGCGATTATGCAGCCAAAACCATTGTGCTGGATACTCCCGGATCCAGCCTTCTATCATCGCGTTTATCTGACCCATTATGACATCTATATCCTTATGGATATCACCACTGTCAGGTATAGGGATTGGAGGATACACAATCACCTTGTGTCTGATGCCGTCTACACGGATAGCACGGACGGGCAGGATCGGATAATCGTATTTTAAGGCAAGTCTTGCAATTCCAGGGGCAGTCATCGTATCAATGCCAAAAAATTTCACTCCGATACCATTATTCATTTTCTGATCCATCAACATACCAACACGCTCCCCCCGTTTTAATGTCTGCAGCATCTGGCGAGAGCCCTGTTTGCCCTTCGGTATGGAACCCGCGAGATAATTCCCCCGCAGTGAGTGTATCAGCCTGTGCAAACCGGGATTATTGCTGTGCCGGTACACTATATGCATTGGATAACCGTAACTGGAAGTTAATTTCACCGTATACTCCCAGTTGGCCAGATGGGCAGTAAAAAACAGACTGCCTTTCCCTGACAGACTCGCATTTTTTATATGTTCGATACCTTCGAGCACAGCCACTTCCTGCACTTGTTTATTATCCATCCTGGCAATATATGGATATTCGGCAAATGTTCTGCCAATATTATTCCACATGCCTTTTATGATAGTGTTGGTCTGATGCATATCCAGTTCAGGCATTGCCCTTGCGAGATTACTTCGGGCCAGTTTGGTTCTGGAGAGTCGAGGGCCAATTGCTTCCGCAATCTTCCCCCCCCAGCGCTGAAGCAGATGATATAGGCAGCAGACCTAACCCAGCGTATGCCATTTTTACCAGCATGCTTTCGCCGTAGTGCCGTATTCTGGTGGTGAACCTGCTAGTCTGTGACATGTACGCTGTATCAGGTGAAAAAATATTATGTGGAATTATATAGTTATATTATTCTGGCAATCTAATTTATTTCGCTGTGAACAGCTATAGCACAATTATGGATTACATGATCCGCGAGCCCAATTTTCAGTCAGGAGAATTTCGTCAGGTATTGGGTACGTTCGCGACAGGGGTTACAGTCGTCACCGCAAGGTCAAACACTGGAGAATTGGCCGGGCTGACAGCGAACAGTTTTACCTCGGTATCTCTCGGCCCACCATTAATATTATGGTGCCTTGCTAACTCGTCTGACAACCTCGGCATATTTCAGACTGCCAAGTATTTTGCAATAAATATTCTGGCAGCGGATCAAAAAGAACTGTCTAACCATTTCGCAAAATAACAGAAAAACAAGTTTGTATCCTTGCAATACAGGACAGGAAGAGGAGGGGCACCGCTACTGGACGGGTGTGTCACCTGGTTACAATGCAGGACTGTCACACAATACATTGTCGGCGATCATCATGTTTTTGTCGGCGAAGTGGAACTGATTGAAGCATCCGCCAAGGCGGCTTTGCTCTATTATCAGGGGGGCTACGCCATGTCACTTCCACTACCGGATAGCAGCTATCATCAGGATGTTTCCCCGCAACAAAATCATGCTGTGAATAATCTATATACACTTCTGGCGCAGGCGACCCACGTCTACCAGGAACAGTTTGAATCGAAACAGCACCAGCTTGCTGATAATAAGTATGAAGCGAGACTTCTTATGCTGTTACGGGAACCAGACCTGCATAATATCGAAAACCTGAGCCGTAAAATCCAGATACCCAAATCTGAAACAGAATCCATACTGACAGAAATGGCCAGTGATGGACTGATAATAATGCGTAACCATGCAAGTGATGTGGAATTAACCGCTTCAGGTCAGGAAAAAGCCCGGTTGCTCTGGAACCTGGCAAAACAGCATGAAGCCGATGCGCTGGCATTATTAAGCAATGGTCAGGCAGATGCATTCAAGGACAATTTGCTCAAACTGATTGAGTGGAGGCATGACTGATTGGTTTGATTTGAGTAATACCTCCGGATCGTAATTTTACGGTGAACGACCGGCAAGGATACTCAGCAGTTTGATGGCTGTCTGATTCGGGATCCGGTCATGTAACCAGCGGCGGTAGGTGTGTGGTGATACGAGACATGCCTGTGCGGCGTCATTGTCATCAATATTGATGATAGTTTGCAGGTCTTTGGGATTGGTCAATTTGCCCAAAAATCCAGCTTCTAGATATTCGCGTATGCTCATCTTGCGCAACAATCATACTTGTGCCTCCAAATCTGCCGCGTTCTGTTCGAGTTCCTCTACACGCTCCCGGAGCTTCTTGTTTTCACATTCCAGATATTCAAATCCTTGCCGCAAGTAGAACATGGAATACAGGTCACCGGGTGTAAATCCGTACTTCAGGTCATCCGCATAAATCTTGTGGTCATAGGGACTATAAGAAAATCGTTCCCAACCTGGCCACGGTGAACGTCCAGCCAATATGCAGAGTAACTTGATTGCGGTTTTGTTCGGTTTTCGGTCAGACAACCAGCGGCGGTAAGTTTCTGGCGACACAAGACAGGCCTTTGCAGCTTCGACATTGTCGATATTGATGATGGTTTGCAGGTCTTTGGGGTTGGTCAACTTGCCCAGAAATCCTACTTCCAGTTCTTCGCGTACGCTCATTATGCCTGCCATTATTGCTTGAGGGCGTCGGCACATATCCTACACTGCGCATAATGTATATTATGTTAAATAATATTTGTGTGTTAATACCGGGAGTGAAAGCCCTAAGCTGGGAGTATGAATTTTATTTAATCTATAGGTTCCGTCAGCATGGGGCGTGACATCCAGTTTCCGCCCTGCTAAGAATAGTTAAATGGCCGAGTTTTATATTGCGGACAGGACTGTAACTACCGTCAGGATTAGCCTTAAAGATTAAATAGAATTTAACAAGTATGTGTAATTACTTAAGAGTTGAAACATGACGTTCAACCCGCGTAAATTCCTCCATGTTTTAAAAGGTAAAACAAAAAAGCAGCTCCTGTACAGTTGTGGACTGGCGGTTCGCACCTGTACACTTGTGGATAACCAAGTATGAGTACTCATTGTAGCCGGTTTTATGCCGGGATCCTGTGCAGTTTCGAGACTAGGCATGAGTGCCATGCTTTATTCAATTGAAATTTATAAACATTATGAGGATAGTGTTCGATTAGCGATCGCGATCGAGCTTGCGCAATTGATGTAGTGAAGAAGAAAAGATCGATAGCAGTGTTAAATGACTTACCCTCTTCCGATTATAGAGAATAAATAATATGAGATTATTTATTAAATTCAGTGTGCTAGCGAGCATATCTCTGGTGTTAGGTATTGTGGTATTTATATGGACACTGGATATAAATCAATATAAACCTGTATTGATTCAGGCAGTCAACAAACTGACAGGACGCGAATTATATATAGAAGGTGATCTGAAACTTATTCCTTCCTTCTCGCCAGTGATTACCGCACAAGGTGTTAGTTTTTCCAATGCCCCGTGGTCTTCCTCGGGGGTTAATATGTTAACTGTCGGACATATCGAGGCAAAAGCATCATTACTGCCTCTGTTTTCCGGGCTTATCCACATTAATCAATTCATCCTTCACGACACCAGGATTTCGCTGGAAACAAATTCGGATGGAATTGGTAACTGGGTCCTGGATACAGATACAGATGATATAGCAACCGTATCTTCAAATAGCAATGCTGCAGCCACTCAATTGCCACCGATTACTATTGATGCAATCAATATCAGTAATGCTGACATCCAGTATATCAATGGAGTTACCGGTACGGTCAACAGGCTGGCAATCAATGAACTATCAACTGCTATCACCGATTTGACTGCCCCTGTGACATTTAGTGTAGCAGCAAGCTATGGTGCCTTTCCGATTGAGTTAAATGGAACTCTGGGCCCTGTCAATACGCTGCTGGCGGACATGAGTTATCCGCTGGACATCAACGGTCGTATCAGTGTTTTCAATGTTCAGGTAACAGGCAAGGTCGAAAAACCACTGAGTGTTGAGGGTATCGACATCAACATTGCAGCCAACGCAGATACCTTGTCAGATTTGAACCAGTTTGCCGGGACTGAGCTGCCCCAAATCGCCCCCGTCGCCCTGTCCGGTAATATGAAGTTTTCTGATCTACGCGATATCGATATTGAGGCATTAAAAGTTAAGGTTGGAAAGTCTGACCTCTCAGGCCAGATTAATTACCAGGTTACCGATACATTGCCTTTTATCACCATGCAGCTGCAATCTGAACTGATTGATGTGACGCCATTCAGCAAAGAAACTGAAGGCAAGAACAAACCGGATTATCTCTTTTCCCGGGTTCCTCTGCCGTCAGGGGCATTGTCACTGGTCAATCTTCAAATGTCATTGGTGGCAAAACAAATGAAAACCAGGACGTCGGAATTCAGCAATGTCAAAATTGATCTCTCACTGCAAGATAGTGATGTACAGGCCGTAATCGGATCAGGCGTCGCTGGCGGGACACTATCCGGCGACTTCAGTCTTGATACCCGCACTGACCTGCCCCCGGCCTTCAACATCGAATTGACCGGTTCCGGTATACAACTTGAACAACTCCCGCACGATAAACAAAAACCATGGTTTACCGGTGGGCCGATTGATCTGAAGGTCAATGGTTCAGGCCAGGGGAACAGCATGGCGGAGTTCATGGGGGGCTTCAATGGCAAGTTGCTGGTAGAGGTTGGTGAGGCTGGCATGCCCAATTCCAATGTAGATTTATTTGGCGCAGACGTTTTTATGTCCATATTCAACAAGCTAAATCCTTTCAGTAAAAGCGACAAAACCAGCCTACTCGAATGTGCTGTCCTGAATTTCGATATTCGCGATGGTATTACTAAAATAGACAGGCAAATAGCGATGCAGACAACCAAGTTGAGCATGGTAGGCAGTGGTGAAATTAACTTCAAAACTGAACAATTGAATCTGGGTATCAAACCTTATGCCCGTGAAGGCATCGGGATGAGTCTGGGAAGTATCACCGGAGTTGCGAAAATCGGTGGGACACTCGCCCACCCCAGGGCGGAAGTGGATGCGAAGGGTGTAATAAAGGCTGGGGTTACTACTGGTGCGGCCATCGCGACCGGCGGCTTGTCACTGCTGGCACAGGGACTGTTCAATAAAACGACGGATGATCCGAATCCGTGCAAAACGGCATTGGGACAATCCACTGCGGCACAGGCCCAGGCGCAACCCGATACCGGGACAAGCACTCCCGTAGAAAACAAGAAAGGACTGCTGGACAACGTCAAGGGCGGATTTAAAAAACTGTTTGGTAACTAATTTTACTCGTCCGTATTTTCATTAATAGTCTGACGTTGTGCCTCGACAGCTTCCAGAATTTTATCTTCTACTTCTTTGGCTTTGTTCAATGCAGCTTCCTGCTCAGTAAAAATTCTCGTTTCATTGCTGGTATCACTACACCCAGCAATCAGCATAAATAATACTAAAATTAGAAGTCTAGTTTTCATGTTTTCAATCCTATTTCCGGTTCGCATTAGTGAGGATTACTATACAGGTTAACAGTATTCAGGCTACGGGTAATACCGGCACTCCATAACAAATTTAATGTGTCATTGAGTAGATGATATAATTAATCCCAATCCGGTAAGCCAGCGCGGTCAGTGGTTCAGGATAAAAGGCATCATCAGCATGTTCCCAGGCATCACCCATATCCATATTGAAGTTGATGGCAACCATGATCCTGCCACTGTCATTACGGACCCCTCGCCAGTACTCGGGTATCCCCTGTGGATGTTCCCAGGTGACGCCATTATAAACAGACTGTCTCCCGGGAATTTGCTGCCGATCATCAAGGTCATACAGGACATGGAAAATTTGGTCATCATCGGGGATATCCAGCACCGGCCGATCAGGAAATACGCGACTCAGGGTGGCAACAAACCGGGCCCATTCGCCGGGGCCATGAAAGTCATCGACAATGAGAAATCCGCCGCGTAACAGGTAATCGCGGAGGCGATCCGTCTCCTGTCTGCTGAGGTCCCAGTATCCAACCTTTACCGCATATATCACCGGATAATCGAACACGGCATCATCCAGCAAACTGGCTTGTCTGCTTTCTCCGTTATTAATCACGGTAAGTCGCTGCAGCCCCTGGAGAAAATGATCCTCGGCATCCGGCCAGTCTCGCAACCAGGGTTCATCCGGATAGTTGGTGGGCGCGCGGCCAGCTACGCCAAATGCAAGGCGTGTAAAGTGGAATTCCGACTGCTCGGGCAGATTGCCCTGTGCCAGCAACATGGCAGGAATAACACTGATAACAAAAAGATAATACCGTGCCTGCTTACATAATGTCATTAACAGGTGCATCAGCTCTGATTAAGCAGCTAAAAACTTCCACTCATTGTAAAACTCATACGAAAGCCACGGGTACGATCACGCAATTCAGTTGAATCCAGCGGGGCAAGGTCGCGTTCTCCACTAAATATGGTTCTGCGGCGGTTCTCATGAAAATTCAGGATGTTTTCTGCAGTGACTATCATCTTGACTCCAAACCAGCGGGATGTTTCGATGTAGGTATGTATGTCCGTATTTTCGTCGTAAACGATAAATTCATTCACTTTGTACTGATATTGCTCAGCCCTCTCCATCACCTTCCAGCCCCAGGCAGACTGTTGAGCCTGGAAGTCTTGTCGATATTCAATTTCAAATGCGTATTCATTTTCTATATTGAATATGATTGGGCCACCGTTAATAACCGGTATCGATAATACCCTGTTTTCTCCAGAGACCGGGTCGATTACAGAGGAATCCTGCCAACGCGCCTTCACATCCAGTTTGGCGGCCTTCAGGGCGAGCCAGTCCAATGGTATGCTGCTTTCCCATAATAGTCCCCAGCGACGACCATCACCTATATTTCCAGGTGCCTCGAAAGTTGAAGTGATCGGCAGCAGGTCCAATACATCGGTAATCCAGTGATGAAAGGCGGTCAGTTTGACTACACCCTTCCCGCCGAAGCGTTTCTCGTGACTCAGTTCCAGTTTCCAGGTGGATTCCGGTTTGATATTCGGGTTACCCAGTGCGATATCATTATCCAGAAACTCGGTGCCGCTGACAAAATCCTCCAGGTTTAACTGGGCGATCTCACGCGCAAGCCGCACCCGACTCTGATCCCGGTTCAACCAGGACCAGGTTGCCACCGCCTGCGGTTTCAAAAAGAAAAAGCTTCGCTCAAGTTCAGCATCACCCGTCTGCGTGATCGTGGACGCCTCCGTCCCCAGACCATAATCCAGTTCCAACTGACCCAGTGTCCAGGTGTCCTTGAGCAATGTATCCCAGCGTATCTCCTCTACCCTGCCATTCGCACCGGGCACTTCGATAATTACCGCGCCGGCACCCGTGTCATCCGTTTGCACCAGGGTACTACCAAGCGTATTCGTGGCACGTTCTACGTTGAATTGAACCAGGTGATTCGAAAACCCGGACCAGTCGAATTCAATTCTGGCAATCCCTTCGCTAGACTTAAGCTTACCGGTAGCCAACCGATACAGCGTCTGGTTGCCAGCAGCATTGGTATCCCGCTGGCTGTTGAAGATGTCCCTGTTGCCGTGCACATAGAGCAAAATTGCCTTAGCGGTCAGATCGGCATACAGGTCGCGTTCCATATCCACCCCCGCCTCGAAAGTGGGTTCTTTCTCTATAGCATCAAAAAAAACATTACGCTCAACACCTGTCAGCTCTCTGACCCGATCTGAATTGGTGAAGATATGTTGTTTTTGATAGTTGTAGACTGTATTCACTTGCAGGAAAGTATTACCCCACCAGCCAGCGGCGTTAAGATTGGTCTTGATGACGGTATTGCGGTTATCGCGTTTGTCAAAACGACGGTCTTCCAGTATGCCATTACCATCATAAATCTCGTCTATACCCTTGCGGCCAACAGAGTTCCATCTGGCATCGACCCCGACATTATAATCAATACCTTTCCAGTTATCGGACAGAGATACCCTGCCCTCCGGTTTCAACGGGCCATGGCCGAAGGTCTGTCTGATTGACGTCTCCCACTGGACCGCAGCAGGGATACCTTCACGCAGGATAATATTAAGCACACTTGATTGACCCCTCATATCAATAGAACGAACCTGCCCCCGGATCAATTCGATGCGTTCCACACTGCCTGCTGGAATACGGGTAAGAATGGCAGATAACATGTCCCGCTTCGTACTGGGTCGACGGTCATCAATGAGGACGTTGCCGGCCACCCCGCCGAAACCTCGCAGATCATTAATATCATCATCCAGTTGAAACCCGGGTACCTGGTTGACCATGTCCAGCGCAGTCACTGGCTGGAATCGTGTGAAGTAGCTGGCCGGATAATTGACGAAATCCTGTTCGACCCTCCCGGCAGTATCAGCCGTTGTCGTCTCGGTTGTATGGTTATCGGCCTGCGCGATTAACGGTACCTGTGCTGGTAGTACGAAGAGGAAACATAGCAGTCTTTTATAAAGCATTCCCGGGCTCCCCTTCACTTTTTGTTTTGATTATTCGGTAAATCTACAGGATAAAATGACCAACATTGTGCAAACTTTTTGAAAACTACAACCATTCTTCAGCCGGTTGGGGGCCTGTACTCCATTATTATTGAATTTTTTTACTTATGGTGGTGCCCGGGGCCGGACTCGAACCGGCACAGTATTTCTACCGAGGGATTTTAAGTCCCTTGTGTCTACCTATTCCACCACCCGGGCATGACTTCATCTGAGTTGAAGATTATAAAGGCAGGTGCTGCATATGTGTAAAAAATGGAGGCTGGTGTCGGATTTGAACCGGCGTCCACG
>JBCKWF010000055.1:0-11520 GCA_038922895.1 Gammaproteobacteria bacterium
AAGCATATGAATTCTGATAAGATTTACCGCAGTCCCAAGCAGTGGATTAACCCGCCTGGCCAGTTCCAGGACGAACTAGTGCAACCAGCGTAGTACTAAGGGAGATCAAATAATGAAACCCACTGAGTCAGGTTCCGTAGCGCCAACCTTCATTTTGCAAGATGGTATCTCACGCTTGCAACTGTCCCTGGCCGTTAATGATAATGATCATCTTCGTGATTTGACCAATGGCATAGTCCGCCCGGACGGTATTCTGCTGACGCCCCAAATCCTGCAAATCGAGGAGATATTCTACCGGTTTACCAACCATCTCGAGTGGGACGTGTCCGAAATGTCATTGGCGAAATATGTTTCGCTGACCGCTGCGGGTAATGCCCGGATGATAGCAATCCCCGTGTTTCCCTCCCGTGTATTCAGGCATTCTGCATTCTATGTGCGTAAGGACAGTGGCATTAAGGAGCCGCGCCAACTGCAGGGTAAGACCATTGGTATACCTGAATGGGCCCAGACTGCCGGGGTCTATGTGCGCGGAATGCTGGCCAATTATTACGGTATCGATCTGAAAACCATAAAATGGGTCCAGGCCGGGGTGAACCAGGCGGGCAGAAAGGAAAAGGTAAACCTGAGCTTGCCGGATGGAATCAACTATTCTACTCGCCAGGATAAAAGCCTGAACGAAATGTTAATAGCAGGAGAGATTGATGTTGCCATAAGCGCGAGGCCACCACTTGCATTTAACCATGACGGCGTGGAACGAATGTTTTCTGACTCACACACGGAAGAACGGAAATATTACAAGGCAACGGGCATCTTCCCGATCATGCATGTAATAGCAATGCGACGAGACGTATTCGAATCGCACAGATGGATGGCGATGAGCCTGTTCAAGGCATTTGCAGAATCGAAACGCAGGAGCCTGGAACGCCTGAAGGACATAACTGCATCGGGCATACCCTTACCCTGGCAAACAGGTTACGTGGAAGAGGTAATAACGGCGTTCGGGGAAGACTTCTGGCCTTATGGTATCGCGGACAACCGGCTTACGCTGGAGGCGTTCTGCCGTTATGCCTATGAACAAGGTGTCGCAAGCCGCCTGCTCGCGGTGGAAGACCTGTTCCCGAAAGAGGTACATGCCAGCTTCAGGGTGTGAGACACTCTTTGAAATTTGAATCAACTAATAAACACAAACTATCTCAAAGTCAGGCGAGCGCAGGTAAGAAAACACAGTATTGCCAAGTGCCGCTATTTCGAGTCAGGTCCTCAAGATCAGATAAGTCCCGCGTCCGCCAACACCTTGTCCAGGCGTTTCTCCAGTTCCGGAGTCGCCGGGACCATCGGTAAGCGGTGCGAGTTATCCGGGATGATACCCATCCTTTTCATCATATATTTGATCGCGATCGGGTTCGTATCAAAGAATACCGACTTGTTCAGTTCAAACAGATCGTAGTGAATCTTTTTTGCCCCCTCGAGATCGTTGTCGAATATCCGCTCACACATCTGTGCGACCGGCCCTGGCATCAGGTTACTGACCGCGTTCATCAGTCCGCAGGCACCCACAGCCATCATCGGAAAACTCAATTCCTCCAGACCAACAAAAATCCGGAAGTCGTGACCAAACTCCTGCAATAAATCTGAACAAAACCCCAGGTCGTTAACAGCGTGTTTAATACCGATCATATTGGGCGACTTGTCCCGGATCTGCGCAACTGTCTCCAGCGTCACACTGATCGCTGTACGGCCGGGGATATGGTAGATCATCACTGGCAGCTCGGTGCGGCTGCAGACCTCATTGTAATACGCGACCAGGCCCCTTTGTGGCGGGCGTATATAGTAAGGGGTGACCACCAGTAGTGCGTCAGCACCGGCCTTTTGTGCATGTTCAGTCAGCACCAGCGTATCCGCCAGGCTCTGCGAACCGGTCGCTGCGACGACCGGAACGCGTTGTTTGACTACCTTGATAGCAATGTCTACCAGCCGGTTACGTTCTTCCAGTGTCAGCGTGCTCGGTTCCGCTGTGGTGCCATTGACCAGCACACCGTGGGATCCCTGACTTACCTGTCTTTCGATTAGTACGGCATAGGCATCATAATCGACATCGTTACCACTGAACGGCGTTATGACTGGCGGGATTGATCCGCGGATTTTGTCAATGTTCATTCATTCCTCCGATCGGTTCGTCTGAAATCCTGATTGCTGTCCGAGTATGACTGCCGGCTGGGTCAAGGCCTCCTGCCACAACAGGCTTTCCATGTTGATATTCAGGGACTGGTCCTGCACCGTCAACTCGTAAACAGGTTCGTCATAGGACGCATGATTATGCACAGCCCAGCCCGGTGCCGACAGCATCAAGTCTCCCGCTTTCCATTCATAGCGTTTCTTTTCCACGATTGAATAACCGCTACCCTGAAAATAATAATTGATTGCAGCGGAGACATGCCGGTGCGGGCGATCAATAATTTTGGGGGGGCGGATAGTCATCGTTGCAAAGAAATTTGGCGTGGTGCCATTGGTGCGACCAGTCATCGGATTGTAGAGCAGGTAAAGTCGTCGACCTACGTAATCCTTGCCAAGGGCCGTCAGCTTGTCCAGGTTTTCCCGGACCAGTTCCCATGGCCAATGCAGGTTTTTTGACTCTACGCTGGGCGGATTAATCAGCAATTCATAAGGCATCAGCCAGGCACCCGCTTCGGTAAGCTGGAATGTGCCGAACGGACTTTTACGCTTTGGATCATTCGCTTCCTCAGTCTTCTCATGCATTGTACTGACGGGTGGATTTTCCTCGACAATATGTACCTGCATTTTTTCAAGCAGGGCCGCATTTGAGTAGGTCAGTCGCACCTGGACCTCATTTGTATCGTTATGATGCGTATAAGTAGCAAATGAATTGTGGTTCCAGACATCATAACGCCTGAACGTAATGCGCTCTGAATTCACGCTGGTATAACCACTACCCTGTATGCAGAAATTTATCTGGGTTGAGTTATGCCGGATGGGTGCCGTACTTTCACCCGCCAGTAATACATCCAGACTGACCTGGATACCTGCAGCAAGGCCAAGTCCCGGGGCCTGGGCAGACGGATGGACGATCCAGGATCTGCGGCGACCATTAGCGGGTCGTGGCAACACTGCCAAGCGCGCAATCTCTGCATCAATTTGCTCTTTGTTGATAATGACAGGTTCCCACAACGCCGGCGCAATATGTGGCTGACCGCTTGCATCAATGAATGGGCGTGTGGAACTGTTAGCTGGGAACTTGCTTGCCGGATTGGATGACATTTTTATCTCCTCCTGAATAACAGATGAACTCAAACCAGACGTGCTGGCACTTTTACAGGCAACGGTACTGCCCTGCCAATACCCGCAGCATTTGCGCGCGCAAGTATTTCCACACCGAGGGACAGATCTGAAAGCCCCATCCCCATCGCCTTGAACAAGGTCAGATCCGTTCCTGCGGGGCGCCCCGCAGCTTTCGCAACCAGTGCTGACAGTGGCTGGACTGCTGTCCAGCGCGCATTATCGCTGCCATATTGCTCGATAAATTCACTGCTGAGTCGCCGCACTGAATCGACGCTGTCTACCGCAATTATATCACTGCGGGCAAAAACATCCTGTCTGAATTCCTGACGCTCCGGTGTGATTGCCCCGACTGCATTTATATGACATCCGCTGGCCAGCATGGCAGCAGCAAGAAACGGGACGCGGGCACGGGAAACAAGTGTAACAATATCAGCCCCGTCTACGGCCTCTTGCGCTGAAGTCGCATTTATAATTTCAAACGGAAACTGCTTGCGTGCCTTATTGATGAAACCTTCACGGTTTTCGCGATTCGGACTATATACGCGCAGACGTTGCAGTGGCCTCACTGCAAATACGCCTGCGACCTGCGCCAGTGCCTGTTTGCCTGTCCCGATCAGGGCCATATCATCGGAATCTTCTGCGGCCATCCAGCGGGTGGCCACACCGGATATACCGGCAGTACGCATTTGGCCCAGGGCAAACGCCTCAATTACCGCCACCAGGCTACCGGTTTCAGTGCTGTAAAGAATGAGCAATGGACAGGCGCCACCCGGCGTGTGCGCCCAGGTCTTGGTTCCGACCACCCCGTTGCCCTCCATGACTGCCCCTATTGCATGCAGCGTACTCCTATCCTGGTTCCATGAGGCATGGGTTTTACCCATATTGATTGCTTGCCCTGAACTTTCCTGGGCAAGACCCCGCTCCAGTGCAGGAATTGCATCACGCAGGGAAATCAATTCGACCACATCTGCCTCCGTAATCCATACAGCTTGCTTATTCGTCATGATACCTGCTCCTCGAATATGGACGGCGTGGGAGGCTCAAGTCCAAGTGTGTTTACAGCGACAGCATGGGTAAGATAACGTCCTATCAGCATGATCACACCTATAGCCTCGGACACCTCGAGTGCATCAAGGACCCGGTTAAATTCCGGTTCACATTTTTGTCCAAAACGGCTCATTGCGGCCAGCGTATAGGCCTGCGCTGCGCGTTCGTCCTCGGACATTATTTCCTGTTGTTCGGGATCCAGCTGCTCTACCGCACGCACCCAATCCTGTCCGAAACCAAGTTTCATACAGAGTCTTTCATGCTGGTTCCTTTCGTAGGCATTGCCGGTCCTGACAGCAACGGTCAGGGAGACAACCTCTGTTATCCGGTCCGACACCACCTTTTTCAGTGCTTCAGTCATTTCCATGAAGTAGCGCAACACATCCGGTGCATGGCCTGTACACTTGAAAAATTCACCCAGATATCCCAGCCGCTCCACCCGCGGCCGTAATGTCTCACGCAGCCGGGGTTCCAGTTCATCCATTTCCAGGCGTGGTATCCGCTTATTCATGACAAACTCCTTGGTGATTATCAATATTGGGCATTTAATATCCGGCATGATCGCCATCGGCACTAACCATATCCCCGGAATAGTGCATCGGTTAATGCCATTCCTGAACCTTAACGGAAACTACGGTCGGCAAGCGGGCGATAATGCGCCGGCATGCAGACAACAGTAACAACCACTTCCATACGGGGCAGCAGCACTTGTACACAGTACTGGTTATCATGTGGTGAATTTAATCGTCTGTATATCCTGTCTACAGGCCGTGAGCACTTGTATTCCGAACTTCACCGTCATTATACTTCATACTTCGACGCTTGAGTTTATTGTAGAGACACTTGGATGCGTATGACCGCAAACACAGAACTGGGACAAGCAGTAAGTATAGTCGCAAAAGAGACGGTCGCTGAACAGATTGTCCGTTTTGAGCTGGCCACCTCCAGCGGCATTGGCCTGCCTGCAGCTGAAGCCGGCGCACATATACAAATCGAAGTGCCGAACGGAGAGGTACGAAAATACTCACTTTGTCAGGGTCCGGATGTGACTGACCGTTATATTATTGCGGTCAAGCGTGAGGAGAAAGGCAAGGGCGGTTCCAGGAGTCTGATTGATGATACTGATACCGGAGATCAACTACGCGTCTCTGCGCCGATCAATAACTTTCCCCTGAAAGGAAACCCGACGCGGTATATATTCATCGCAGGTGGTATCGGTATTACTCCGATTTACTCCATGCTCAGGACATTAATGCAAACTGGTGCGAAACCGTTCAAATTGTATTATCTCTCGCGCAGTCCCGAACAGACTGCCTTTCTGGAAGAATTACAAGGCCAGCAATATCATGGCAAGGTCGTCATCCACCACGATCAGGGTGTCCCGGCCCGTGCCTTCGATTTATGGCCGGTGCTGGAACAGCCCAGAGGTGCGCACCTGTATTGTTGCGGTCCCCGCAGTCTGATGCAAGGTGTGCGGGATATGACAGGCCACTGGCCAGGCAGCAGTGTCAATTTTGAGGATTTCGGTCAGGGCGAGGTCGCGCATCGGCCGGATGACAGGCCATTTACTGTACGCATTGCCGGCAGTAATGATACAATCGAAGTCACCACCCAACAGTCCATACTCGAAGCGCTCAGATTACATGGTTATAAAGTCCCGTCGTCCTGTGAAAGCGGCACCTGCGGCACCTGCAGATGCAGGCTGCTTGAAGGAACCGCAGATCATCGCGACCTGGTACTGACAGATGATGAAAAATCACGTTTCCTGATGGTATGTGTCTCACGTGCTGCCGGTGATGAACTGGTGATTGAGCTACCCGAATGACATCAACGAAGGTTCGTATCGGGGTATCCGGACTCGGACGTGGCTGGCTTCCACATACGTATTACTTTAATTCAATACTGAGCGCTTTATCGTTAAAATTTGAATAGACACCGGAACATCCATCTCTTCTCTGCTGACCCTACCTGCCCCAAGCTCAAGTAGCAGTGCGGCAGTGGACTCATGAATACTATACGCCCCCCTGTCTTCCAAGTCCGGACTGATTCCTGAAGCCATGCTCCAGGGTGTCTCCCCAGCATCATTCTTGATATTGATTTCAGCGCCCTGTTCTGCAAGATATTGTACAACTGCGTCAGCTCCTGCGAATGCAGCCATATGCATTGCCGTCACATCTCCACCCGTTACCGCATTCACATCCACTCCCATCTCGACTATGACCTTTACAGTTTGCAGTGACAAACTGATTTCCACTTCATTTGATTTTTCACCACTTTGATTGGAGACTGTGCATGCCGCCTGTACTGCCGCCATTGATCTCGGCTTTTGCGCCGATATTTTCTACATCGATATTTTCGCGGACAGGCCCGCTATTTTTTCTGCGTCATTATGGCAAATGACACAGTATTGGTTCAAAGTTTCACGATAAGACGAATTGAGCTGCGTCTCAGAATGTTTTGATATTTCCTGCGCAACACACAATGTAGTCGAGGCAAGTAGTATGAATCCTGGCCATAACATCGATATGCGCATAATTAAGATCCCCCTGTTCTAGTTCCAGAGCCTACACCCTTGAAACAGAACACCGGGGCATCCAACTACATGCATGCCCCGGTCTTGATCTGATACAAACTATCTGAAGTTATACTTAAACTTTATCCCGTATGAAAAGAAATTGCTCTTGTAAAGAGACTCGGTTGACCAACCGGTGGGAATTATGACCTCCTCGGGATTATACGTTTGCCGGGGATGGGATATACTGCGGCCATAAACAGATGTCGTCCACGTTTCCTCCATGTCACCAAACCCCAAGGTCAGGTTCAAATCGCCATGCCGGTGCCAGGTGATAACCTTGCTGAAATTTATGGCATTGGAGTGGTAAGGGCCTGAAAGATAGGCCATCGCATCCAGACTCAAACGATAGTCGTCAAACACCGGCATCCAGTAGTCCGAACTCATCACCACTTTCCATGGTGGTGCATTGGCAGAGCGTTCACCACTACGGTCTATCCTCCCGGCTGCACTGGTATTGTTAAACAGGGCAATTGACTCCGCATTGGAAATACAGTCGTTTGAAGCGGCCAACTGGAATTCGAGCGGTGTACAAACCGATACAAACTCGTCCATGACACTGTCCAGCCAGGCACCGGATACGCCTACTACCCATCTATCCGTTGCAGCAACATTGACTGAAGCCTCGACTCCCCTTGCTGACTGTTGCCCGGCGTTACCGAAGAGCAAGGTAGCATTGAGCTCCTCGGGCCTGGTGCTGGCAATCTGCAGGTCTGTAATCGTCGTGTGGAAGAGAGACAGCGTGTAATTGGCGCGGCCGTCGAGTAATGTTCCCTTGCTTCCCACTTCATAGGATGTCGCATACTCCGGGTCATAGACAAATTCATCGTAAGTGGGGACGACATTTGCTATTGCCGTATCGGAACCACCGGCCTTGAATGACGTTACATACTTGGCATAAAGCGCGTGGTTGTCCGTAGGCATATAGCGTATTACAACCTGGGGATCAAATTCCTTCCCGGAATCCCTGCCCTTCGGGAAAGTTATATCATCGAAAGGTCCACCGGCCAGGGCTTCACCAAATTGCGAGGCCAGAATCGGGTTCGGGATCAATGCTCCTATGCCGATGGCTTTCCTCCCGCTAAGGGCATGATTCACATTAGCGATCCTTGAATTCCAGGGCAATTCGATTCCACCTGGTGTCCCGTTATCTATTATCCAGTTTGCACCCCAACCTACATGCAAGGTGGCCTTTTGATAATCGGTAAGACGCGCACCAACATCCAGGGCCAGTTTGTCTTCCATGAAGTTGTATGTGACTGTGCCAAAGATACTCCTCCATTCCGCCTGATCATCAAAAACGTTTAAGCGTCTTCCAGTGGCGGTATTACTCCGCAAGGCCTCCTGGGTACCTGTCTGAAGTGTTCCCTGGTAATAGGCCCCAACCATCCATTCAAACATACCACCGCTCGGTGACGTAGCACGGAATTCCTGGCTAAACGATTCATAGTCCTCCATCCTTATCTGGACATTTAACAAGAGCGGCGAATATCTATTCTCCCGATTCGATGTACGCGAATATTCACTGTATCCGCTCAGCGAACTGAGAACGATATCGTTGGCCAGCGTATACTGCATATCCAGATATGAATTCGACGTACCCATGAGCTCGAATCCCTCGGTTGCCGACAGACCATAAAGATCTCCAATCAGCTTATTCGCCGCATCGCGAATATCGACATAAAACGATCGACTGTCTCCCAGGACATGCATTGGTTCTGGCGAGGCAGCCCAGGGGCCAGTCGACGCCCTTCCCCGGTTTGTATTGCTGTTGCAACTTTGTAAAGGAAGAAAATCATAGCCGTCCGCCCAACCGGCCCCTACCGGCGGATTTTCCCAAAGCCCCGTAGCGGCCGAAGGGATGCCGCTGCCAAGTGGAAAATCCCCGATAGTTCCCGATCCAGTGAGACACATACCGGTGCCTTCAGCACCCTTCTTGATGTCCGTATATTCGAATTTTGCCGTAGCCTGGAACTGTGCTGTCGGGTTCCATTGCAGAATCGCCCGGCCACCAAGGTTTCTGTAATTGGGAAACCGGTCCCTGGTTCTGATATCGATAAGGTAGCCATCATCCGTATCATAGCGACCGGCCAGACGGATACCCAGAGTTTCAGTGATAGGACCGCCTACACCCAGATCTCCCCTGAGCAGGCCGAAGTTCCCAACTTCTGTATCGACATTACCCTCCCATGTAGGTGTTGGTTTACGGCTGGTAATGTTGAACGCACCTGAAATCGCATTTTGACCGAAGTAGACCGGTTGCGGTCCTTTCAGGACTTCCACCCGTGCCACGTCTAAAAAAGCGAGCTTGATCATGTTGGTCCGGCCGAAATGGATACCGTCCACAAAGGTGGGGGCGGATTGTTCCACCGTGAGTGCATCAGCAGTGGACGCCCCAAAACCGCGAACCGTGATACTGTTACGCAAGTGGTTGGGATCGATCAATACGGAGACCGTAAAACTCGATAGATCAATCATGTCCCGATAGCCTTGTTGAAGGATTTTATCACCGCTAATAGCTTCGATTGAAATCGGGACTTCTGTCAGCGATTGTTCCCGGCGTTGCGCGGTGACGATGATTTCTTCCAGACCTTGTGCCTGGAGTTTGGCTGGCGTGATAACTGAAGCGACTAAAGCGATACCCAAAACAGAATACAAGCTACGCAAACACGATCTTATAAAAATAGCCATAACCCCCCCCCAAAAAAAAATAGATTTTCAAAACCAGCTTTTGCTCATTCAAAAATAATGAGCGGTAAATAAACAACTATTAGCCAAACTTAATACAGCGTCCTTATTATTGTAAATCAGAAATACTACGGTATCTATGGAATTTTAAAAGTGGCATACAAGCAATTGTAGGCAATCCCAAAAGCAATCTCCAGCCCGCTGCTTTTCTGTCAGGAACGCAGACTGTAAACCCGATAAGAGCCTGATTCACAGTCTGCATTATAATTCCAAGTTGACCGATTTCTACTCCGCCCAAAAATGAGGCAACTGCTTGAATACCTCTGGTGCATTTTCAGCGGTCCAGACCACCTCTCCTCCCACCGTTGTCATGAGCACCTTGATTTCACTTATCTCCTCATTTGGAACCACTGTCGGATCGAGGAAATCACGATCGATGACGATGAAATCAGCATATTTGCCGGGCTCAATGCTACCAGTCAGGTCTTCCGCCATATTGAATTTGGCAGCCTGGATTAACTGCAGCTTGATGGCCGTAACACGGTCTGTCCGTTCTTCAGGCCCCATAATCTCTCCTGTTTGCGGATGTTGCCTGGTAACAATGACTTCAACATCCCCAAAGCCTGCAGTATCAGACACAACTTCGACCCCTGCATCGATAAGACTCTTCACCGGCGACTGAAACTCAAAGCCTTCTGGCCCATAGAATTCCAAGATGGCCTCGGTCTCGTCGACCAGGGACCGCCGAACATCGATAGGAAGATAAAGATTATATTTAAGTGCGGTTTCTATAAGTTCCGGGCCTTTGCCTATCATGGTTCCATGGGAGAATGAATGGCGCATGGCACGAACTTTCTCCAGCGTCATTTCCGGGTATTCTGCCATTAGGTCTTCAAGTCGTTGCCCGAACAGGATAATCATGTAACTGCCAATCCCATGAAGGCCCTGGATTTTCCAACCCGCTTTCAATCCCCTCAATATACCCTCGCCCGTTGGATACAAATCCTTCGTTTCTCCCTTTACCCATGCCGGGCATATTTCAATCTGGTTTTTTACATAGTCTTCCTTGCCGGGTAGTGCTGGTATCAGCGGCCCAAGGCAAGCCCTGGTAACAGAATCACCATCCCCCTCTGAACCAATACCGAGTATCCAGACCCATGGGCTGGAATTTCTCATGCTCAATTGTTGAGCGCCTATGGTCTCGTATAACTGGCGAGTAGTATCCAGAGTTACGGCTGGATGAAAGTGTTGCTCGTAGTGCCATCCAAGTCTATATGGTATACGCCCTCTTTCTTCCAATAAAGAATAGTATGCAGTCACCTCTTTACCCGTATCCAAACGCGTGCCTATTTGTGTTACCCCACCTTCCCACAAACTAGGTGATGTTCTTGCCTGTTCCACTATCGCCTTGGACATCTGGTACGGATTGGGCATTTCTGTCCAGGCTTCATCCAGGATCTGGCCCCGACTCACTGTGGCCTTGAAAATTCCAACGCCTCCCGGGTCAACCAGGCCTTTGGCCTCCTCTCCACCCTTATTTAAAATCTCACGCAGTGGCCCGGAATAACGCTCATCCGTGCGTAGAAATCCAAACGTGTTCATTACCAATACCCTGTGCCCGGAAGCAGCATCTTCCGCAACTATTCCTTTCTCATGGGCCAGGGCCAAGGCGGAAAATAGTGGTTGTGTATATGGTGGGTACACCATATTTGCCTGCCATTGAAAATCCTGGACCTTTTCGATCACAGGGTCACCTTTCGAGTCACGGCTTACTTCAAACCATACATTATGCGTTTGTTCCCCACCCCCTCCCCCACCCGCACCTCCTTGCGATTCAGGACTCTCAAGAGACGCACCACTCGCGAAATAGAGCATACGATCAGATACGATCTGGTCCAGATGTTTCTGCTGGATAG
>JBCKWF010000056.1:0-11239 GCA_038922895.1 Gammaproteobacteria bacterium
ATCACCGAGAGAGACTATAGATGAAAATCCGATTTCACGGGCCTCTGCCCAATCCAGCATGGCGGTACAGAGCGCACCGGATTGGGACACCAGCGCGAGTTGCCCTGATCGTGCACTATTTTTGCTGAAGGTCGCATTCATTCCTACCGATGGATGCATCAGGCCCAGACAGTTGGGTCCAAGGGTCCGGATTTGATAGCGTCTGGCTATTTCGAGTACAGATTTCTGCAGGGCAATGCCGTCATTACCTTGTCCGCCGAAACCGGCAGAGATAATTATCGCAGCGCGGACGCCTTTATCGCCGCAGGCACGCAGTATTTCAGGCACGGTTTGTCTGGGCGTACAGATAACGGCCAGATCAACTTTACCATCGATTAGACTGATATCCGCCAGACACTCATGTCCGTCGATACTGGAATATTTTGGATTAATGGCATAAAGACGGCCGCTGTAGCCGCCTTTGATCAGATTATCGAATACTCGCGCCCCGACCGAGACCGGATTCGTGCTGGCACCGAATATGGCAATCGAACCGGGTGAAAATAACTGACGGAGATAGTGTTGTGACATGTATCTGTCTTGTCCTGACTAATTATCGAATGGATACTATCCCGGTTATATTACAGTTTTTCGAACCTTCAGGTATTGGATTCAGCTGGGTGCAAGCGGGTATGAAAACGGGTGTATTACTACAGACTAATCCGGTTAGTCTGCGGTCTGGCGAATTCTGTTGCGAACGTAGTCTATACTCGATTTGTCTTTCAATTTATATATTACTTCGATCACGGCGGGTATTGACTGGACTGAACAGGTTGGTTCTACAATCTCGACACAATCAAACCGTGCTTCGATCCTGTTACCGGTTGATGTCAACAGGATAGTTATAGCAGATGCCTGTCAGTATCATTATATTTATCTGGATGAAACCAGTGACTGTATTTTGTCCTGTTTTGCATGAACCACGTCGCGGGATATCTCTCTTGAAACCTTCTTGCTGGCAGATTTGTCCAGTTGTTTGCGTAATTGACCAAGAAACCGTGGGGCACATACCAGCACCAGTTCTTCAAATTCCTTATCATGCTGTTTGAGATAATCCGATATCTGCGTTGCGAAGATCCCGGATTCTTTCATCTTTCTGGTTTGCTTCGGTTCCATCGCATGACGTCCCATGCCTTTGGAATCATAACTGCGCCCAGGCCGGTCTGTTTCGAGTTCGGTGGCCGACATTCTGCTTTCAGCATGGATAAGGTCGGTGATTTCCTGCCAATGCGCACCATGCCTGTCCGTCATAAAAATTCTTGCATTCGCGCTGTCTGCGACTACTATCCACGATACTGACATTACGGTTTCTCCTGTATTCCTCAATGTTGACAGTATAGCTAGTATTTCCATAAGTATATTGATCCATATCAACAATATCGGAATGCGAATCCAATACCATATAAAATAGTTACAGATAATCCGGAGGACATCAACCGTGACAGACCCAGGCAACTATATACGCTGGTTTAAGGAGTTATCGATTGAGGATGTATTGCAGGTCGGTGGCAAGAATGCCTCGCTCGGCGAGATGTACCGGGAACTGGTTCCTCTTGGCGTAAACGTGCCGAACGGGTTTGCCGTTACCGCCGATGCCTACCGGGCCATACTCGACTCATGCGATGGTTGGGCCAGGCTCGACAGTTTGTTAAGGGATGCGGACCCGGACAATATGCAGCAACTGTCCGAACGTGCGCATCAGGCACGTGAGCTGGTCTATGGCGCGGGTCTGCCTGCCACGCTACGTGAGCAAATCCTGACAGCCTGCCGTCAATTACAGCAAGAATATGGAGACACGCTGGGTCTGGCAGTCAGGTCGTCTGCCACAGCGGAGGATTTACCGACCGCCAGTTTTGCCGGACAGCACGAGACCTATCTGAACATCCACGGCGATGAGATGCTGCTGGATGCCTGTCGCAGATGTTTTGCCTCCTTGTTTACCGAGCGCGCGATCAGTTACCGGCTGGTCAATGGGTTTGATTATCGCAAGATTGCATTGTCAGTCGGTGTAATGAAAATGGTGCGGTCCGATCTGTCTGCCAGTGGTGTGATGTTTACGCTGGACACCGAATCCGGATTCCGCGATGTGGTCTTTATCACCGGGGCGTATGGCCTGGGAGAGAATGTCGTCCAGGGCACAGTCGATCCGGATGAATTCTATGTACACAAACCAACCTATAACCAGGGATATCGGGCGGTCCTACGACGAATCAAGGGTGATAAACAGGTGATGATGGTCTACGGGCAGACCCGCAGTGGCCACACCACGTGCAATGTACCGACGCCTAAGGCGCAACGTGAACTGTATTGCCTCAATGACGATGAGATACTGACGCTGGCCGGTTTTGCTATCAAGACTGAACAGCATTACAGCAGGCGCAGCGGTCACGCGATGCCGATGGACATTGAATGGGCAAAAGATGGTATCGACAGCAAGCTGTATCTGGTACAGGCCAGACCGGAAACCGTCATTTCGCAGCAAGCCGGGATACAACAAAATGAATACCGGCTTGCCGGCAAGGGCGAGGTCATTGCCAGTGGTCGTGCCATAGGCACGATGATTGCCTCAGGTCGTGCCCATGTGATCCCGCATGTCGGCCAGATTGCCGAGTTCAGGCCGGGTGAGGTACTGGTCACCGATGCGACCACGCCGGACTGGGGCCCGGTGTTAAAGACCGCCTCCGCTGTCATAACCAACCGCGGTGGTCGTACCTGCCACGCCGCGATCGTTGCGCGGGAGATGGGTATACCTGCCATCGTCGGTACAGGCAATGCGACCGGTCAGATCAGGACGGGCCAGATGGTCACGGTCTGCTGCGCGGAAGGGGACACCGGCAAGGTCTATGATGGCGAAATACCGTACCAGGTCGAAAAGAATAATGTGAGTGACATGCCGAGACCCCGGACGGCGATTATGCTGAATATCGCGAATCCAGATATGGCATTCCGGATCAGCCAGTTGCCAAACGACGGAGTTGGGCTTGCGCGGATGGAGTTCATCATCACGAATTATATCAGGGTGCATCCGATGGCACTGGTGCAACCGGACAAGATCCGTGATCCGGCTGAACGCGAGACCATTGAAAAGCTGTGCTCCGATTATGTGAAGCCAGCTGACTATTTTGTGCAGAGATTATCCGAGGGCATCGGCACGATTGCTGCTGCCTTTTATCCTAAACCGGTCATTGTGCGCTTGTCAGACTTCAAGACCAATGAATATGCCAGGCTGCTCGGTGGCAGTGCATTTGAACCGATAGAAGAAAATCCTATGATCGGCTTTCGGGGTGCCTCACGCTATTCACACCCGGCCTACCAGCCAGGTTTTGCGCTCGAATGTGCAGCACTGAAACGTGTCAGGGACACGATGGGCCTGACCAATGTGCGGATCATGGTGCCATTCTGCCGCACCCTCACCGAGGCGCAGAAGGTATTACAGGAGTTGGGGGCGAATGGACTCGAGCGCGGTGTGAACGACCTTCAGGTCTTTGTTATGTGCGAAATTCCGAACAATGTGATCCTGATTGATGAATTTGCAAAGTTGTTTGACGGCTTTTCCATCGGTTCAAATGACCTGACCCAGTTAACGCTTGGTGTGGATCGTGACTCCGGTATTGTTGCATTTGATTTTGACGAACGCGACCCCGGCGTACTGGAAATGATTCGCATGGCAGTGGAGGGCGCACGTCGCAACCATCGCCATTGCGGCATCTGTGGTCAGGCACCGTCAGACTATCCGGAAATAGCAGAATACCTGGTCAAACTCGGCATCGACTCGATCAGCCTGAATCCCGATAGCGTGCTGAAAACCACCCGGCATATACTGGAAGTGGAGAAGCGATTAGAAAAAATGGGAATATGAGAGACTGAGAATGTTGATTTATATTAATTCGTTTTGCTAAGTAACAGGCGAAACTCTTTAGCGTTATGCGGAACTGGTTGGAGGTTTGCTATCGTCCAGTTGATATAGCCACCGCCTAGCAGATCCATAATTATCCGTGCGAAAGTAGATTCGGTAAATACCCAACAATGACCATCATGATACGCGATGATGCAAGCTTTTTTGCCTTATCCACAACCGCACTCAGAGGTTTCTATGGGGAAAACAGGGGCGGTTCGATACCCCGCCAAATATCAACAGTGTTAATTTCCCTGCTTTGGTAATGCCTGCTTCTGGCAATCTGATACCATGCTGGCCGTATGAGGTTTTCCTCATGTGCTCGAATGGTAGGTCTTCTGGGGACAGTTTACTTAATTACAGCCTTCCGCCCGGGTTTACCCTTTTTCAGATTTCTTCCTGTCAGCATTTCCAGACAGTTAATAAAGTTTTCGCTACCGGCGGGTCGTCCAGTTACCGAATGCTTTCGTATCGCTGACAACTTGGTCTCATATTCGTTTACGGACAAATACCTTGCCCAATCACCGACTCGATCCAACATCGGCTTGACACTGACAACACCATCGTCCTGGCTGTGTAAATGAGCACGCGCACTCGACCATTTCCAGTCCCGCGGATGGACACAGAGTTTCGCCCTTACGGGATTTAATTCCACGTACCTGACTGCAGCGAGAAGGTATTGTTCATCCATGACAAAGGAATGAAACCGCTCCTGCCATAAATGACCTTTCCATTTCTCTCGAAAATTAAT
Source organism: Gammaproteobacteria bacterium (assembly GCA_038922895.1). Classification (GTDB taxonomy): domain Bacteria; phylum Pseudomonadota; class Gammaproteobacteria; order Eutrophobiales; family Eutrophobiaceae; genus Eutrophobius. The sequence continues at coordinate 4,686 of JBCKWF010000056.1, forward strand.
TCTCCGGGTATAACCTCGATGCACGTGCCGAAACAGCCGCGCCAAACCCGCCTTGTCTTGCGGCACAACCACCAAGTGAACATGATTTGGCATAAGACAATACGCCCAAACATCAACTCCAATGGCCTCTTTGGCGCCGCGCACCAATTCCAGGTATGCATGGTAATCCTCCGCCGAAAAGAACGTTCGCATTCGACGTGTACCACGTTGCGTCACGTGGTGAGGATAACCGGGCACAATCAAACGAGGCATCCTTGCCATAGCTTGCTCCTTGCAGTATTGATAGGATTGTTCTGTTTACATTATGCCCTTCCGGGTAATTAAGTAAACTGTCCCCGTAATCCGCTGGTTCGCACTCAATTGGCATTTGAACAATCAATTCTGGATCTCCGGTAATTACGGCCACACTAAATTCGAAAATAACGCGTATCACGGAGAAAAAATCGATGGACTGGGTGCCAGACTTCAATACCTTATTGACTGGTAGGGGCCAGGACTTCGCACCCTATAGTTCATACCTGGTAACGAGTATGTCTCGATTCAAATAACAGCCACTCAACTTATAGGATGTATAAATAAATAGGAGCCGGACCTGCATTAAAATGTGATCTGAGTCTCCCCGTTTATTCTATTCTGCTACGCTGGGTATGGACAAAATCATAAAATGCGAATTAAATGGGTCGGAGACAATCGAGAATAGCTCTCAAAATCTCAATGTGGGTCGGTGACTTGAATCGTCGGCCTGCCGTGCCTGGTATGACCGACCTTTCTGTCCAGCGCTAATTCTATTTCCGCCTTGAAGCGGTCATTCCCCAACGGCAGCGAGAAATTCGCCGCATTGCGTAAAGCATGCAGTTGCCTGTTATTTATATCCGCGGCAAACAATTCGCGATATTGGTGCAATCTTGCCTGCTTATCACTACCCAGATGGAGATATAGCGGGTGGCTGCAGATCAGCGGGTCGGCACCGCCCCAGCCATTACACTGGTAATGGACCAGCGGTAATCCCCGGGATGCGCAACCATGCCCGCCCTGACCGGGTTCATTTCTATATACCGGTAACACACGAGCAGATATTCTTCCGCCTGGATAATGCTGGCCTTATGCCGGTCTTCCCATAAGGTCCCGCTACGTCTGTAGGTCTTGTTGATATACTGGACATAGCGCCTGCCGATAGACTGCATAACCATGGATATCCCTGCGGTACTGGTGGGTGTCATGAGCAGATGAACATGATTAGTCATCAGTACATAGGCATGCACCGCCACCAGATGGCCGGCAACGGCATCCTTCAGGCACTGAAGATAAAACCGGTAATCGTCATCCGCGTAGAAGCAGGCAGCACGATTGTTTCCGCGTTGGATAATATGGCAAAGGACATCGGGCAGATACATCCGTGGCTTCCTTGGCATGGCACACTCCTTGTGTCGTCATATCGCCTGTAACAGATTGTATGTTTATGAGTACTCAAATACAACGATGAGAACTATTCTCCTTTGTCTCCGACCCCTTTCAGGCACAGGGCAACGGGGAGAGGTTGTCCGTGGCGCCCTCCGTCCGGACCTTGCCCCCTCCGCGGTAACGCGTTCAAGCTGTTCTCAATGCATCGATGGGTTCGAGCCGCGCGGCGCGGGCGGCCGGAACCACGCCGACAGCGAGACCAAGCGCTGTCGAATACAAGAAGCCCAACAGTGCAGCGGGCAACGACACCACCAAGTCCCATGGGCCAAAGACGGCCGCTGTGCCTGCAACCACTAGCCCCACAATCACGCCTGCTGCGCCACCGGCCGCTGCGAGTAGTGCAGTCTCAAACATGAATTGGATTTGGATATCCCTTCGTGTAGCCCCTAGAGCGCGTCGCAAACCAATCTCACGCGTGCGTTCGCGCACCGAAATCAGCATCACTGTCAGGATACCGACACCACCAAGCAGAAGCACGACCGCAGCGACCACAGTGACGAGCTGATTCATTGCCTCTGCGGTCCCACGCTCCGTTCGCAAAAGAGTCACTTGGTTTTGTATCACGAACGGTTCGGTTGTTCCTGAACGAACGCCATGCCGTGTACGAAGAATCGCACGGACGTCATGCTCAAGGTCCTCAAGATGGGCGCTGCTCTGTGCCTGAATATAGATCGCATGAACATAGGGAATATTGAGAACGCGCCGCATTGCAGTCTGAAACGGGATTGCCACGAAGTCGTCAAGATCGGCCCCGTTCGGGTCAACTCCGCGGGCTTGTGCGACACCGATTATCTCGAATTGCTGGTTGCTGGCGCGGAACGTGCGGCCGACCGGATCGACACCGGCAAAAAGGCTGCGCGCCGCGATGGGACCGAGTACAGCCACACGCCGGTGATCGCGGTCGTCATCATCGTCGAAAAGGCGTCCGTAGGCGGCGCGGATATTGCTAATCCCAAGTCCTACCGCAGTAGTACCGGTCAAGGATGTCATTCTATTTACACCCTCCGAACGCAACAGGAGTGTGCGGCTGACGACAGGCGCCGATGCTATCGCGAAAGCAGTTTGTTCCAGGATGACTTCGCCATCATCAGATCGCAACGCTGTGCTAATAGCGACTTGCCGGGATCGGCCCGCTATGCGCGGTGCCGGCGCCGCGCTTACCACAATCAGATTAGTTCCCATCGTACGCAGGCGATCCAGCAAGCGTTGTTCGGCACCCCTTCCGACCGCCACCATTACCATGAGGGCAGCAACACCGACGAGTAGGCCCGAGATGCTAAGCACGGTTCGAAGCGGGTGTGCTGCCAGAATTTGAACGGATAGTACAAGACCACGCGCAAGATTTTTGCGACGGCCTGTTTTGCAGTTCATGGTGACCCAGATACGCCCTCATGGGCTTCTGGTAGATGCCGGTCTACACTTTCGTCTCCCATCATTCGGCCGTCAGCGAAGCTGAGGACCCGATCTGCACGCCGTGCGATATCCCGATCGTGCGTGATCAGTACCAGAGTCCGGCCTTCGTCGACGATGCGCCGGAAAATGTCGAGCACCTCGCCGGCGCTTTTGGCATCGAGATTTCCCGTCGCTTCGTCGGCGAGTATAAGCGGCGGATCGTTGATGAGAGCACGGGCGATGGCGACACGCTGTTGCTCTCCGCCGGACAATTCACCGGGAAGATAATTCTTGCGATGCGACAGACCGACCGCGTCGAGCGCGCGTTCGGCCCGTGCGGTGTCGTCGCTTGCGCTTTCGTCAGCGTAAAGCAAGGGAAGCATGACGTTGCGGAGCGCCGAGGTGCGTTCCAGCAGGTGGAACTGCTGAAAGACGAATCCGATCTTGCGGTTGCGCGCGCTCGAGCGCGCTTCGTCATTGGCTGCCGAATAATCCGTTCCGTCCAGCAGATACCGGCCATCGTCTGGTTGGTCTAGGAGTCCCAGGATATTTAGAAGGGTCGATTTTCCCGATCCCGAGGGCCCCATGATAGCGGCGAACTCGCCGCGCGGGATACGGAATGAGACACCCTTCAGCACCTCGGTTATTTGAGAATTCCGGCGGTAGGTCTTGGTTAGATTGGAAATCTCGATCATGTGGCGTACCTTCAGGCGACCCGGCCACGCAGTATCGCCGCAGGATCGAGATGAGCGGCCTTGCGGGCGGGGTAGATGCCGAATGTCAAACCGATTATCAGACACGCAGCTAGCGATGCAGCAAACGGTACCCATGTAACGCTGCTGTCGCCTATTCCAAACGCAGCCAATCCCAACGCCCCTGCGATTCCAAGCACCACTCCGGCCAACCCGCCGAGCAGCGCAACGAAGATCGCTTCAAAGAGAAATTGCCGCGTAATATCGGACTCCTGCGCACCCATCGCGCGCCGCAATCCGATCTCAGGGCCGCGTTGCGAAATCGAGATCAACATCAGATTCATGATAACCAGCCCGCCCGCAACCAAAGCGACAACCGATGTCGCTGCCATCAACGCGAAAAGGATAGTGGGTGCTTCAAGCGCTGTCCCCACGACGTCTTCCGGCTCACGGACGAAGAAATCGTCCAATTCACCGGGGCTGATATTATGCCGCACACGTAACAGAGAGCGCACGCGTTCCGCAGTGTCGGCGATTGCGCCTGTATCTGTCACACGCATCACGATCTGTTCGAGATAGGGACGGTTGAAAAGCCGTCGCGATGAGGTCGTGAAAGGAACCACCAAGCGGTCGTCGAAGTTTTCGACGTCCGCAGCGGTGGCCGTGCCCACTTCGGTGAACACGCCTTTTACGACATAAGGATCGTTCTCGACCCGGATGGTACGTCCCACTGCCCCGCCCTCCGGGAACAATCTATGTGCAACATCCCAACCGAGCAGAGCGACACGGCCCATCGAAGCCATATCTTGATCGGTAAGCGGCTCTCCATCGGCCAAGTCACGGTGGCGGATGACCGTCCACGACGGGTCAACGCCAAATGCGCGTGTAGTCGTGGCGCGGTCCTCAAACACCAGATTAATGTCGCGTTTGTTCTGGACCACGCTGACCAACTCGATGTTGGGAATTTCTGATTCGATCGCGCGCGCATCGCTTTCGAACAGTGAGGCCAGGCCGCGATCCGCTGTAGGTGCAAAGACCTGCTCGTCGCCGCCGGTACGCACCATCACCATGTCCAAATTGTGCGCACGTACCTGTTCCATGATTCTGTCCCGCGTTCCCTGTCCCATAATGATGACCGCGGAGAGTGCAGCGACGCCGACTGCGACGCCAGTCATCATCAGTAGCGCACGCTGTTTGTTCGCCAATAGAGATAAGAACACTTCTTTTGCAGTACGTTGTACGCGGTTCATCTCGATATCTCCCTGTTAATTGCCAAGGGGCTTAATACTATTTGCTCATTTTCTGCCAGACCTTCGACAATTTCGGCCCATGGACCGTCGCGCCATCCTACCCGGATGGTCCGCACTTCGGTCCCGTTTTTGTTCGACACATCAACTACGTTTCGTCCGCCCTGCTGACGAATCGCGCGTGCCGGTATCGCGAGCACGGTTCTCGTTTCCAACCCAATACGGACATTCGCCGTCATTTCCGGACGAAGGAGACCGCGCTGCGCGTCGTCTACCGCAACAACGACAACATATTTGACGACATTGTCCAGTATGGTCGCTGTCGGATAGATCGCGGCGACCTGTCCCGTGAAGTCTTGCGCAGGAAAGGCATCAACATTGAACGCGACGCGCTGTCCTGTCTGAATCTTGCCGATGTCAACCTCATCGACAAACGTGTTCACCTGAAGCTGCTCCAGGTTTACGATAGTGACGAAGGTGGGCGCATTCATGCCAGCTGCAACCGTTTCACCTTCCTGTGTCGTCACAGATGCAATCACACCTGATATTGGTGCCGTGATCGTGGCATACGAAAGTGTGACCTCGGATTCCCGCAACTGGGCTTGCGCCAGTTCAAACTCCATCTTGGCGATTTGCACCTCTGTCACGGCGCTCTGGTGTTCCCTCAATGTCTCGTCTGCGATCTGCTGGCTGGTCGCGCCGGTTGTTATCAGTCTCTGTTGTCGCTGAGAGACCGTCTCCGAAAGTTTTGCCATGGCATCGGCGTCCACGATCTTTTCCCGGGCAACCGCCATGGCGGCTTTATATCTGGCAACGGCTGCGCGAAGATCCGCGCTTTCCAATTCAGCTATAATCTGGCCCTTCTCCACGCGGTCACCGATGTTCGCACGCAGCGCTTCGATCTTGCCCGAAAGGCGCGATCCCACACGCACCTCAGCTCCAATCTGCGGCTTGACTGCGCCGATCGCGGTTACAGTCGATGAAAAATCACGGTGCGCGACCTGTACAGTCACAGGCTCCCTCGCGTCTGCATCGGCGGCAGGCGGAGAAAGAGACCACCAGACAACACCGCCGACGGAAAACGCCAGCGCTACAACGATGAGATTCTTTTTTACTCTCTTTTTCAAACATGTCTCCATGCTAAAAATAGTAGCGGCCGCCTAGTCGATTTCAGTTTCAACCTGTATGCCCCACTTTGCAAACGTTTCTTTTACTTCTTTATCACGCACAAATTATCCACGCCGCGCTACCATCAGATCGGCCTCGATCTTCTGGCACACATAGGCTTCATACAGTTCGTCTTTCCACGTCGCACTGTCCGGCAATTGATCAGCTAAATGATGCAGGACTTCATTAAGATTAGCAGCCATTTTAAAATAATTATTTGTTATTAAAATATATCTTTTCCGAAGATGTATTAGAGTTATCTTATATTTGGGGCCCGAGTAAAAAACCATCCTCTCTCCATTCGTATTTTTACTCTGACCCTGAAGAATCCCCACAAATTTAAATAAAAAGTTGATCAAAAACAATCAGTTAGAAAATAGTTGAATTGGTTATGGAACATGCATGGCGAAATGTGATCAATTGAAGTTAGCAACTTTAAAATCACACAGGAGACTCACCATGCATGCATTGCAAATGCTACACCAACTACTTGAAAAAAACTGCCCGGATATTCACCGTCGCCGACTGTCCATCCTCATCACCCAGGTACAGGCACTGATAGTTGGACAGACCCTGACCGTGACAGGATTGGGTC
>JBCKWF010000057.1:0-11194 GCA_038922895.1 Gammaproteobacteria bacterium
GCTCTGCCAGCAGCCAAACGGACTGTTGATGCATCTTCTCTTTATATACTTCCCGGTTTAATCGATCCTCACATTCACTTCAGACCATGGACCCCTTCTGCGACACACGAGAGGCGCGGCTATCTCCATTATGGAGTTACGTCACTGCAGGATTTCAGTCCCTGCGGCGCAGAGTGCAAGGTGGCTGATCCGAACGAGTGGCTTGCGGCGTATAAGGAACTTGTTAACAACACCCCCGATTCGGCTGCCCCAACGCTTTACATTGCGGGAATGAAACTGGAAGATGCCCATGTCAAACCTCAGGCCCATAGTCATCCAATACAAACTATAGATGAAGTGGATACTTATGTAGATTATCTGGCCGGAATCGGCGTAGACATGATCATCGTCGAAGAACAGTTGTCTATTGAATTCAGGCAGAGGGCGGTAGAGGCAGCGCGCAGGCATAATCTCCCGTTTAACGGACATGCACAGGATGCGCGGGAGGTAATTGCTATCGGGCAGAAATTAATCGAACACATGTATCCGATCGCCCATTCGCTGGCCGATGATCCTGTACCGGATGAGACGTTCGTATCGCCCGACTATGACCACCTGATGAATATGGATAAAGCACCCGAGTTTATCAAATACATGATAGATAACCAGGTGTATCTGAATCCGACGATGACATCGCGTTACGGTAAGTTAAGCAGTCGTGCCGAGAGTTATACCAAGGAGGATGAGGCGTTGTTTGAGTTCGGCCAGTTGTTTAGTGATGCGCCCACCGATCTGCGTCCCAGGTTACTGGAGGCGTACAGGCTACCGGATATTGATGCTGCCAAATTACAAAAGCAACGAGAAGGCTTCGAAAAGAGCCAGGCCTTTCTCAAGCAATTCACTGAGGCGGGCGGAAAGGTCCTTGCCGGCACGGACAATACGGATGCCAAGATTCCGGGTGTGACCATGCACCGTGAGTTGCAGATGCTGGTGGATGCCGGTATTACCCCATACCGTGCCCTACTGGGAGCAACCCGCTGGGCGGCTGACTTTATTCACAGGAGTGATCTGGTCGGGACGCTTGAAGCAGGAAAGGTGGCTGATGTTCTGCTGTTGGGTTCCAATCCGGTGGACGATATTATCAATAGCCGGGATATTCGATATGTTATCCGGAAGGGAACGGTTAAACGAAGCCCCGAAGATTGCTCGGTGATTGAACCACCTATTTCGCAAACGTGTCAGTAAGTTAAAGATGAATAATGAAATATTAAGGACGTTATTTCCATCTAAGTTGAGTTAACCCAGAGAATGAGAGATATGAAAAACTTACGATTCCAGTTGTTTTTGATCCCCGTTATGTCTCTATTAATGACCGGGGCCGTTCAGGCGCAGCGAGCTGTAGATCAGCCGGTTACCGACAACATGTTGTTGAATCCGGATCCGGCAGACTGGCTGATGTTCAGCCGGACCTATGACAATCAGCGATTCAGTCCGCTCAATCAGATCAATCAGCAAAACGTGGGGCAGCTCCAAATGGCCTGGTCACGGGGAATCGGCCCTGGTACACAGGAAGCGATCCCGCTGGTACACGACGGCATCATGTACATTGGCAATCCGAAGGGCATCGTCCAGGCACTGGATGCGACCAACGGAGACCTGATCTGGGAGTATCGTCGGCCCATGCCGGATGACGTTCTGGATTACATTGCCATAGACAGGACGCGTACGCTGGCCATCCGGGGAGACAAACTCTTCTACGCCTCACCGGAAGGATTTATGGTGGCATTGGGTCTCGGGGACGGTGAGTTACACTGGGAAACAAAGTCACATGATTACAAGTCCACGACAGAATACACCACCGGTCCCAGCGTGGCCGGGGACAAGGTCATTACAGGCAGGAATTGTGATCCTGGACCGGAAGGCAGAAAAAACTGTTTCATTGCAGCTTATGATGCCGAAACAGGTAAAGAGGCCTGGCGGTTTAACGTTGCAGCAGGCGATGGGGAACCGGGCGCGGAAACATGGGGGACCAAATCAGACGGCAGCAGAACCTGCTCACCATGGGGGAATCCGTCCAGCTATGACCCGAAGCGTAATCTGGTCTATTGGGGTGTAGCCAACCCGTCGCCACACACACGTTTCCTGCGCCATGACGGTAAACCTTTTGAAGTACCATTAACGACACCTTCCGAACTGTATTGCAATTCGACCCTGGCCCTGGATGCCGATACCGGCAAGCTGGCCTGGTACTATCAGCATATTCCCGCAGATGACTGGGATTCTGACTGGACCCAGGAACGGGTCCTGTTCACCTCCAAGTTTGATCCTGATCCGAAGGCGGTCAAATGGTTCAACCCGAACGTCAAGCGTGGCGAGCAGCGGGACATGGTGGCAACGGTGGGTGAGCCGGGCGGCTTATGGGTAATGGACCGGGGTACCGGGGAATTTCTCTGGGGTATCCCGTTCCCTGCTGTCGATGAGCCATTGTTCCATATTTCCGACGTTGACGGGAAGACTGGCAAGGTCAGTGTTGCCAAAAACACCATTGTAACCAAGGACGGAGAACAACATACCATTTGCTTCTCAAATGCCAGGGGTTACTTCCCGGTGGCCTATCATCCGGGCGAGAACGCGCTGTACATCCCGTATCATGAGGAATGTTTTACGCGCACAGCTGACTCGAAGAATGCAAACGGACATGTCAGGAAGACCTTTATCCGTAAGGGGGTTGATCCCAATGCCTGGACCGGTATTGCCAAGGTGAATATGGAGACCGGCAAGATGGAAAAATTTCACGTACAACATAATCCGACCAATGGCGCCGTGCTCGCAACAGCGGGGGACCTGATATTCTGGGGAGACATGAACCGCCGGTTCTATGCGTTTGATGCGAAGAACGGCAAGATCCTGTGGGAGTCCATCGTGGGTGGAATCGTGCAGAGCAGTACCATCACCTATTCTGTCGATGGAAAACAATACGTGGCGATACTGACCGGGGATGGTGGACCTCATACCGGCGGCAAGCTCGCACATGTGCCGGAGTTGAAGACGGCGCGTGGACACAATGCCGTTTATGTATTCGCATTGCCTGAATAAGTCGAGCAGCCATAACGATTATCCTGTGATCGAACCACCTGCATTACAGACTGGTTTGCGGATAATCGATATATGTGAGGACTTAAGCAGGCAGAGAACAACCTTGCAAAATTTCTAATGTTGTAAATTAAAGAACAGGCGATCATTGAGCGCCTGTTCTCTTAGGGGGACGCAAAAATGTTGAAGCATCAAGCACTGTTGTATTGGATGGTTGTACTGGCCCTGACAGTAAGCGGGCCAATTCACGCACAGGAGAAAGGGGATACGCCGGTCACGGATGAGATGCTGTTGAATCCAGATCCGGCAGACTGGCTGATGTTCAGCCGCACCTACGATAATCAACGTTTCAGCCCGCTCAATCAGATCAATCGCCAGAATGTTGGTCAGCTCAAAATGGCCTGGTCGCGGGGTATGCACCCGGGCACGCAGGAAGGAATCCCACTGGTACACAATGGGGTCATGTACGTGGCCAATCCCGATGTGGACATGCAGTTCGGGATCGTGCAGGCACTGGATGCCACGAACGGAGACCTGATCTGGGAGTATAAACGTGAGTTGCCTGAAGACCTGGGGGAAAACATTGCGCGCATCCGGGTTCGTACGCTCGCGATTTCGGAGGACAAGGTTTACTACGCCACGCCGGACGGTTTTGTGGTGGCGCTGGGTCTTGGGGACGGAGAATTGCATTGGGAGACCAAGGCGCATGACTATAAAGTAGCCAACGAACACAGTACCGGTCCGATGGTGGCCAAGGGCAAGGTGATCACGGGTCGGAACTGTGACCCGGGCCCGCAGGCGAGGGAAAACTGTTTCATTGCAGCGCATGATGCGGAAACGGGTAAGGAAGTATGGAAGTTTTATGTTCCGGCTGGAAACGACGAGCCAGGGGGAGATACGTGGGGAGGTCAGCCGGAAGGCAGTCGTATGTGCACACCCTGGGGCCTTCCGAGTAGCTACGATAAGGAGCGAAACCTGGTGTATTGGGGTGTGGGTAACCCGAGTCCTCACACGCGTTATCTGCGCCATGACGGCAAACCCTTCGCCGTGCCGTTAACGACCCCGTCTGAGCTTTACTGCAATTCGACGTTGGCCCTGGACGTGGACACAGGCAAGCTGGTCTGGTACTACCAACATGTAGCTGGTGATGACTGGGATTCAGACTGGCCCCATGAACGGGTCTTGTTTAGCTCCAAGTTCGATCCTGATCCGAAGGCTGTCAAATGGTTCAACCCGAACGTCAAGCGAGGAGAAACACGGGACATGGTCGCCTCAGTTGGTGAAAACGGAGGATTATGGGTGCTGGACCGGGCTACAGGTGAATTCCTCTGGGCTATCCCCTTCCCATTTGATGACCCTCTGTTCTATATCTCTGACGTAGACGGGAGTACCGGTAAAACCAGTATTAACCCCGCGATGGTATTGACCAAGGACAAGGAGCAACACACAATCTGTTTTTCTGATACCAAGGGCTACTATGCGATGGCCTACCATCCTGGCGAGAATGCGTTGTACATTCCGTACCATGATACCTGCTTGACGCGAACCGGTGCCTTGTCAACCCTGAATGGGCATAGCTTCAAAAGCTTTATTCGCACAGGTGCTGACGCGGATGACTGGACCGGAATTGCCAAGGTGAATATGGAGACAGGCAAGATGGAGAAATTTCATGCCCAGCGGAATCCGACCAACGGCGCCGTGCTGGCAACAGCGGGTGAACTGATATTCTGGGGAGACATGAACCGCCGGTTTTATGCGTTTGATGCGAAGAGCGGCGAGGTTCTGTGGGAATCAATTGTGGGCGGGATTGTGCAGAACAGTACCATCACGTATTCGGTCAATGGCAAGCAATATGTCGCGATAATGACAGGTGATGGGGTTGGACATACGGGCAAGCTTGCACTGGTGCCGGAGCTGAAGACACCGCGCGGACATAATGCTGTCTACGTGTTTGCGTTGCCTGAATAAGCCGAGGTTGACTGACTCAAGGACAAGGACATAAGCTCAGGGCAACCAATGCCCTGCACCTATTCATGTTATCCATGCCAGGGAAAATATCCTGGAAGATACTTTACTTGGCCAGTTTCTCCTGGAACCAGCGGACGATGATCCCGACCAGCTCAGGCTTCGTATTGAACATGCCAACACTACGCCCTGCATTGTCAAACATGATAATCTGGCTCTTGTCGCTGTTCGACGCCTCGTAAACCTCCTGCGAACCTTCAGCCAGACTACCGCCGTCTGCATTAACGTCTTCCAGGCTGGCTATCACAAATATCGGCGCTTCCCACCTCTGCAGGAATTCCTTGACGTCCGGGGTAGGCGCATAGAATGACAGGCCTACCATCGTCTTGATCCTGGAATCACCCATTGCTGCGCGAACTGCATAATTATTCGTTGCAGTACTTGCGAGCAAACCGATCCTGTTGCTATCAATCCCCTTTTGAGATGCCAGCAGGTCAATCGCCGCTTTTACATCAAGCGGGATGTTTTCCCGTTGTTCTGCCGGGAAATATACGCCCACTTCTCCCTTTTCTTCATCCGCACTTTTTCTCGTACCCCGCCAGTCGAAGGTAAAGGAAGCTATGCCACCTTTGGCCATCTCGCGGGCCAAATCGTACATACTCTCTTCGCTGTGATTAATCCCGTGTACCAAAACGACCGCCGGAACATCGGTGCCTGCCTGTATAATACCGGGCATGAACAGCGTCCCGTGGAGGTTCCAGCCATCGGATGCCTTGAACGAAAACGGAGTTTCCATTGGCAAAGCCTTCAGGTTATCAACAATCCATTTCGTCGTTTCCTCACGAATTCCGGTCGGACGATTCAACATATTCGTTCCGCGTTGTATCCCGAAAAACAGCTTACTGTTGTCATGCTCTGACAGATTCCATGGCTCCGCTTCAATTCGCTGGTTACTCTTTTCCTGATCAGCTCCCACAATGGTCAGAACCGGTAGCTTTTTCTGACGCTCATAATTAAGGCAATACAGGTTACAGGTCAGGTATTTCCTGGCTTTCTCACTGAGTTGAGTCGTGGAGATGGAGACAACCATCTGCACGGCCGGGTTTTCGTATGCCTCTATGATGGCATAATTAGCAGTAAGTCCAGATCCCACAATGCCAATACGGTTGCCATCCACGATTTTCTGCGAAGCCAGAAATTTTATGGCAGCCTTGATATCCAGTTGCAGGCCATCCAGCTCTGCCGGGGTAAATTTCAGGAAATCCCGTTGACCTTCCTCCCTGGCATAACTGCCTGACGTCCCTCGCATATCAATAATCAGCACGGCAATACCTTCTTTCGGAAGCATGGCTTCCAGCGTGCTGCTATACGTCGTTCGCAACCGGTTTACCGGTTCAGTCAACAAGACTACGCCGGGCACCGGAAGACGTGTAGCGTTCGGGGGGAGGACCAGAGTGCCACGGATTGTCCACCCATCTTCGGTCTCGAAGCTGACCCCTATCCGGTTTGCATCCCTACGCACGTCTGGCAATGCACCTTGTGCAAGCGAATTGTCGCTCCAGTAACTTAGAATGACTAAAACCAGAAAGTGTGGAAGCAGGTTTCTAACCCGCGGGAATAGTAGTCTCATTGTTCAACCCCCTTTATTTTTCGCCATGCGATTTTGCATTATATGTAACGAATCATAATGCCCCCAGGAACCAGCGAAAATATAGTGGAATATCTAGACGAATGCAAAGTCCTTAGTCTGTCCCGGGACAATATCTTGCCAGAAATTATCTTATCTCCCGAACCAGTTTATGGGGAGATCCTCATGGCACTACCCCCTCAGTTACAGGAGTTCATAAAAAAAGGGTAGCATTACAGCTACCCTTTTGAAGGAGCCCCGTTACGGACATTCCGAAAATTAAATCAATTATTTACAAGTTCTCTATCCAGAAAATCGCCTACGAAATCAACTATTTCAGGATGGAAATAACGAATATGGTGCGTCTGCCCATCCCCGGGGTATATCATCAAATCGCTGTTCTTGAAGGCCCTGTGGGCTTGCAGGGTACGATCCGCGCTCCTGTGTTCAGTCGCAATCATTAATATGGAAGCGTCAATAGTTGGGGCGACTCTTTCCATATCTTCATCGTAGTAGACTGAAAATAAAACCATGGCTTTAATACGACCAGGATCTTCTGCGGCTGCCAATGTAGCATTCCTGCTGCCCCTGGCGCCACCCATCAGGCCAATCCTGTCAGGATCAATTCCTTCCTGGTCTAAAAGAAAGTCCAGGCCTGCAATAACGTCCAGGTAATAAGGACTCTCGGTAGGATCTTCTGCCCATAATTTTGCAATTTCAGGGTCCTCGACCGTTTTCCCCATCATACTTTGACCACGACCTCGCTGTTCAACACTCACCACAGCTATGCCTCTACGGGCCATATCCTCTTCGAAACTATAATAGGAGTAACGATTTGAACGGCCGCCTGGCGCGATAACAACTCCCGGCACTTTCTTGCCATCCTTTCCCAAACCATCGGGATAGCGGAAATTACCATGAATAGTAAAACCGTCCTTTGTAGTTAGAGTAATGGCCTTAATACGTCCCAACCCCTTAACATTTGTTCCCAGCCAATTGATCAGATAATCCATCCTGGTTTCACCTGCAGGGGCCTCATCATACAATTGTTCGAAGAAAAGTATGTTATATCCACGCTCTGCAGCAAACGGCGTAACCAGATAGCTGTTCGGATGTTTTGAGGCAACATATATATCGACCATTTCTTTCAAAATAGGTTTGTCAACAATGCTCGCTCCGGTGAAGATTGGGATGTCGCTCGCTGCGAGATAGGCTTTTGATTCCTGACTCATATCGGTACCGCCCAGAATCACAAGCGCGCGTGTTGGAATATCCATCTTTTGCATGGCGATTACTGCATACTCAGCACTGTATTGCAGCGCAACAATACCAAGTCTGAAACTATCTAATCCAGGGTAGTTGGCTAAAAACTCCATCCCCCCTTTCACATCCAGATACATGTTGTCCCTTGTCTGGGTGGCAAAATCATGTCTCTCAAGATCAACGGGCTGGTTCTCTCCCATACTTAAACCTCTGCCGCGTAAATCAATATTCAACGTAGCAATACCAACCAGGGGGAGCCGCTGTGCAAGTCCAGGGTCCTCCCCTATCCCTACAAATTCGTTTCTGTCATGTTCACTCTCATGCAACAATAACATTGCGGGATACCTGTCATTCTCATCGGCTCCGGGAGGCAATCTCAGTGTGCCACTGATAGTCCAGCCATCTTCGGTTTTATATTCTATTTCTTTGGTAATGTAGTCTTCTTGCCCCAACACTGATTGTGCGAAGCTGCCAAGAAGAATAATGAGTGGTAACCCCAATTTATATATCTGCATAAAATGAAATGCCCCCGCCACAGTTGATAGATTGCAAGATTTAGGAGATTAAACGTGAAGCGTGTACAAGTATAGGAGAATTTTGAGTTGCGTGTAATCCCAGTCTATCCATACAAGCTCAGCATTTATATGGATAGGGTCTGCCTGGCGTATAAAAATTTTGGCGAAACCCTTTAAAATTTGCGAGGATCCCACATTCAAAAACTCCAGGATGCGTTGATATTAACTATTATTTAGTGTTCCGGGACAGATTGATTGCCTTGTGGCGAGTTACTAGTTATGCTGTGTTTTTGGAAGGAAAGAAACAGTATCGCTATCAAAAGTGAGGAGGGGGAAATGAAAGCAAAGAATCGTTTTCTGGCACTATCGGTTTTCATGGTGCTTGCCATAACCAGTGAAACCAGCCTGAGCCTGGGGAAAGAATCTGAAGATCACATTAATGACGTCAGGAATCTGCCGACAAAAACTGACGCTCAGTCCGGCATGGAAGTGGCATACATGGCCGAAGACTTGAAGCAGTTGGATGTGTTTGTTGGGAAGCTTGGTCCTTCAAAAAAATCCAATACCCAGAAATATCTTTATGAACAGTTGATCTATGTCCTGGATGGTAAAGGGCATACCCTGGTATGGAAAAATGAAAAATCTGAGCCTGTGCGTCTTGATTGGGAAACCGGTGATCTTTTCTCTCCTCCGATGAACTTCCGTTATCAGCATCATAATGACTCATCAACACAGGAGGCAGCTTTATACCATGTAACAACAAAACCCCTGATTGGTATAGTCCTCGGCCATGAATTTGCTGCGAAGGTAGATGTTACCAACGAGGCTATCTGGGATGAGTATTATCCTATAAAAGAGCCAAAGGCTACCGGCAATGTGACAGAAGCGTATGTTGAAATGAAAGGCGGGTTTATGATCAAAAACATCGACGATATGGAGCTTCCATATAACCGCCCCGGACATTTTGGTATTGCCTTTTTGCCATTCCCTGGAAGAAATATGGCCGGCAATCGCCTGTTTGAACTCCAAATATTTGACCTGGAACCACCGACCGAATCACCTTATAACAGCCATCCCTGGGAAGTTGTCTATCTGGTACTTCAAGGTAATGGGGCAGGGTTGTTTCATCTGGACGGCGAACCGCCGGAATACCTTACATTTAAAAAAGGAGATGTCTTTTTTGAACACAGCAATAAATGGCATTGGCACGCACCGCTTAAGGGTAGCAAATATCGTATCATCCAGATAAAAGCCAGCGCGTGGTTTCGTGACACTACGGGAGTTGAACCGGTATATATTGAGAAGCCATCCAGCTTTGATGAGTTCTTCGACAAAGTCACAGGCAGAATGAATTAGTTGCTGTTGCTGAAATCATTCTCGGTAGAGTATCAAGAGCGGCTTACTGAGTTCACTGATGATGGTGTAGTTGGTATAGATTCCTGATTGGGAATGCTGCATGAGGGAGTATTTCTATAGTGGTATACCACCATCAGTGTAACGAAGGTCAGCTATCAATAGCGTCACACTATAGTTTACAGCATGGTGTTCGGACAATTACAGTAGCAAGCGCTGCAAATTCATCGTTGGAAGATTACCTTCGACTTCAGTCTGGTTCATTGTTGCACGGGCGTGGCCTATGGTGTACCAAATCACAAAGTCACAGTATCGAATGATGTACGCATTTTCTCATCGATCACATTTATCTTCGGTTTATATTGGTGCGTCGAGAGAATAATATAATACCTATAAGTGTTTCTAAACAATGTCTTCATTACCTTGCCCTGGGTGTTTCAATACTCATGTATACGGGAAGTGCAAGTGCAGATATCAATCTTAGTGTCGGTAATCTGAATGCTTCCTTGAAGGAAATACAACGTATCCATCGCAAACTCGAAAGCGCGTCTCCCGGTACACAGCCTGAGGTTATATTTCAGCTCGGTACTAAAGCTGATGACCTGGCCATGCAACTCACCAGACATATGATAGAGTATGGTGACGAGCAAAAAGGCCTGATTGATCTGGTCCTGACCCGGACTGACGAACTTGGCATTAAAATAGTCTGGATTCCCGACAAGAAACGTTACTTCTACAACGGAGTAGCATTCCAGCAATACCTGGATTTGGCAGCTGATGGACCAGGGGCAGCGGAAAGTGCCTATCAGCTACTTGAAACAGAATTTTTTCAGTCGGATGGTAAAGATATAGTAGCGTTACTGGCGATGAATAACAGCAAGCAGGAGTATCTTGAGCGATATCAGGGAAGTAATCGTGTCGCAGAGGTAATGATAATGCTTGTCATCGAATATCGGGATCTTTCCCGTATCTATCAAAAAAATGGCAATACCAAAAACGCCATCCATTCGATTGATATGGCCAGGGCACAGGCGCGACAAGTCATCGAAAATTATCCCGACACTGATAAAGCCGGAATTGCCGAGAAATTGCTCGGAAGTATTGAGAATATTGCGAACAATCTGTCAAGATAAACAGGATGTGGCTTTACCTGGTAGAGCTAGTCATCTGGTGGAGAGTGCTAATCTAGACTAAATTATATATATACTTTCGGGGGGCATAATGATTATTACCTGTAAATATATTGTCAAAACATTGTTGTTCTTATCATTCGGTTTTTTTTCTGCATTGGTCCGGGGCCAGGAATTGCCCGAAGGCGATGGTCGTGATGCACTATTAACAGCCTGTACAATTTGCCATGGCCCGGGCAACATAACCAATCCGCATAGGAAATTTAACG
>JBCKWF010000058.1:0-10914 GCA_038922895.1 Gammaproteobacteria bacterium
TTGCGCCGGATGTTTTGGTTTGCCCAGCTTCGAACATCCGGCGGGTTACGGCTGCGCCTAACCCGCCCTACGCACTGCATGGGCCATTGAAGGAAGATGCCTTTTCCGAGATCAGTATCCGTACCGTACTCACTCACGGTGACCTGCTGGAATCAGGTGCGGGTCAACGGCACCAAGGTGCCATGCTGTCCATTGCCCGGAAAATTTGGCCACGTTGGTTCATTTGCCAATTTTTCCCGAATGCGGGTCTTTTTATGTTGATCGAAGCGAGAAAATAGTTATGAAACAGATTCTCCAATCCCTGAAAACCGGCGCCACCGAAATCGCCGAAGTGCCCTGTCCGGAGGTCAAGCGCGGGCAGTTGTTGATTCGTTCTTCGCAAACCCTGGTCTCGGCCGGTACCGAGCGCATGCTGGTCGAGTTCGGCAAGGCGGGCTGGATCGAGAAGGCCCGGCAGCAGCCCGACAAGGTGCGCATGGTGCTGGACAAGATCAAGACTGATGGGTTGATGCCGACACTGGAGGCGGTGTTCAACAAGCTGGGGCAACCGCTGCCCCTGGGCTATTGCAATGTTGGCGTGGTGATGGAGGTGGGGGCCAGTGTGGCGGGGTTCTCGGTGGGCGACCGGGTGGCTTCCAACGGCAAGCACGCTGAGGTGGTTAGTGTGCCAATGAATCTTTGCGCCAAGGTGCCAGAGAATGTGTCGGATGATGAGGCTGCCTTCACAGTCATCGGCGCAATTGGCTTGCAGGGCATACGTTTGGTGCAGCCAAGCTTGGGTGAAGCGGTGGTGGTGACTGGTCTTGGCCTGATCGGGCTGGTGACGGTGCAACTGCTTCGCGCCCACGGTTGCCGGGTGTTGGGTATTGATTTCGATGCGGAGAAACTGGCCCTGGCGCGGCAGTTTGGTGCCGAGGTGGTAAATCTTTCGGCAGGGGAAGATCCGGTGGCTGCTGCGAATGCGTTTTCTCGCGGTCGCGGGGTGGATGCGGTCATCATCACGGCCTCGACCAAGAGCAGTGAGCCGGTGCATCAGGGGGCGCTGATGTGCCGCAAGCGCGGCCGTATTGTGCTGGTGGGGGTGACGGGGCTGGAGCTATCTCGCGCCGATTTTTTTGAAAAAGAATTAAGTTTTCAGGTGTCGTGTTCCTATGGTCCCGGCCGCTACGACTCGAACTACGAAGAAAAAGGGTTCGACTACCCGGTAGGCTTTGTGCGCTGGACCGAGCAGCGCAATTTCGAGGCGGTGCTGGATATGATGGCCGATGGGCGGTTGGATGTGAAGCCACTGATTTCGCACCGGTTTGTTATCAATGAGGCGGAGCAGGCATACGCGCTTGTGGGCGGGGCAGGGCCATCGCTGGGCATTCTATTGCAGTACCCGACGGCAGCGCAGAAGCCGGAGGCGGAACTGCGACGAGCAACGGTAGAGCTTGCTTCTCATCCCCAGCCCCTCTCCCCCAGGGAGAGGGGAGTAAGGGAGGCGGTGGTGGCTTTCGTTGGTTCGGGTAACTACGCCACGGCGGTATTGATCCCGGCCTTCAAGGAGGCGGGGGCGCGGTTGAAGACGGTAGCTTCGAGCGGCGGCGTCAGCGGTGTTCATGCCGGGCGCAAGTTCGGTTTTGAGGCGACCACCACGGATACGGACAGCGTTTTTTCCGACTCGCAGATCAATACGGTCGTCATCACCACCCGCCACGACAGCCATGCGCGGCTGGTGTGTCAGGCATTAGGCGCGGCTAAGCATGTGTTTGTGGAAAAACCGCTGGCGCTGACATTGGCTGAGTTAGCAGAGATTGAGGGAGCGTTCTGGCGGGCCAATGCGCTGGCTGCAGGCGAAAGCACTGGCGCTTCACCCTCATCCCCGGCCCCTCTCCCGAGGGGAGAGGGGAGGATACTCATGGTGGGCTTCAACCGCCGCTTTGCCCCCCAGGTTCAGAAAATGAAGGCGCTGCTGGCGGGTGTGAGGGAGCCCAAGGCCTTCGTGATGACGGTGAATGCGGGTGCCATTCCACCAGGGCACTGGACCCAGGATCCGGCCGTTGGCGGCGGGCGCATCGTCGGTGAGGCGTGTCACTTCATCGACCTGTTGCGCTTTCTGGCGGGTTCGCCGATCAGCGGATTTCAGGCGGTCTCGCTCGGCAAGGTGCCTGGCGTCGCCGTGGCGGAAGACAAGGCCAGCATCACGCTGCGCTTCGCCGATGGTTCCATCGGCACCATCCACTATTTGGCAAACGGTCACAAGTCCTTCCCGAAAGAGCGGCTGGAGGTTTTCGCCGGTGGGCGCATCCTGCAATTGGACAATTTCCGCAAGCTTACGGGCTTTGGCTGGCCGGGGTTCAGCAAGATGAATCTGTGGCGGCAGAACAAGGGGCAAAAGGCGTGCGCAGCCGCCTTTGTGCAGGCAGTGGAGCAAGGCGAGGGGGTGGCGCCAATTCCGTTTGAAGAGGTGATGGAAGTGAGCCGGGTGGCGATTGAAGTGGCAGAATCGCTGCGCTGAGACAGTGTGGCCAGTGTGTGTTGATATCACGCTCGCGTGGATATACAATAACCATGCGTATATCTACCTAAGAGAAAACTGCTATGAACGTTGCAAAGTGGGGAAATAGCCTGGCTGTTCGTTTGCCGGCTTCTGTGGTGAAAGCTCTAGATCTGAAGGAAGGTGACGACATTGAGATTAATGTTGCGGGTGCACGTGTCTTTGAAGTGAGGCGGAAGCCGTCGGCTCGCGAATGCCTGGCTTCCCTGAGAAAATATCGTGGTCGCCTTCCCGCTGACTTCAAGTTTGACCGGCTTGAAGCGCATGCACGGAATGAGTAAATCGTTTTTCGACACGAATGTCTTACTTTATCTTCTGTCCAGTGATGCTGCCAAGGCAGATCGCGCAGAGAAGATTATTGGCGATGGTGGCAACATCAGCATTCAGGTTTTAAACGAGTTTGCCTCCGTTGCAGCACGCAAACTGGGTATGTCTTATGCGGAAATTCGGGATGTTCTTGGCGCGATTCGAAGTGCGTGCAGTGTTGAGCCGATGACCGTCAATACCC
Source organism: Gammaproteobacteria bacterium (assembly GCA_038922895.1). Taxonomy (GTDB): domain Bacteria; phylum Pseudomonadota; class Gammaproteobacteria; order Eutrophobiales; family Eutrophobiaceae; genus Eutrophobius. The sequence continues at coordinate 3,048 of JBCKWF010000058.1, forward strand.
ATGAGCTTGGTCTTGAGATTGCGGAACGTTATGGTTTTTCGATCTACGCTGCACTGATTGTTGCTGCAGCACTGCTGGCAGGTTGTGACACACTGTATTCTGAGGATATGCAAAACAACCAGTTGATCGAAAAAAAGCTCACCATCAAAAATCCGTTTATTGTTTCTTCCGTGCTTATCCGGTTGTCACACTTACACACTAGATGTAGTGTGGCCTAAATATTGGCAATATCAGCAGCATGATTTTACGGCGTTTACCCCCGCACGACACGTAACAGCTAGTGAAGCACTATCTTCACGGATTTGCGTTTCGTTATAACTATCTTGAGAAATTGGGTTATGATGATCTAGCTCGGACGGATATGGCTTTAAAATGGGTTGAGGGGAAAAGGCTAACATAACTGGACTGAATCGTATGTCATTCAATAAAGAAAAATTCAAAGCATTAGTACATTATATTTGCAGGACTTGCAGCGACCCCGAAAGGTTAGGGAAAACAAAACTACATAGAATCCTGTGGCTCAGTGACGTCCAGAATTATCAGTTATACACGCAGACAATAACAGGCGAGCGATATATTAAGATGCAATTTGGGCCATGTGCCTCTCATATAGATTCAGTTCTTGAAGAATTGAAATCCGAAGGTTTATTGCACATTATCCCTCCTGATGAGGAATATAAGCCAACGCTCTATTACGCAAAAGGCGAACCAAATAAAGGTATTTTTTCAGAGAAAGAGCTGAAAATAATAGACAGCCAAATTCGTCTAGTTGTCGGCGATCATACGGCAACATCCATTAGCGATCGTTCACATGATGAAATATGGGGAATGGCTATGTTAAGGGAAGAAATCCCTTTACAGGCATACCTAGTCCGGCGGTTTGCAACACCAACGCCAGAAGATTTTGCGTGGGCTAAATCAGAAATATCAAAAATAGCCAAAGCATAAAGCTATACCATGAAATCATGGGGGCCTTATGCAAGAATTATTGTTGAGGCTGATTTAGTTGCTAAACGAATTGATGAAGCAACTAAAAAAGCGCCCCATTTATCTGAATTATACGAGCTTGGAATTAAATGGAAATTATCCAGGTATCCTCAATCAGGAACGAAAGTCCCTGATTCTGATTATTATATTGCGAAAAGCCATACATGGGCGCCCGGCGGCGTTCCTTACTATAACAGTTCTATATAGGTTTGATGATGAAAAAGTCTATTTTGAAAGCTCAAAAATCGACTACATCTAGTGTGTAAGTGTGACAACCGGATAAGCACGGTTTCTTCGTCCAAGAAGTAGCTGGAGTGGCCCCATATGCGTGAGTCATTAATCGATATTATCGCGGGCGCACGCCCAAACTTTATGAAAATTGCCCCGATTATTCGGGCAATACAAACGCAGCAGCAATTGGGTGGCTGTCTCAAATTCCGGCTGGTACACACCGGCCAGCACTACGATGCCCGCATGTCGGGAGATTTTTTTGCTCAATTGGGGATTCCGGCGCCGGATGTAAATCTGGAAGTAGGTTCGGGTACTCAGGCCGAGCAGACAGCGGCGATCATGACACGCTATGAGAAGTTGCTGCTCGGTCAACGCAGCGATCTCTGCCTGGTGGTGGGAGATGTCACCTCCACCATGGCCTGTTCCATCACGGCTCAGAAGATGGGGGTGCGTGTGGCGCATGTCGAGGCCGGTATTCGCTCTGGCGACTGGACCATGCCCGAGGAAATCAACCGGATGGTAACGGACTCCATCACCAATTATTTTTTTACAACCAGCGAAGTCGCCAACCAAAATCTGCGGCTCTCGGGTGTGCCGGACGAGCGGATATATTTCGTCGGCAACACCATGATCGATACGCTGCTGGCAAACATGGGTCGGCTGCGCGCACCCGCCTTCTGGAGTGAGTTGGGACTGGAAGCGGGGCAATACTTTGTGGTGACACTGCATCGACCGGCGAATGTGGATGGGATGGAGCAATTGCGAGCGATGTTGGCGGCCATCGGCGAAGGCTGTCGTGGGCTTCCTGTGATTTTCCCCCTTCATCCTCGCACGGCAAAGACTTTACAATCACTTGAAGGCTTGCCTGAAAATCTGCACTTGGTCGAACCCCAGCCCTATCTCGAATTCAACTATCTCGTGAAACACGCTAAAGCCGTGATTACCGACTCAGGTGGTATTACAGAAGAAACTACAGTAATGGGTGTGCCGTGCATGACCTTGCGCGACACTACCGAGCGGCCTGAGACCGTGACGATAGGCACGAACGAATTGATTGGTACGGATCCATTAAAGCTGAAGCCTGCCTTGGACAGGCTGTTTGCGGGACAATGGAAATCGGGTGGTATTCCAGAGAAGTGGGATGGCAAGACGGGGGAGCGGATTGTTGAAATTCTGAATCGAATTCTTTGCGACGATCAGCGATGATCCAGTTTATGAGATGGTTCCGCACGGTGAGGTACTTGCGTCCTGTGCAGATTTACGGTCGCATTTGGTTCAAGCTATACCGCCCCTCGATTGATCTGTCACCGGCAGCAGATGTTCGTCCCATTACCGACGTATGGGCTGTACCGGCACAGCGCAAAGCATCTCTGCTGCATCCCTGGGTGTTTCGATTCCTAAACGAGGAACATGCGCTTGTTGGCCACACGGTATGGGATGATCCCACGCTAAGCAAACTTTGGCGTTACAACTTGCATTACTTTGATGATCTGAACGCCGAGGGTGCTGCGGCTCGGAGTGTCTGGCATCGGATGCTGATTGGGCGCTGGGTGTTGGAGAATCCACCAGGTCAAGGGACGGGATGGGAACCTTATCCGACTTCCTTGCGTATTGTGAACTGGATCAAGTGGACTCTGGCGGGCAACCTCCTTGAGACTGAGTGGCGGCAGAGCTTGGCGGTGCAGGTGCGGTGGCTCGCCAAGCGCCTGGAGGTGCACCTGTTGGGCAATCACCTCTTTACCAATGCCAAGGCTCTGATTTACGCGGGGCTCTTTTTTGAGGGGCAGGAGGCTGCGGATTGGCTGGAGAAAGGCATGGCGATCCTGGCGCGGGAGGTGCCGGAACAAATACTTCCTGATGGCGGGCACTTCGAGCGCAGCCCGATGTACCACGCCTTGGCGATGGAGGATATGCTCGACCTGATTAATTTAGCGGGAACCTATCGCGAAGCTGTACCCAAGCATTGGCACTGTTTCGTCGCTTCCTGGCCGGAAACAGTCGGCGGCATACGCACTTGGTTGGCGGCGATGTGCCATCCTGATGGGGAAATTTCATTTTTCAACGATGCATCTATCGGCATCGCGCCTTCGCCTGAATGCTTGGCTGCTTATGCCTCCAGGTTGGGTTTGCAACCAGTCGCAGCGACTAGGGATGGTGTGACGCATCTTGTGGATAGCGGATATATTCGCGTGCAGCGGGTCAACATGGTTGCGCTGCTTGATGTCGCGCCGGTTGGTCCAGATTACCTGCCGGGGCATGCGCATGCCGATACCTTGTCGTTCGAGCTTTCAGTATTCGGGCAACGGGTGCTGGTGAACTCGGGAACGTCGTGTTACGGCCTGGGTCCGGAACGCTCGCGCCAGCGGGAGACGGCGGCCCACAATACGGTGGTGGTGGATGGGCAGAGTTCTTCGGAGGTGTGGGCTGGCTTCCGGGTGGCGCGGCGGGCTCGACCGCTGGGGCTGGAGATAGTGCGCGAGGGCGGTGTGAAGGTGGTTTGCAGCCATGATGGCTATCGCCGTTTGCCTGGCCAGCCGCAGCACACGCGGCAGTGGCTGTTTGAGGCTGCTTCGCTGGTGGTAGAGGACCGTGTCAGCGGTCGTTTTGGTCACGCCGAGGCGCGGTTTCATTTGCATCCGAGGGTGACATTGGAAGCACTCGATGGCGGCGTGACCGGCCGCATTGGCTTGGGGAATGGCCGTTGGCTAACATGGCGGGTCGAGATGGGCGAGCTGGCGATCGAGGAATCGACCTATCATCCGCGCTTTGGGATCAGCGAGTCTTCCCGCTGCCTGGTGCTGCACTTGCGCGATGGAGGCAGTCGGATTCAATTTGATTGGGCGTGAAATGCATATTCTTTTTTTGACCGACAATTTTCCGCCGGAGGTGAATGCGCCCGCTTCGCGGACGTTCGAGCATTGCCACGAGTGGGTGAAGGCGAGGCACCGGGTGACGGTGATTACCTGCGCGCCGAACTTTCCCAAGGGGCGCGTGTTTGACGGCTATCGCAATCGCTGGTGGCAGAGCGAGGAAATGGCGGGCATTCGGGTGATCCGGGTGTGGTCATACATCACGGCCAATGAGGGGTTTGTGAAACGCATTCTGGATTACCAGAGCTTCATGGTGACGGCGACCCTGGCGGCGCTGTTCGTGCGCGGGGTAGATGTGGTGGTGGGTACCTCGCCGCAGTTCTTCACGGTGTGCGCGGCCTATGTGGTGAGTCGCCTGAAGCGGATTCCATTCGTGTTCGAACTGCGTGATTTGTGGCCGGAGTCGATCAAGGCAGTGGGGGCGATGCAGGAGTCCGCCGCTCTCCGAGCCTTGGAACGCCTGGAGATGTTTCTCTACCGCAACGCGGCTCGGATCGTTTCTGTTACCCATTCATTCAAGCAGACCTTGGTTGCGCGTGGTGTGGACGGCGACAAGGTCACGGTGGTTACCAATGGCGTGGATATGTCGCGCTTCAAACCCATGCCCAAGGATGTTGATCTGGTGAACAAGCTGGGCCTGGAAGGCAAGTTTGTGGCGGGCTATGTGGGTACGCATGGCCTGGCGCACCATCTAGAAACCCTGCTGGATGCGGCGGAGATGGTGCGCGGTCTCCCCGATGGCGCGGCGTTTCACTTCATCCTGCTGGGCGACGGCGCCCGCAAGCAGGCGCTTAAGGAAGCAGCGGCAAGACGGGGGCTGGACAACATAACTTTCGTGGATTCGGTGCCGAAAGATCAGGTGGCGCTCTATTGGTCGTTACTGGATGTCTCAATTATCCATCTGAAGAAGATCGAGCTGTTCACTACCGTGATCCCTTCCAAGTTGTTCGAGTGTATGGGCATGGGCCTGCCGGTTTTGCATGGCGTGGCGGGGGAGTCGGCGGAGATCGTGCGTGATGAAGGGGTGGGCATTGTTTTTGAACCGGAAAATGCCGCTGAGTTGGTGGAGTACTTGCGGTTCTTGCAGCGGGATTGTTCGGCCTATGAGGGCTATCGGGCGCACTGTATGGAAGCGGCGAAGAAATACGACAGAACCGCAATGGCCAGGAAGATGCTGGAGGTGTTGACGCAGTTGGCGCGGTGAGCGTTGGTCGAGGCGGTTGCGGTCGATGAGATTGGGTTGCCGGAAAAATATGCTTTCTCTGTATGCCGCATCGAGCCGGAAAATAATGTGCATCTGATCGCGGATGCTTTTGCGCGCCAGGATGCAATCGCGCTGGTGATGGTGGGCAACTGGAATAATAGCGAATATGGCCGTTCTATTCGCACGCGCTATGCGGCTTGCGATCATTTGTATCTGCTCGATCCGATTTACGACTCGGGTAAGCTGAAGTCTTTGCGTGCCAAGGCGGTACTGTATGTGCATGGCCATTCGGCGGGCGGGACGAATCCTTCTCTGGTAGAGGCGATGCACTTCGGTAAATCCATATTTGCTTTCGATTGTAACTTCAATCGTGCCACGACGGAGGGTAAGGCGCTGTTCTTCAGGGATGGCGAGGAGCTGATGCGTTTGATTGAAACGCTTGATGCAACACAGGCTATTGATCCGGCACGATTTAATCGCGATACAACCTAGTCAGATCGTGTTAAGACAAGTGCGTACAGCATGATGCGTCATGATTAAATCGTGCCGGATCAATAAGCAAGTTGGGCGCGATATGCTGGAGATCGCACAGCGTCGTTACACATGGAATGTAGTGGCGCGTGAGTACTTTTTGCTGCTGCAGGATCAATGAGGTGCATCTTTTACGAATCCGCAGCGGGAATCAGTTTCATTGCATGGAATTGAGCTTTTGATCTGGATTCTGCGGATCAGGAACAAACACTTTGAAAGGAGTTCCCGAGTAGCAAATTCAATATTACGCCGGGCAAGTCCCCTTCGGCAAAATCCTTGCCCGCATCCGCCAGCACATCGAACGGTTATAGAGCCATGAATAAGGCATCCGCGCAGTTTGTTGTGATGGAATATGTGAGGTTGGGTTATTACTTGATGGTGCATTGAGGTTAATGGGAATTTACGGCACGCTATTGTGTGCTACACTTATTTATGTGTTTAGGGCGTCTCTAAAAATCCAGAGTTCGCCCAAATGCAAGGCGCGGATAAAATTTAGCCGCGCCGCATATGGATGATATGTAAGCAAGAAATTTTTTATGCAACGCAGCATAACCAGCGACTTGGCGAGCGTTGTTTGCTCGCTGTTTGGAACTTATACGACTGGTTGTGGAAGAGACTTTTTGTATCATGTTGTGATCGTAAGTAGCCAAAACAAACGGTTTGGATTGTAATTCTGGCGAGTCATGCAATAAACGTTGAAAACATGATCTCAAAAATAAGTTCCATCAAGAATGCAGCACTACACTAGTAGTTCCATCAGTTGGGATGAAATCTGGATTTTTAGAGGTGCCCTTTACTTAAGAGTGGGAGAATGTAATGTCAGCAACGGTGAATTTTACGGCGGCGGTGGATCGAGAGTTACTCAAACGAGCCAAGGTCATTGCCGCCAAGTCGGACACGTCAATCAACGCCCTGTTCAACGCCGAGTTGCGTTATCTCGTCGAAACCTTTGAAGCCGCAGAAGCAAGCAGCAACCAGAACTTCAAGACACTGCTCGACTTTTCCCTCGGACGCATAGACGATCTCACGGCCATGAATACACTGGGCATCGACAGTCAAGAGGATTTGTTCCTGCTCATAGCGCAGTCGCATCTGCCCATGCCGCGTATCTCCGAACTTGCCACACAGGGTATGGTCGATAGTTTGCATGCGTTGATGAAGTAATCCACTATGGCTGCTTCACTTGCGCTGTTGCCCGACGCCGGGCCGCTCATCACGCTGGCCTATGCCGATGCGCTGGATGTGCTCTCCAAACCAGGCTGGTCAGTCGAACTGGTGGATATGGTGTTGCATGAGGTGACGCGCAACCAGACGCCGACTAGCGAGCGCATCGCCGCATGGGCGAGAGCCAACAAGTTACCCGTTTTGTCTACCAAGACGTACCAATACCACCAGCAGCGCGCTTCCAGTGGGGAAGTGTTACTGAAAAAATCTAACCTCGGGGAACTCGCCATTCAAGAGGCGATGCACGATTTTGCGTTGACGATTCTGCCGCGCATTGGTGTCTTTCTGTTCGAGGATTACAAGATCGCCCGTGCCAGCTTCCTGCTGCCGGACAACTGTCGCAAGGTCACGACGCGCGCCTTTCTGATTTTTCTTGAACAGCGCGGCTGGCTGGAATCGGCCGCAGAGATTGAGCGTCGGGCGATTCTCAACGGCCGCAACTTTTCGCGACTGCATTTCCCTCCCGAGTGACTGGATGGCGATTTCTGCACCGCAATACCAGATGATTGCGGGTGGAGAGGGAGCAGGTTTGCACGGCGCGCTCTAACTCCAAGTGCAACATTCTTGCATAGGAGAATGCTGCATGGGAAAAACCTACAAGCACCTGAGTTTAGAACAACCTATGATGATCCAAACGCAACTCTCGATGGCAATCAAGCCTGCTGCGATGGCGCGCGAGCTGGGGCGACTCCCCTCAATCATCAGCCGTGAGTTAAAGCGCAACGGCTGGGTTCGTCCGCCGCCGTTGCGGAGTCGAGGCCGGCCTTGGGTAGCAGGTGGCTATGGTGCTGCTTGTAGCTGAGCCGCGGGCGCAAATCTG
>JBCKWF010000059.1:0-10627 GCA_038922895.1 Gammaproteobacteria bacterium
ATCTACTGGAGGCAAATCGGGTCAACCAGAGCAAGGTGGCAAAAAAACCGGGGGTCACAGTCCGTCAAATCAAACGTATCGTTCAGCGTTACCGTGCTGAGGGACTGACCCTCCCTCTGTTTTTCGTCTTCCAAGGGATGGGTTTCATGCAACCAGTTTTTCCTGGGGGTGCATATTGAACCAGTCATTCAGATGTTGCCTCGGTGACTTGTAGCCCAGTGTCGAGTGTCGCCGTTTCCGATTGTAAAATACCTCGATGTATTCAAAGGCCTCCGACCTCATTTCGTCACGTGTTGCAAAGCGTTCATCGTATACCCGCTCGTTCTTGAAACTGCCGCACCAGCTTTCCGTCGGCGCATTGTCCCAACAATAAAATCATCTGATTGTTGCCGACTGGCGTCAAGGCTGAGCCAATTTAAAGCAACTTACATATCGGAAGCGCATCATAGTTATTGGCATTAGCTAATATGAGGATTGTTATAGGGACGCCCAAAGCTTTACGCATATTTGCAGGGGTACAACTGTTAGTAATTGATAACTGCTACTTTAACTGCTACTTTTCAGAAAACAGTGATTTTTTATGTGGCGAGCAGAACTCACGTAAGTCATTGATTTATAAAGTGGTGGGCCCGGTAGGACTCGAACCTACGACCAATGGATTATGAGTCCACTGCTCTAACCAACTGAGCTACAGGCCCGTATAAGATTGTCTGGCAGAACTTGTTGTCTACCGAAGAGCGCCAGTATACACACCTGAACAAACAATAAAAAACCAAAGGGACCAGATAATCTGGTCCCACGGTAATTTATGAATTATTGATCCAGGAAGGTTTTCAGTTCTTCGGAACGGCTCGGGTGTCGCAGTTTTCGCAGGGCCTTCGCTTCAATTTGACGGATGCGTTCACGCGTAACATCGAACTGCTTGCCGACTTCTTCCAGCGTATGGTCGGTATTCATGTTGATACCGAACCGCATCCTGAGTACCTTGGCTTCCCTTGCAGTCAGTCCTTCAAGTGCGGACTTGGTCGCATTACGCAGGCCCTCGAAGTTGGCAAAATCATTTGGTGCGAGCGTATTGGTGTCTTCGATAAAATCACCCAGATGTGAATCATCATCGTCGCCAATCGGAGTTTCCATCGAAATGGGCTCCTTGGCGATTTTCAGTACCTTCCTGATCTTATCCTCGGGCATTTCCATTTTTTCCGCCAGTTCTGCCGGTGTCGGTTCACGGCCCCTTTCCTGCAGTATCTGACGTGAGATCCGGTTCAGCTTGTTGATGGTTTCGATCATATGCACAGGAATACGTATGGTCCTGGCCTGGTCCGCAATCGAACGGGTAATCGCCTGCCGAATCCACCAGGTAGCATAGGTGGAGAACTTGTAACCGCGCCGATATTCGAATTTATCGACTGCTTTCATCAGGCCGATGTTGCCCTCCTGGATCAGATCTAGGAACAGCAGCCCGCGGTTCGTATATTTTTTCGCAATCGAGATAACAAGGCGTAAGTTGGCCTCAACCATTTCCTTTTTCGCCCGTCTTGACTTTGCTTCCCCGATTGAAATCTTGCGGTTGATATCCTTAATCTCGTCCAGCGTAAGCAGGTTGTTGTCGAAAATCGCAGCAAGTCTTCCTTGGATTTTCACGATTTCATCCTGGATTTCCCGGAAGTCCTTTGCATACGCCTTTTTCGTGCGCGCAATATTGCTGGCCCATTTCAGGTTGATTTCATTGCCGGGAAAGGAGGCGATAAAGTCCTTGCGCGGCATATTTGCTGTCTTGACGCACAGACGCATGATCTCCCGTTCCGTGTTGCGGATGTGATCGATCAGGTTGCGTATACTTGTCGTCAGACGTTCGATAAATTTCGGTGCAAGCCGTATTTCAAGGAATTTTACGGTCAATTCATTATTCAGCTTGATGGTGTTCTTGTGCGCGCGTCCATTACGTTTGATTGATTTCAGCAGCTTGTCATGCAACTTGCTGACTTCACCAAGGCTTTTCCTGACAGCTTCCACATCAATGGTTGCTTCAGGTTCATCATCAGAGGCATCATCACTACTCTCCTCATCATTGCTGCTGTTTGTATCATCAACGTTAATAAGCGCACTTTCGACAACGATTCCACTGTCAGGATATTCCTCCTGATCCGTAAAGCCGATAATGATATCGGACAGTTTCATTTCTTCTTTTTCGACTGCCTTGTAAGAGTCCAGCAGCGTCTGTGTGGTTCTAGGATAGGTAGACAGCGCAGTCAGTATCTGACATATACCTTCTTCAATCCGTTTTGCAATTTTAATTTCGCCTTCCCGCGTTAGCAGATCTACCGTACCCATTTCGCGCATATACATGCGCACCGGATCGGTAGTACGGCCGAACTCGTTTTCGACCCCGATTAAGGGCGGGGCGGTTTCAGTGCTCTGGGTCTCGTCAGTACTGGCCATCAGTACATCAAGATCAGGGGGTGATTCATGCACCTCAATACCCATATCGTTAATCATGTTAACGATATCTTCTATCTGCTCAGGATCGACTATGCCGTCAGGCAGGGACTCATTGACTTCATGATAGGTCAGAAAACCCTGTTCCTTGCCTTTGGCAATCAGGATCTTTAACTGTGACTCATCATCAGCCTCGTCAATGACAAGATTCGGATCAATGATTTCTTCTGCAGGCTCGATCACCGCTGGCGCTGGTCGAGTTGGTTTTGTCAGTCTGGTTGGTCTTGTCGGTTTAGTTGGCATAGTCAGGTCTTGGTTAGTAATGTTTTTAATTAAGTCTTTGATTTATAATCAAAAAAAAACGGAAAAATAATCGGCCAGTATAGCATATAGGCATTCGTCTTGCCACCCAAATTTACTTATCAGAGGGTGTTTTGTGTCTTACGGCCGGTTTTCGTAACAGTTGTTTGGCTTCTTCAGTCAAATCACTCATACGGTTAATATTAGACGTCTTTTTCCGGATTTGTTTGTCCCTTTCATTTCTAAGCATGTCGAACGCATCCAGCAGCTCCCGTCCCGGATCGGTCAGTTCAGAGGTCCTCTCCGCGCTGGAAGCGGCAATTTCACGCAACCTGGCCTCAAATTGGGTGCCACGCCAGTTTTCAATGATCCCTGCGCAGCTTAGATGTGGTCGGGTGTGGATTAATTCAATCAACTGCCTGAGAAAATCGGTACCGGGTACCGGAATTTCATCAAGCTCGGCCGGGTTATCTATTAGCATGGCTAGTTCCGGGCGATGCAGGATCAGTTCAATTATACCCGTCACCTTATTCCTCTCTTTGCCAGAAAATGCTGGTTTATATACCGTTTTATTGCGTGTTTTCCCCGGGTTTTGCAGCAGCGGTTCTATATCTTCCGTTGGTGTTTTCGCAATCCCGGCGATGTCCCGCAGCAGGATTTGTCGTAGTGCGCCCTGCGGTAATACAGACACAAAAGGTATAGCCTGATCCACCAGACGGGACCGGCCTTCCCTTGAGGATAAATCGTTACGGGACTTCAATGTATTTACCAGATATTCGGACAGAGGGATGAACTTACCCGTGTCTTCAAAGGCACTGCGTCCGTTCTCCCGCACGAAGTCATCCGGGTCGTAATCGTCCGGCATAAACATAAACCAGGCCTGTTTGCCGTCCCGTAGAAACGGTAATGCAATTTCCATGGCCCGCCAGGCCGCGTTTCGTCCTGCCTCATCTCCATCAAAACAAAACACAATCTGGTCGGTATTCCGGTAGAGCCGGTGCAGGTGGTCTGCGGTTGCTGCGGTACCCAAGGTTGCGACTACATTCGATATCTCGTGTTGCACGAGTGCCAGCACGTCCATATAACCTTCCACTACAAATAATCGTGGCAGCTGTTTGCTGGTGTGTTTGGCCTGGTAAAGTCCGTACAGTTCCCGGCCTTTATGAAACACCGGAGTCTCAGGTGAATTCAGATATTTGGGTTTGTCATCGCCGAGTGTTCTCCCGCCAAATCCAATAGCACGGCCGCGATGGTCGCGAATCGGAAACATGATCCGGTCGCGGAAGCGGTCATAATGTCCTTTGCCTGCGTCGCTGCGCTGGATGGTCATGCCGATCTTGGCGAGGCGTATCTGCGCCGCGTCGGATTGACCAAATTGTTTTATCAGGTTGTCCCAGCCCGGTGGCGCATAACCGAGTTCGAACCGGCCGGCCACCTCGCCGGTCAGGCCACGGTTTTTCAGATAATCCACCGCGCGCTGTGCCTCCGGGTGTTCGCGTAATTGTTGCCGGTAGAACCTGACGATCAGTTCCATCAGTTCGTACAGTTCGGTCAGCCCGTCTTCAGCCACTGGCTTGTTGCCATCGCGTGGCACCTCAAGCCCTGCCTTGCCTGCCAGCTCTTCGATTGCCTCTATAAACTCCATACGGCTATATTCCATCAGGAAGCTGATGGCGGTACCGCTGGCACCACAGCCAAAGCAATGATAAAACTGCTTTTCCTGGCTTACGCTGAACGACGGGGATTTTTCATCATGAAACGGGCAGAGTGCCTGATAGTTCTTGCCGGCCTTGCGTAGCGGTACGTACGTATTAATGACATCAATAATATCAGTACGCGCGAGCAGGTCATCGATAAAGGATTGTGGGATTCTTCCGGACATACTGGTCAAGTATAGTCAGAGCAGTCAGTCAGGGTATAAATTTATTATCTGCCAACCCATAGCGGGTCAGGCCAGCGTGTTTCAGGCCAGTAATACCTTGACCAGCTCGCCAGTCCTGGCCATATCCGCACGCCCCTGTACCTGTGGGCGGATGATGCCCATGACCTTGCCCATGTCTTTCACAGTGGTGGCCCCGGTGGCCTGAATTGCAGACTGAATAAGCTGTTTAATCTCGTCTTCACTCAGTTGCTCGGGTAGATAGGACTGCACGATAACAAGTTCAGCCTTTTCCTTTTCGACCAGATCGGTGCGTCCGGCAGCTTCAAATTGCTGGATTGAGTCCCGGTGCTGTCTGGACATCTTGTCGATAATAGCAAGTACGCGGGTATCATCGAGCTCGATACGCTCATCCACTTCCTTTTGCTTGATGGCGGCGGTAATCATACGCAAGGTGACAAGGCGGTCCTTGTCCTTGCTGCGCATGGCCGTTTTAACGTCGTCGTTAATTCGTTGTTTCAGATTACTCATGGAATGGACAAACGCCAGACTGCGGTCTTTCAATACTGACGGGTGTGTCGGGAATGTTCCTTGAAAACACGCTTCTGATTACGTTTTACTGCGGCAGCTGCCTTGCGTTTTCTGATCTGGGTTGGCTTTTCGTAGAATTCGCGGCGATGTACTTCTGCCAGTGTGCCGGCCTTTTCACAGGCGCGTTTGAAACGGCGCAGGGCGATATCAAATGGTTCATTATCTCTGACTTTTACCGATGGCATTAGCTTAGTATTCCTTGTGTTATCCTGTTGGGTGTTGGGGAGACAAAGAGGTGGAATTCTAGTCAGAAATTGGCCAAATGCAAGATGAATTCAGATATTTTAATAAAATGACAGGATCAATATGCGAACTTTAGGGATTGAAACCTCCTGCGACGAAACCGGGATCGCTGTGTTTGATTCAGATTCCGGCATTATTGCCAATCTGTTACACAGCCAGACCGACATCCATCGCGATTACGGCGGGGTTGTGCCCGAACTGGCCTCCAGGGACCATATTCAACGTATTATCCCCATGATTCAATCAGTTATGAAATCCGCAGGCCTAAGCAGTACAGGCATTGATGGAATAGCCTATACCTCTGGCCCCGGTCTGATCGGGGCCTTATTGACCGGTGCGGCAGTCGGCAGAAGCCTGGCCTATGCCTGGGGTGTACCGGCAATCGGGATCCATCATATGGAGGCCCATCTGTTGGCCCCGATGCTGGAGCAGGATGCCCCTGCCTGTCCCTTTCTCGCATTGCTGGTATCGGGCGGACATACGCAAATCATCCAGGTGGATGTGCCGGGACACTATCAATTATTGGGGGAATCGCTCGATGATGCCGCCGGTGAGGCATTTGACAAGACGGCGAAACTGCTCGGACTCGGTTATCCGGGTGGGGCTGCGCTATCAGCACTGGCTGAATCCGGTAACCCCTCACGATTTACTTTTCCCCGGCCAATGACCGATCGGCCTGGTCTGGATTTCAGTTTCAGTGGTTTGAAGACGGCTTCCGTCAATACATTGAAGCAGGCGGGTGATGATGACCAGACCCGCGCAGATATTGCCCGGGCCTTTGTTGATGCGGCAGTGGATACGCTGGTGATTAAATGCAAACGGGCCATGTTGCAGACAAATATATACACGCTGGTGGCCGCTGGCGGGGTCAGTGCAAACCGGCAGTTACGACGCGCCCTTACAGACATGGTGGCCGATACAGGCGGCAGGGTATTTTATCCGCGTCCTGAATTTTGTACGGACAACGGCGCGATGATCGCCTATGCCGGTTATTTACGTCTGCTCAATGGAGAGTCTGAGCCATTATCGTTTGCGGCATATCCGCGTTGGGCCTTGGCTGCGATTTAAAGTCGCTAGTCGCTAGGTGAAATGGAATTTGACAATAGGTAACAACAGGTCACATTTTTAGCAACTAGCAACTAGCAACTAGCGACTAGACCCTATCTTTGACTCAGTGCCGGCAATCAGCTTGCTGATATTTTGTCGGTGTCGCCATAGCAGCAGCATCGACATTACCGCCGCGCAAATTGTATAGATGGGATGCTGCGGTAATAACAGCCAGGTATAGACGGGGGCCAGGACCGCAGTAACGACCCCGGCCAGCGAGGAATAACGTGATATCTTTGCTGTAATAATCCAGGTAATCGCATACAGCAGACCGACCAGCCAGCTCGTTGCTATCAGTACGCCCAACAGGGTGGCCACACCCTTGCCACCCTTGAAGCCGAAGAACACAGGAAACAGATGCCCGATAAATGCGGCAAGACCGGTTAATCCAATCACAATCTCACTGGCGCCAACATACCTTGCCAGCAGGACCGGTATTACCCCCTTCAACAGATCCCCAAGTAATGCCAGTATGCCGGGCCTTTTGCCGTGCAGTCGCAACACATTGGTTGCGCCCGGATTACCTGAACCATCCAGCCGCGGGTCTCCCAGCCCCATCAGTCTGCAAACGATAATTGCGCTGGCCAGCGAACCGAGCAGATAGGCTGTCAGTATGAGTGAAAAACTTATTAGCATGTTCATATTGGACGTTGATTCAGCATGAATATCAAGTGATTCATCGGATAATGGTATGCAAACACAGCGCCAGCACCCGTCTGAATCGCACTGTTTTACCGGACTGCATCAGGGTATGCTATTCAGCAGGCATCACTTTTTAATACTAGCGAAGAATTATGGACATTGTATATCTGAACGATTTGCGGGTTGATACAGTCATCGGAGTATATGATTGGGAAAGGCGTACCAGGCAAACCATCATACTGGATATCGAGATGGGTACCGATATCCGCCGTGCTGCAGAGACAGATAGTATCGAACATACACTCGATTACAAGGCGGTGGCGAAACGCCTGTTTGCCTATATCGGAGCGAGTGAGTTTGAATTGGTAGAAACGCTGGCCGAGCGGGTAGCCTCAGTGTTGCTGGATGAATTTCAGGTACGCTGGTGCCGTATTCGTCTGAACAAGAAAGGCGCGGTCCGTGGTGTGCGTGATGTAGGTGTAATAATCGAGCGTGGTCAGAAATTCTGATATGCCAAGTGCGTATATTGGTATAGGCAGTAATATCGCCCGGGACACGAATATACGCGCGGGACTAAAGGCACTGAGACAGCTGGGTTCTGTCATGGTGATCTCGACTGTGTATGAGAGCAAGGCATTCGGTTTTGACGGTGACAATTTTTACAATCTTGCGGTTGCGCTCGAAACAGACATTGATGCGCCAACACTGAATGCAATGTTGCATGCAATCGAACAAAAACACGGACGCGAACGCAAGGTTCCCCGGTTTTCGTCCCGCACACTCGATCTGGATTTGCTTTTATACGGGGACATGGTCCGGCATGATGCAGTCCTCGACGTGCCCAGGGGTGATATTACGACGTGTGCATTCGTATTAAGACCGCTGGCCGAGATAGCCGGACAGTTGCATCATCCGGAATCAGGTATCAGAATCAGTGATATCTGGGCTGCGTTTGACCGGCCGGAGCAGCAAACCTGGCCGGTAGCATTTAATACAGGCTTATAACAAGCGAGGACGACAGATGCTTAGAAATACACTGGTAATGATACTGCTGCTGATGCTGGTGGCCTGTGCTGATAATGCGGTCAGGAAAAAGGTCGAGGACCTAGACCATGCGATTGATAATTACGCCTATGCGCTGCGTTGGATGCGCAAAAAAGATGCAGTGGCCTACCACATGCAGCCTGATGGTACTAAACCGGTGATTGATACCTCTATGATGGACGTGGTGCGGGTGACCGGGTTTACTATCAAGGAAAAAACCTTGAATGATGAGCTTACCCGGGCCACCGTCACCGGTGAATTGAATTATATTCATAACGAGTACGCTACGCTGAAGACGATCAATTATAACCAGACCTGGTGGTACGAACCCGAAACCAAAAAATGGTATCTGGACAGTGAGTTTCCGCAGTTTAAGTAAGGAGTGGTAATCATGGTAATAGACAAGATCCTTCGACTCGCGGAGCCTGCCCTGAACGAAGTCGAAGGACTCGCTCAGGATATACTTTTCAGACTGTGGTTGTCATGCCGGGCGACCAGCGGGAGTCGAGGCATCTTGTTGTATGGGGTTTCTAGTCGGCAAAAAAGGTCCGGCCACCGTCAACCACTATGACCTGTCCGGTAATGTAATCGGCACCGGTGATCAGAAAACGGACCGCACTGGCGATGTCTTCTGGCTTGCCCATACGTTTCATGATGGTCCTCGACAGTATCTGTTGTTGTTTCTTTTCAGTTAATCTTTCCGGCCAGAGGATGGCCCCCGGTGATATCGCGTTTGCCCTGATCGCCGGTCCAAGTTCTTTTGCCAGTGCCTTGGTCAGCATGATTAAACCTGCCTTCGCTGTACTGTAGACAGGATGGTCTTTCAGCGGCCTGGTCCCGTGTATGTCAGTGATATTGATAATGCATCCTGAAGTTTGCTGCAACTCGCCGACTGCGGCCTGTGCGAGAAAATAGGGTGCAGTCAGGTTTGTCCCGATTAGCTCCATCCAGTCTTTCTGTGTGGTTTTACCGACAGGGGTCGGATAAAACATAGATGCATTATTGATCAGCACATCCAGTCTGCCGGTATGGCTGACTGCAGCAGCAATAATGGCATCGTAAGAGTCCGTTTTCAGCAGATCTGCCTTGAGCAAAAAGGCGGAATCTGGTCGGATATCATTCAGTTCAGCGGCCAGCGTTTCGGCCTGTGGTCCTGACGTATTGTAGTGAATAACGATATTCATGCCGTGGTTGTGCAGATCACGCGCCAGTGCGGCCCCGATACGTTTTGCAGCGCCGGTGATCAATACTGTCTTCGCAGTCGTCATGTCTGGCAGATGTTTCCCTGGATTAAAAACGCTATCCTAGTGCAAATTGCGGACGGGACAAAACCGGATTGTGAAAAAATCAATATTTAGTGCATTACAGGGCCTGCCTGTACCGGACAAGGACGCGTTGGAACAAAGCCGGCGGCTGACCGATCTGCTACTCAATGAGATTGATGCAAATAATGGTCAAATCGGCTTTGACCGGTTTATGGAAATGGCCTTGTATCAACCCGGCCTGGGATATTACAGCGCCGGTGCCAGAAAGTTTGGTCGTGACGGGGATTTTACCACCGCGCCTGAAACCTCCCCGCTGTTTTCAATCTGTATCGCCAGACAATGTGAACAGGTATTCAACCAGACAGGTTCAGCTGTTGTCCTCGAACTGGGTGCCGGTACCGGTATTATGGCCTGCGATATCCTGGCAGAGCTACGTCGACGTAACGCATTGCCCGCGCAGTATCTGATCCTGGAGACCAGCGCAGACCTGCGTCAGCGTCAGCAACAACTGTTACAGCAACGTCATGCGGATATATATGATCGCCTGGTATGGCTGGATACCTTGCCGGGCAAACCGCTGGATGGCGTTATTGTGGCGAATGAGGTGCTGGATGCGATACCGGTACATCGCTTCAGCATGCTGAATTATAACGCATACGAATTACTGGTTGGTCGGGATGAAAATTCATTTGTCTGGCAGCAGTCCAGCAGTGAATTTATGCCCGAGCAGATGCAGCAGTACCTCGGTGGGTTGTTGCAGGATTTGCCGGACGGATATGTATCGGAGTTCAATGCATTACTACCCCCGTTTATTGAAGCACTCTCCGTCTCGCTCGGGACAGGTGCGATATTGCTGATCGATTATGGTTATCCGCGCCGCGAATATTATCACCCGCAACGCACTGATGGGACGCTGGCGTGTTATTACCGACACCGCAGGCATGACAATCCGTTCCTCTATACCGGCCTCCAGGACATTACCGCGTCGGTGGATTTCACCCTGGTCGCAGAATCGGCGCATGCGTATGGGCTCGATATACACGGATATACCACACAGGCGGGGTTTCTGGTTGCCTGCGGCCTTGAAAAAATCATCACAGAGCTCAGTGCTGGAGAT
>JBCKWF010000060.1:0-10588 GCA_038922895.1 Gammaproteobacteria bacterium
GACTGAAACACAAATGATAATGCCCTCTATCGCAAAACTGTTTTTAGTACTGGGCGGCATCAACGCGATGCTCGCAGTCATGCTGGGTGCATTTGCAGCGCATGGTCTTAAAAGGACCCTGCCGGTGGAACTGCTGACCACGTTTATGACCGCTGCGCAATACCATTTCTATCATGCACTCGGTCTGGTCGCGGTCGGATTGATTGCCGTACATCTGCCAGCGTCGATACCGTTGAGACTGTCCGGCTGGTTAATGATGGCCGGTATCATGCTGTTCTCGGGCAGTCTTTACCTGCTGGCCTTAACCGGCATACGCTGGCTCGGTGCTATTACACCGATCGGTGGAGTGTGTTTTATTCTTGCATGGGCCTTGCTCGCGTTGGCGGTGTACAAGGCTTGAGCCGTCATTCCCGTAAATTTGGGCTGAACATTTTAAAGACGCTTGAATTTAACTGGATTCCGGGTTCTGCTAACGCAGCCCCGGAATGACGAAATAATTATCGCAGTATCTCTGTCCACTGACGTCATTCCCGCTTCGGCTTTGTCTCCTCGAACGCTTGTTCCAGACGCGTTTCTACCTCCTGCATCCATGCAGTCGTGCATCGCTCTCGGTCTCTGTTCGAAAACTTGTTCCGGACGTTTTCTACCGCCTACATCCGTGTAGGCGTCCAGACTCGACCCTACCGATTCCATTCATGGAATCGTACCGACTACATCCATGTAGTCGTTCGCGGGAATGACGACTGGTGCATTTTAACCTCACTCCTCTCTCTCCTCACCCCTCACATCTAGATCCGGTACAACGGCTCCAGCTTACCCTGTTCAGCAACCTTTTCTTTTGCAAAGGCACGGGCTGACTCTTCTGTGAATACCTTTGCAAGACTTGCGCCGGTCCAGTCATTGCCCGCCATGCTGTATAGCGCATCATTCAGTTTGCGGATCTCCTCTGCCATTTCATTACTGGTGCGCATACTGATATCACCAAGACTACGTGGCGGATTGGCAGGCCATGCCAGTTGGCCCCACTGCAATAACTGTAACCGGGTTGAATGCGGGTCATTCCGTGTGCATGCCGCCAGCACCTGCTTCGCCGCGCTGTCAGGTTTACCCTTACGGTCGGCAACAACGCTGGCAGGTTGAATACGCTGTCTGGACCTTTGCCACCAGACCAGCAGCGTGGACAACCACAATACCAGTAATGACATGCTGATCCATTTCCAGTAACTGGCTTGTGGAACAGGAACGAAATCTGTAGCGACTTCCGGTCCAGCACTTGACTCAATGACAGCAGCTTGTTGGGTCTGCGACTGCTGCACATTCCCAGGCGCACCGGTGCTGGCCGCACCCGGCTTCACCTGTATGGTATGCTCCGGTACCACGGCATATTCAAGTTTGTCCGTGGTCGTATTCCACCAGGGGATTGAAATCTCAGGCAATACATAATTACCGGGCCGGTTCGGTATAATCGCCGCCTTCTCGCTACGCGTACCGGTAATTCCGTTTGATGTTTTTACATCACTCAACGCCGGTTGGTCAGGATAATATTTCAGATTTGCCAGGTTCCAGGTGGGAAGCTCCGGTAATTGACTGGCGGTCAAACCGGTCGCGTTCAGGATTAATGTACGGGTAACTGGTTCTGCTTCCTGCAGATTTGCCGGATCCACACTCCATTGCTCGGCAATAGTCAGGTTGTTTGCGGGTAACCAGTTATTACCTGTAAACGCCGCCGGGATCGGACGTACCTCCAGCACTACCTCTTTAGAACGCCGGATAACGGTACTCGGCGACCGGCCAAACAGACCATAACCGTAGGAATTACTGACAATCTGACCCGTGAAGGTAACCGGTTCAATTTTGACAATGCCACTCGTTTGCGGGTAGATGGCAAAATTGCGTTCGACTACTTGCCAGATTTTGCCGTCAAGTACCAAGTCATACACCTTGTCTTCATCGACCCTTTCGATCACTGCGGTGCCCTGTTCAACCACCGGGTCGATCAGTTGGGCCTTGTCAGTATCGACCGAACGATACAACTTCAGTGTGTAAAGCACCTGTGCCTGGACATAGGGGTTGTGGGTCGAAACGCTTGCCTCCAGAAACACATACTCATCCTGCTTGCCATCAGTAGCACCAGACGCATCTTTCACCTCGATCTCGACCATGGGACTGGTATCGTTGCCGAAGGCTATCGGTGGTATTTTGATTGTGCCCGCTGCGTGCGGGATCAATGTAAGCGTCCATTGTTTCGAACTGGAAATCTGGCCGTTTACCATATTGAAATAACTGTTCTGGCTGGTCGATAATATCTGGAAATCCTGCTGTAACGGGGCAAAGTCCGGATCATCGCCGGACGCGCCGGTTACATCAAATGTCAGGTTGAACGACTCATTCAGCGATACCGGATTACGGTCCGCACTTACCGTGATTTCGGCAGTACAGAACGAACTGAAGATTGCCAGTAACACCAATACAGTGAAAACAAAGATCCCTTGAAAACTTGTTCCGGACGTTTTCGACCGCCTACATCCATGTAGGCGTCGACTTCGCTCGGGATGACAAACTGAATTACTACTCAGGATATTGTTCATCGCGTGCATCACCACGTTTTTTCTCCCGGATCCCTGTCATGATCCCGTTGCTGGTATTGGTATAAAAACTTTCTGCGTAACAGTCCGCCCGGATCATCCGGTATACGCCGCAACCATTGTTCTGTGGCCTGTTTCTCTTCATCTTTTGGTACATCCGCCTCGGACGGTTCCTGCTGTTTGGCTTCAGCCTTTTCCTGCTGTTGTTGCTGTTGCTCGTCCTGTTGTTGCTGTTCTTCCTGCTGTTGTTGCTGTTGCTCGTCCTGTTGCTGCTGATCCTGTTCCTGTTTCTGTTCGTCCTGATTTTGTTGCTGATTCTGCTGTTTATTTTGCTCGTCTTTCTCCTGGTCCTCGTCTTTTTGCTGGTCCTGTTGCTGATTTGGATCCTGTTGCTGCTGTTGCAATTCCTTTTCCAGCAGTTCCTTGTTGTACTTCGCATCCTCATGGTCCGGATCGGCAGACAATACCTTGTCGTACAAGGCTATCGCCTCCTCAAACTGTCCCTTGCGTGCCAGCGCATTACCCAGATTGTAATTATTCTCAATCTGTTCCAGTCCTGCAAGTGACCGGATCGACTCGTCAAAATTCCCTGCACGGTAGTGCGCTGCCCCCTTCCAGGCCGGATCATTGAACAGTTCCGCCGCGTTTGCAGCATCACCCTGGTCCAGTAAGCGCCTGGCACGCTGGTCAGGTCTGGACCACAGACTGTCCCACTCCAATGCCTGGGCCGGTTGCGGATACGGCAGACAGGCCATCAGCAGCACGATCAGGTAGCCGCGCCGGAATACCAGCGCCACCAGTGGAATCAGCACAAGCAGCAGCCAGGGGCCCTGTTCATGCCATATGTCCGTTTCAAATTCGGTCTCGGTCATATCGCCCTCGTCAATCCACGAGGAAAAAAAGTTGTGCAGACTGTCTACATCAGCATCGTCAAGACTGATCTGCATATAGCGGCCACCACCTTGCGCCGCCAGTTGTTGCATAGTGCCTGCATCCAGTACCGGTACGATGATGTTTCCGGAGTAGTCAGTCATAAAGCCGCCGTCCGGTTTTGCAATCGGTGCACCCTCCTTTGTACCAACCCCGAGTATGGACAGACGATAGCCGGATTTTTGTACCTCTTGCGCAAGTTGTGAACTACGATCCAGGTCCACTTCATCGGTAATCAGCAGGATATCGCCCCTTGCAGCCCCGCCATTTTTCAGCAGATCCAGGGCCAGGCTGACCGCCCTATCGGTTCGGCTACCCTGTACCGGCACGATATCCGTCGTCAGTGCCTGTAGCTGGGACTCGATGGTAGCGACATCAGTGGTCAGCGGCGTTACGGTAAACGCATCACCGGCAAACACGAGTAACGCGGTCTGGCCCTCCGCCCGTTTCGCGAGTAAATCAGCGATTTTGAAGCGGGCCCGTTCCAGCCGGCTGGGTGCGATATCACCTGCATTCATTGAGCGCGACAGATCCAGTGCCAGTACCAGTGCAGACTGGGTACTGAACACAGGTTGTGGCAGCTTTTCCCAAACCGGTCCTGCGAGTGCGAGTATCGCGATCGCCCCACACAGGCCAAGCAGGAACGCAGGTAATGAATCCTTAGCATGAGTATTGCCTACCAGTACGTACGGCAATAATTGCCTGTCAACTATCGCCTCCCAACTGCGGCTGAGCAGACTGCTTTTGACTATGCGCCAGAGGATCCATGCCAGCGGAATAAATGCGAGCAACCAGTATGGTCGCAGAAAATGAAACTGTTCAGGAAATATCATAGTGCACGCCGGGAGAATTGATGCAGCAACAAACCGGCCGCGATTATTACAGACAATGCCAACGGCCAGAAATACAGTGATTGCATCGGCCGGAACCGTTTTACGTCCTGTTGTATCGGCTCAAGTTCATCCAGGATCGCGTAAATCTGATCCAGCTGCTCGGTATCACGCGCACGAAAATACCGACCGCCGGTGATTTCTGCAATCTCTGTCAGCGCCTTCTCGTCCAGATCGGCAGAGGGATTCACTCTTTGCGTACCAAAAAAGGATTCCACTATCATTTCGTCCGCGCCGATACCGACAGTATAAATTTTCAGACCCTCTCTGGCAGCCAGCTTCGCGGCCTCGATCGGTTCGACCTCGCCGGCCGAGTTTGCGCCATCGGTCAGCAGTATCAGGATGCGGTTCGAGTTTTTCTGTTCGCGCAGGCGTTTAACAGAGAGACCAATCGCATCGCCGATCGCGGTTGCCCTGCCGGCCAGACCGATAACAGACTCATATAAAAGTGTTTTTACGGTTTCACGATCCAGCGTCAGTGGTGCCTGCATATAGGCCCTGTCACCAAACAGGATCAGGCCGATACGGTCACCAACCCGCCGATCAATAAAATCACCGGCGACATATTTAAGTGCGGTCAATCGATCTACCCTTTGACCGTTAATCAAAAAGTCTTCTTCCTGCATACTGCCGGAAAGATCGACCACCAACATCATATCGCGGCCACTGACCGGCATTTCGATAAAGTCACCTATCCATAGCGGCCTCATTCCGGCGAGGACCAGCAGCGCCCAGGCCAGTGTCGCCAGCAGCGTTTTCCATGCCACTGTTAATACACGGGTATGCATACCCGTCTGTGCACTGAATTCTTCCAGAAACGGTACACGCAAGGCCGCCTCCCGGCCTGAAGTCGTCGTACGACTGATATACCGGACCAGCAGTGGCAACGGTAGAAACAACAGCATCAGTGGCCATTCAAAATTAATCATCGCGCTTTACCTGATGCCACAACCTCGATCCAGTCCTGACAATGTTTCAGCACGAGCTCAGCCTCGTCTGCAGTAACTTTGCGGCGATAGGGCGCCTCACACAACAAGCGGCCCGCGCCTGTAGCGAAACTATTCAGCGCTGCCTTACGATCAAGAAACTCCAGCCAGGCCTGTCCGGTCAGGCTTGCGACTTCAGTCCTGGGAAACAGACTGATACTGAGCCGCCGTAGTAATATCGATAACTGCGTTAACAGCATCAGCGGATCTTTTTCTGTTGCATACTGGCCTATGATTTTCCGCAGTTCTACACCTGCCAACCGGGTTGCAGACAATTTCAGCATCTGCTTGTGCCGGTATAGCAGCCAACCAGCGATCGTGGCAGCAACAATCAATGCGGTCAGGATCCACCATCCCGGCGCGGGCGGCCAGAACGGAATCTCACCCGGCAGATGTATATCACGTAATGGCAGTTGCAACGGGTCGGTCATTTTCTTGAATTTGCCGCCATGCTGGTTTTCAATACCTGCAACGGGTCATCGGCAGTCGTACAGGAAATCAGCAAGATATTGCCCATGCGCGTCAGCCGCGACAAACGCCCCGCATGTCGCAGATAGCGGTTATGGTATGCTTGCGTATAGTTTTTATCTGACGTATCGATCGACAGCTCCTTGCGACCGTCACTGATCCAGTACTGGCCGTCCCGGGGCAAGGCCTCTTCCAGCACGTCCCGTATAAAAATCATGACCACATCATTGTGTTTGCTCAGGCGAATTATCTGGTTTTCATCCGTCTCATCCAGATATCTGAAATCACTGATCAGGAAGATCATGCTACCCGGACGCGTTACCCGTCTCAAGCGGATCAACTCCCTGCCTATCGCGAACTTGTCAGATTGCGCCTTGTAAGGATCCTGCCAGGCAGGATGTTCAACCAGCTTGTTGATAAATCTCAGCACACCGGTCTTGCCACGATGTGGTTTCAGTTCACGACTCGTTGTTTCCGAAAAGATCACCCCACCCAGCCTGTCACCGTGATGCACCGCACTCCATGCCAGCAATCCAGCCAGCTGTGATGCGAGCACTGATTTGAACCTGCCGCGCGTGGCGAAGAACATCGATGCACGTAAATCCACCCACAGAAATACCGGACGTTCCCTTTCCTCGCGAAACAGTTTTGTATGAGTCTTGCCAGTGCGCGCAGTGACACGCCAGTCTATATTGCGTATGTCATCGCCCGGTTGGTACAACCTGGATTCATCAAACTCCATGCCCCTGCCCTTGAACGGTGACTGGTAGTTCCCGGCCTGGCGCGCCAGGATCTGACCAGGGCTGAGTGGAATCAGCGCGGAATAACGGTTCAGGCTGACAATGCCCGGAACGGTAATCTGTACCGCTTCGTTGACTGGATGTTTCGGTGACTGCATCAGGGCACAGCGATACGTGCTATCAGTTCTGCTATGACCTTGTCCGTGGTGATCCCGTCGGCCTCGGCCTCATAATTCAGGATCAGGCGATGTCGCAACACATCAAATGCCAGGGTCTGGATATCTTCCGGCAGCACATACTCGCGTCCGGCCAGCCAGGCATGTGCACGTGCGCATCGATCCAAGGTGATCGTGGCACGGGGACTGCCGCCATACTGTATCCACTCGGCCAGGTCTGAACCGTAAACTGCCGGATCACGCGATGCCAGTACCAGCTGGATCAGGTACTGCTGGAGTTGATCCGACATGTATACATTCAATACTTCTTCACGCGCCGCAAAGATCACATCCTGACTCAACGGTGTATAAGCAGTAGTATTCAGCTGATAATGTCGCCGTGCTTCTGTACGCGCCAGCTCCAGGATTATTTTTTCCTCGTCTGCCTTCGGATAGGTAATGCTGACATGTAGCAGAAAGCGGTCCAGCTGCGCCTCTGGCAATGGATAGGTGCCTTCCTGTTCAATCGGGTTCTGGGTCGCCATCACCAGAAACAGTTCAGGCAACTTGTAGGTAAGTTTGCCAACGGTAATCTGCCTTTCAGCCATAGCCTCAAGCAATGCCGACTGGACCTTGGCCGGGGCACGGTTGATTTCATCCGCGAGCACCAGATTATGAAATAGCGGCCCCTGTTGAAAATGAAATGAGCCGTCCTGCGGCCGGTAGATTTCGGTACCGGTCAGGTCCGCCGGTAACAGGTCCGGCGTGAACTGGACGCGGTGAAAATCACCAGAGATCCCTTCCCCCAGCACCTTGATCGCACGGGTCTTTGCCAGGCCGGGCGCACCCTCGACCAGCAGATGTCCGTCCGCCAACAGTGCAAGTAACAGCCTGTTGATCAGCACTTCCTGACCAATAATCTGCAAGCGAATAAAATCCTGAAGTTTATGTATTGCTGGTAATACTGACATCTGTCTATTCCTTCATCTGGTTTGAATTGAAAACATAATTGTCCCTACCGGGTAAAACCTGGTTCCCACTTTGCGGATGCCGGTGTGACCGCGACTATAATATATGATCCGGCCGGAACCTGATAAGGTTCTTCGGGCCTGAACAGCTTATAGTATTGGCATCCGGCGGCGGGAATTCCTGACATCTGTTAGGACAACAAATCCATGCTAAAGTGCCTCTTGAACCCTGCTGACAATGCGGGCGAGGACCTCCGGAATTATCACGATCTACCTGAAAATCCGCTATATCCAGACCAGACTCTATGATAAACATGCTGGCATGACACCCGCTACACTGACCACGATTCTGAATAGTGCCCCGATGATCATCCAGGCGGCAGGTAAGCTATTGAAGCTAATGCGGGAAAAGGAAAGTGATACAGACCCTGCCAATGAAACCCTGCCGGTGACGATCGAAGGTCTGCAACAACAGATAAAACAGATCGAAGCAGGACTGCATGAAAATTACGAGTCCGATGTTGAACAAATACGTCTGATTGAACAACTGGCAAAACAGAATGAGTCACTGGCGGAAACGCTGAAACAGACTTACAGAAGGGTGACGGTGTTGACATACCTTACGGTGGTTGCGGTGGGGATATCTGGCCTAGGGATATTATTGCTCATTACACGTTGATAAACGCTTACTCAATTGATTGTCATGCCGAGTGAGCCCCTTCGACTACGCTCAGGGCAAGCTCCGCGAATCGAGGCATCTTTTAGGATCCTTCGACTCGTTGCGCTCGCTCAGGATGACAGACAACAGTTTTGCTGACCAGTAACGAATCCCGAACCCCGAGTCCCGAGTCCCGCCAGTTACAGATTCGCGAGAATATGCTCCGCCGAGCTGACCTTGAATTCACCAGGGGCCTCGACATGCAACTGGCTAACCACCCCACCATCGACCACCATGGCGAAACGCTTGCTGCGCTTGCCCATACCGAAACCGGTCGCGTCGAGTTCCAGACCCAGTGCGCGGGCATATTCACCGTTACCGTCTGCCAGCAAAAGCACCTTGTCTCCCGCATTGGCGGATTCGCCCCATGCGCCCATGACGAATACGTCATTGACCGCCATACAGGCAATTGCGTCAATTCCCTTCTTTTTGAATTCACCCGCCTTCTCGATAAAACCGGGTAGATGCGACTTTGAACAGGTCGGGGTAAACGCGCCCGGAACGGCAAACAGGACTACCTTCCTGCCTGAAAACAATTCTTTTGAACTGTAAGCACCTGGACCATCCGCCTTCATTATCTTGAATACGCCTTCTGGTACCTTGTCACCAACTTTAATTGTCATATTATCTCCTTATACTTGTTGTATTGCGGGTGTTGTTAAATTCGAAATGCAGATCAGGATATCCTGTTATCAAACAAAAGATTTAATGTGTATCTTATCCCGAATCCGGTCGTATCGGTAGGAATATGTGCCAATCCACCCTTGTTTCTGCTGCTGGATAGATCGATATGTACCCACGGCGTATCATTTTTAACGAAGCGCTGCAGGAACCGCGCGGCAAGAATGTGGTCGGCATTGCCTTCGAGTGCGCATTGTTTCACATCGGCAATGTCACTCTTCAATGCCTCATCATAGTCCTCGTCCATCGGGAACGGCCAGACCCGCTCGCCGCTTTCCTGTCCGGCCTTGATTAGTTTTGCTATTGCAGTGTGCTGGTTTGTAAACACACCACTGTAGGCCGTGCCGACAGAGTATACACAGGCACCGGTCAGTGTGGCATAGTCTATCAGCAAGGACGGTTTTTGTTCCGAGGCAAACACCAGCGTATCTGCCAGCACCATCCTGCCTTCGGCATCGGTATTAATGACCTCTATCGTGGTACCGTCTGCTGCAGTGACCACATCATTAGGTTTGTAAGCCAGCGGACCAATATGATTCATCGCCAGTGCCAGCCAGCAATCGACAGGAAAGTTGACCTTCAGTCTGGTCAATGCGAGCAATACACCGAGCGCTACCGCGCTGCCCTGCATGTCTTCATGCATACCGTACATAAACTTGGCTGGTTTCACGTTGGTGCCACCGGTGTCATAACAGATGCCTTTACCTACCAGTGCAAGACCCGGAGTTGCTACCTGCTTTTTCGCCGGGCTATATCGCAGGTGCACAATACCCGCATCGGCGACTGGACTGCCCTGGGCCACCGCCAGAAAGGCACCGGCCTTCCTCTGCTTCAGTGCAGCAATATCCAGAAACTCCAGTTTCCAGCCATGTTGCCTGCTCAGTGTTTTGATCGTGGCCAGGTATTCGGTCGGGGTCAGACTATTGGGCGGCAGTATACTCAGATAACGGCACAGGGCATTGCCCTCGGCCTCGGCCAGTGTGCGCCGGTATCCGTCCTGCGCGACGTGGCCAAAGATATGTAATTCCCTTAAGGCTTGTTCGTCCCTGGGTTTGCTCTTGAAGCTGGGCATGTCTACCGATACTGCGGCGGCAGCGGCGACGATGGCCTCACTTAGCCGGTGCCGCTGACGTGCATCGAAACTACCGATATCGAGCGCAATACTGCCGGACTTCGCACCTTTGTGCACACCGACCAGTTTGCGCGCCAGTGTCAGCAGTTCAAAACTTTTCAGCTCAGGTTTGATGCACGCATAGGCAACCCGCGTGCCGATGGAATTTGGCAGATCAGTCACGTAGACCCCCGTTCCTGCCTTGATTCCCTCAGGCAGGTCCTGTCTTGCGATCAGCAAATCCAGATATGGAAAACGGTCTTGACGGGTGCGGATAGACGGTGCCGGAAACAAAACTATCCAGTTTTTCTGTTTATCGACCTGATCTGGTACAGGGGCATGTTGTTTCTGTCTGA